>JAVEYH010000091.1:0-14642 GCA_034003585.1 Kiritimatiellia bacterium
AGTTCACGAAGGGGGAAGGCGTTATGAAACAGCGGTTGCTTTCAGGATGCGCGGGCGCGCGGGTTGCGCTTGCGGCGCTGGGCGTATGCGGGGGTGTGTGCGCGGGATTCGCCCAGACCGGGGCGGGCGCCGCGCGGGAGGAACGGGGCGCTGTTTTCCCCTCGCCGGGATGGGATGCCGGAAAGGTTGTGCAGCGGGGGCTGAGCGTCACGCGCGAGGGGGACGTTCTTTCGTTCTCCCAAGGGCAACGGGAGGCCTGGCCCCAGGCGCTGTTGCCCATGCCGCCGCGTCTGGCGGGTTGTTCGGGCCTGATGGTCCGGGCGGAAAACACCGGCAAAGATCTGCTCAAAATCCGCTTCGCCGCGCCTGGAACGGCCATGCCGGCGGAACGCGGCGCGCTGATGGCGCTGCCCTCGCTGGAGCTCAAGGCGGGCGAGAGCGGGGAGATCACGCTTCCGCTCGGCCCCCTGCCGCTGCTGCGGGGGGAGGTGGTCAGGCGGTTGTCCGGACTGGAGGGGCCCGCGCCGGAGACCGAGGCTTCGGACCGGCTGGTGGTGTTCGTGTATCAGACCGGTCAGCCGCGCACCTTCCGGATCAACCGGATCGAGGCGTTGGGAACGTGCGGTCCGCTGCCGGACTACTGTTCGTGGGAGGCCGGGCGCTTCTTCCCGTTCGTTGACCCGTACGGGCAGTTCAAGCACGCGGAGTGGCCGGGCAAGGTACGCGCGGACGCGGATCTCAGCCGGATGGCCGAACAGGAGCGCGGCGAACTCGCCGCGCGGCCCGCGCCCTCAGGCTGGAACGCCTTTGGCGGATGGGCGGACGGGCCGAAGCGCCGCGCTTCGGGGCGGTTCCGTTTGGAGAAGGAGGGGGGGCGGTGGTGGTTTGTGGATCCCGAGGGGGCGCTCTGGTGGGCGCACGGTGTGACCGGCGCGACGCTCGCGGAACCGCTCGCGGAAGAAGCTCCCCGCGGGGAGTTTTTCGAGAGGCTGCCCGCGAAACAGGACGGGGCGGCGGATTTCCGGGCGGCCAACGCGCGGAAGAAATACGGCGCGAAGTGGCGTGAGGACGCGGCGGAGACCCTTTGCCGCCGCTTGCGGAGCTGGGGCGTGAACGCGGTGGACGCCAACAGTGCGCCGGAGATCCGGGAGCTGGGCAAAACGCCTTATCTGGCGCGGCTTACGCTGACCGGCCCATGCGTCGAAGGTGCGGGGGAGGGGGCCTGTCCGCTGATCGACCCGTTTGACCCGGCATTCAAGAAAGAGGTCCGGCGGCAACTGGAGGCGCGCCAGAGCCTGGCGAAGGACATCCGGTGCGTGGGGTTGGGAGTGGATTCCGGAATCGGGCGCCTGCGGGTACATGCGCTGTTGGGCGAGGTGATGCGCGCGCCCGCGCAACAGCCCGCGAAAACCAGGCTGTTGGCCTTCCTCAAACGGCGTTACGGCAAGATCGAGAAACTCAACGCGGCGTGGAAGACTCAGTACGGGGAGTGGTCCGAACTCCAGAATACGACCAACGCGCCGGCCGGGATCACGGGGCGCGAGCGCGCGGAATTCGGCGAGCTGTTCGCGGAGACCTATTTCAGCGGGGTGGCCGGCGTCTTCAAGTCCGTCTTTCCGGAGACGTTGAATCTCGGGTGCCTGCTTCACGAAACCGATCCGCTTCTCATGAGGCTGGCAGGCTGGCAGGCCGATGCGGTCCGTGTCGCGCTGGACGACGAGGCGGTCTCGTCGCTTGAGGTGTCGCCTTATCTGGAGCGCCCGGTGCTGGTGGTGGCGGTGCCGCGGAAGACGCCCGGAGGCGCGCACATCCGCCCGCTCAGTCTGGAAAGTCCGGGACAGGCGGCGTGGGCCGCAGCCTATGCGGAACGGGTCGGCGCGGCGCTGCGGCATCCGAATGTGGCCGGGATCATCGGGTGCCGGTATGCCGAGGGGAGCGCGGCCGGCGCGGAAGGGTACGGGGGGCTGGTCAGTGTCGCGGACGCGCCGCATGCCGCGCGCGTCGCGGCGGTGCGCGCGGCGGGCGCCGCCCTGTACGGCGCGCGTCAGGCCCATGTGCTCCGCGCCCGGGTTGCCGTCGACGCCTCGAAACCGGTGGGCCCGCGCCGCGAGATCGAACGGTACATCAACAATTCGATCCTCATGCGGTCGCCGCCGCTGGAACTCGCCAAGGTGATCGAGCGGGAATACGGCCGGGCGCGGGTCGTCCGCTGCTGGGTCTGCCTGGACGATCTCTGGGACATCAAGACCGGCGCGTACAACCTGAACTATCCCATCCGGAACCGCGTCAAGGGGGCGGGTGCCGACTTCGAGATGCCGGACGTGCCGTTCGAGTCGTATCTCTCGGCCTACGGGGGCATCGCCGACGAGGTGCTGCTGAACGTCCGCCGCCTCGAGCGTCATGTGGTGGAGGGGCGCATGACGATGGACCAGTGGAGGGAGGTATGCAAAACCGCGCTCCGGCGCTACAAGACGATCTGCCCGAACCTGCGCTACATCGAGGCGCTGAATGAGTTCCACCTGAGCGCCTTTGGGGATCTGAACACGCAAGAGTATTACGGGTTCTACCGCGCCATGTATCAGGCGGTCAACGAGCTGAACGCGGAGCTGAAGCCCGCGCTGCCGCTGCTGGTGGGCGGGCCCGCCACCACCGGCGCGCCGCCGGACCGGCACCTGCGCGAATTCGTGGCGCTCTATGCGGCGGACCCCGCTCCCGGCAAGCGCCTCGACTTCCTCAGCTACCACTATTACGGGGACCGGAGATGGAGCGAAGCGGCTGAATTTGAGAAGCGGATGACGGAGCTGCTGGATTCGCACCGCATCCCGAGCGGCATTCCGATGTTCTGGGACGAGATGGGATTCACGGGGTCGCCCTGGAAAGTGCTGCCCGTGGCGCGCGACCTGAACCGGCTGCAGGCCACCTGCGTGACGGCCTTCCAGTATTTCTCCCGCAAAAACCGGAAGCTGCACGTGTTGCCGTGGGTGACGTTCCACAGTCCGAGCCAGACGGCGCTGGCGCAGTTCTTCTATGCGCCGGACGGCACGTTGCGCATGGCCCCCTTCGGGATGGCGGTCAAGTGCTGGGGCATGCAGAAGCGCAACGAGCTCCAGACCGAATCCACGGGATTGCGGGAGGACGGGGGCGGCCTCGGCGCGATGGGTGCCGCGGACGCGGGCGGGGTGTCGGTTCTCTTCTGGAATCACCAGCCGATGCCGTGCGAGGTGGACCTGAGCGTGGCCGGGCTGGAGGCGAAGCTGGCCGCCGGATGGCGCGCGCGGCGCTATCTCTCGGACTCCCGCCACAGCAACGCGTATGCGGATGTGTCGAAACCCGCGTATCTCGAAACGGTGGAGGAGACGTCCGGCCGGGGTGCCGAGGTCACGCGGCGGTTTGTCCTTGAGCCGTATGCGGTTTCGCTGTTGTTGGTCGAGCCGCCCCGCTGAGGGGGCGGCGCACCGTTGTTGAATCCGCATCTCGGGAGGGAGTGCCGCGCGAACGGAGAACGGCACGGAAAGCGAATGGGTTTTCACGCGAAGCCGCGAAGTCTACGAAGGGGGATGCGGGGAGGGGTCGGGGACGCGGACGCAAGACGATTCCGGCTGCGCAAAAAGACCGATATTTTTTGCGCGTTTGTGTCTGGTCGCAGGGATCGGGATCGGCTACAATCACGCCATCGGGGCCGGATACGCCGGAACCGTCCGGAGCGGAAGGTGTGGCCAGGAAACGGAGTGCGACCGGGAAAGAGGGGGAAGCCATGAGACGGATGTGGGGAGTGATGGTGTGGGCGGCGTGTGCCGCGGTTGCGGAGCCCGCGGGGTTCTGGCGGTTTGAGGGGGGGAAGCCCGGGGAGCGGGCCGATGCGGTGGCCGCGGTTGCCGGGGAGCCGGTGCTGGCAGGCAAGGCGGGCGTTTTCGAAAAGGGGGTGCCGCCGGTCTGGTCGGAAGAGGTGCCCTTCCCGCTGCTGTGGGACGGGGCCGCCTGCGGCGCGGCGCTGCCGGAGAACCGCGGCTCGCTGCGGTTTGGTCCGGCGGAAGGACCTGCCGGCGGCGCGCCGGTCGGCGGAGAGGTCACGGTTTCCGGCAAGGCGGCGGCGTCGCGGCCCGCCAGCCTGACGGTCGAGGCGTTTGTCAAAATGGAGAAACCGCCGACGCGGTTCGCGTTGATCGCGAGCAAGCGGCGCGGCGGCCAGAGCGGTTCGAGCTGGTCGCTCTCGGTGACGCCCGGCGGCGTGCTGGGCGCGCGGTTCGACACGCAACCCGGGGACGCGTCCGGCGGCGCCGGCTTCAACCAGAGCATGGCGTCTTCGGGAAAACTATGCGACGGGCAGTGGCATCATGTGGCGCTGACTTATGATGGCGCGACGCGGCGGGCGGGGCTCTATCTGGACCATGAGTTGTGCGGCAGGGGCACGACGCACGGGCCGCTGGTGTATGACGACAGCGATCTGGTGTTCGGACGCGGGCTGGAAGGCGGACTGGATGAGGTCCGGGTCACGCCGGAGGCGCTGCATCCCGAGCAGTTTCTGCGGCCCGCGCGCTTCTTTTCCGAACTCAAGCCGCGCGTGCGTCCGGTACCGCTGCTGGATCAGACGCACTCGCGCGTGCAGTCGGCGCTGAAGCCCGACCTGAAGAAACTCGGCACGCTGATCCCCAAGAGCGTGCCGGAGATCGGCACGGCCATGTGGTCACTGGGCTGCGAGACGCTGGACCGGGATCTGGCGGATTGGGACGCCTACCGCGGGTATCTGGTGCCGCTGGGTATCCGGCGCATCCGTCTGCAGGGCGGCTGGAACCGGACCGAAAAAGAAAAAGGCGTCTATGATTTCGCGTGGCTCGACCACATTGTGGACGATGCGATCAGCCTGGGGCTGGAGGTCTGTCTCGAAACCTCGTACAACAACAAACTGTACGAGCCGGGCGGGGCGCTGGGGCCGGGCGGCCAACTGCCCTCCGGCGAGGAGACGCTGGCGGCGTGGGACAAGTGGGTCGAGGCCATGGTGAGGCATTATGCGCCCAAAGGGGTGAAAGAGTGGATGATGTACAACGAGCCGAACCTGCGGCGCGAATTCAACACGCCGGAGCGGATCGTGGAGAACAATATCCGCACCGCCGCCATCATCAAGCGGGTCGATCCCGAAGCCAGGGTGGGCGCTTTCGTGCTGGCCGGGCTCGGGGTGGAATTGATGGAGACGATGCTGAAGAGTATCGGCGGGCAGGGGAAACTGGATCTCTTCCACTGGGCGGTGTACCACGGCTACAGCGGCAACCCCGACCGGCTCACCGAACGGATGGTGCAGTTCAACGGGATGCTGCGGCAGGTGGCGCCGAACATCCGGCCCTGGCAGGGCGAGGCGGGGTGCGCCTCGGAGGAGGTGCAGTACGCGCTTTCCGGCATCGATTGGACCGAGTACTCCCACGCCAAGTGGAACGCGCGGCGGATGCTGTGCGATGTCGGGTGCGGGATCGAGTCGTCCGTGTTCACCATCTCGGACCTCGCCTACCACAAGGATTTCATTTCGCGGTACGGGCTGCTCAAGACAAACCCCGACAACTCGATCATCAAGGTGAAGTCGGCCTACTACACGGTGCAGAACGTGGTCACGCTCTTCAACGACGCGCTGGCGCTCACGCCGGAGCGCGAGGTGGCGGTGACGGGCACGGAGCGGCTGGTCTCGAAATTCGCGTTCCGCGACAAGAAGAGCGGCCTGGACGTGATCGCGCTCTGGGACGGCACCGAGATCCCCGGCAACGGCTCGGAGATTTTCCCCGTCCAGGTTGCGGTCAAGGGCGGTCACTTCAAGGACCCGGTCTGGGTGGACCTGATCACGGGCGTGGTGTATGCGGTCCCGCCGGAACAGAGGAAGGCGGAGGGCGACACGGTGACGTTCACGGGCATTCCCCTGTACGACGGGCCGGCGGCGATTCTGGACCGGAGCCTGGTCAACTATGAGCCGGTGAAGGTGGTGAAGAAACGAGCGGCCAAGAAAAAGAAGTGAGCCGGGGGCAGGCATGCGGTACGCGTTTTCACTGTTGCTGGTGTGGGGGGGGCTCGCTTGGGGAGGCGGCGAGCCCGCGGAATGGACCGCATGGCGGAAACTCGCCGTGCGGCTCCACCCGGAAACGGAGACGGCGGCGGGGGCTGTCCCCAAACTGGTGCCGCGGCTGTTGCCGGGAACGCAGCAGCCCGCGCCCGCGCTGCTGCTGCTCGGCGCGCCGGACGGGGAGGCGGTCGCCCTGGCGGAGTGGCTGCACCGGCAGGCGGTCCATGTCCTGTTTCTGGACGGCGTGAGACAGGATGATCCCGAGGCCGCGGTCCGTTCTGTGCGGCGGGCCCTGCGGCTGATCCGTTCCCGGGCCGGGGGCTGGCAGATCGATCCCGAAGCGGTCGGGCTGCTGGCCCGGTCCGCGGAGACGGGGGCCGTGGCGGTCCGGGTGGCCACGGCCGGTGATCACGCCCCCGATGCGGCGGCTGACAAAATCGATCGGGAACGCGCCGCGCCCGATCTCGTGGTCCTGCTGAACGCCGGGGACGGGGCCGCGGTCGGGAAACTGCCGGAAGCGCGGCGCCCCGAATTGTTCACGGCGCAGGGCGGCAAGTGGAAAACCGCGCTCGCCGAATGGCTGGAGCCCTTCCAAAACGACGTTTTCTGAGCCGCCTTCCGGACTTGCGGGGGGGCTGTCAAACCGCTATACTCCTGTCTCATGATGCAGTGGGTTGGTTTGCAGTGGGCCAGGGGTTGTTTTTCTTCAAAATAGGGTTGATGAGCCATGATCAAAGGTTTCCAAGAGGTGTCGGCGGAGCGGCGCAGAACCGACGGTTGGTTGTCGTTCGGATTCGGGTTGCTGGCGGCGGGGGTTTACGGGTTGACCCTGTCGCGCGGGGTGTACCCCGGCGAGTCCGCGCGCCTGATGGCGGCGTACAGCGGGATCGAGACGCTGGACCTACCTTTGCATCCGGTCTGGGGAACGCTGGCCGGCGCGGTCAGCCGACTGCCTTTTTTCACGCTGCCGGTGCGGATGAATCTGCTCAGTGTTGTGTGCGGGGTCATCGCGGTGATGTTGCTTTACCGGATCATGGCGTTTCTGATCCGGAACACCCTGTACGAGGAGTACTCGATCGAATACGCCCCGCGGGTCGCCACGCTGGCCGCATCGGTCACGGTCCTGGCCTTTCTTTTCGCGGTGCCGGTGTGGAAGGCCGCGACGCGCCTGCATTACCAGTCTTTTGACATCCTGCTCGCGCTCTTTTCCGCGTATCTGCTTGTGCGCTATGCGAACTCGGGGTGGCGCCTGTTTCTGGTGGCGTTCGCGGTGTTGCAGGGGGTCGGGATCGTGGAGTCGGTGCTTTTCATTCCGCTCGCACCGGTGTTTCTGGTGTTCCTGATTTATGTGTTGTGGAAACGCGGGACCCTGTCGCTCGCGCGGGTCGCGTGGATGGGCGTGCTGGCGGTGGCGGGTCTGTCTCTCTACTACTTTGCGGCCCGGCGGTTCCTGGACGCGCACGGCAGCGTGCTGGGGTTCTCCAGCGTTATGGATGTGCTGGTGCCGGTCTGGAAAAGCCAGATTCGCCAGCTCCGTTCCGGGTTGCCGCGCGTGGGATGGCTGGTGCTGATCCTGATGAGCGTGGTGCCGTGGGTGGCCAGCGGGCTGACGGCCTTCCGCGCGCTCAACAACGAGCGCTCCTGGAGCCAGTACATTCTGCACATCACGCTGAGCGCGCTGGTGGTGCTGGGCTTGGCCAATGCCGCGATCTCGCCTTGGGAAATCATCAAGCCGACCGGACGCCTCCCGGTTTGTTCTTACCTGATGCTGTCCATGACGGCCGGGTATCTGGTGGCCTACTGGTATCTGCTCCTGGTTGTGAAACGCCCGCGGCCGGGGCATGAGGTGAAGGCGCTCACCCAGCAGACCGGGGACTGGCTCGGGCTGATCTTCACCTATCCGCTCGCGCTGTTCGTCGTGCTGGCGGCGCTGATCAACGCCTTCGAATGCGGCGGCCGGCGCGGCGCGTTCGCCGACCGCTGCGCGCGGGAGATCCTCGACCGGCTTGACGGACGCACCTGGTTCGTGACGGACGGCACGCTGGACCCGCATCTGCAGATCCTGGCGCGCGAACGCGGGCAGGAGCTGAATCTGCTCTGCCTGCAGAAAGACATGAACCCCCACTATCTCCAAACCCTCGCCGAGGTGGTCGAGACAAAACAGATGTTTGCGCCGGCCGAACGGCAGCGGATGAAGAACACGCTGGAACTCGGCGTGCTGCCGTTCATCCAGGACTGGTTCGCGATGGACCGCGAGATCGAGAAGAAGGTGGCGGTTTTCGGCGTGCCGGATTTCTGGTACACCGCCGGGATCACCCCGGTGCCGGAATTCCTCTTTTTCAGCGGCTGCCGCGACATCCGGCAGCTCCAGGGCCGGCCGCTGCTGGATGAGTACAAGGCGTTCTGGAAGGAGATGGACGCCCCGCTGGCCCGCAACAAAAAGGGGAGTGACGACCCGACGGTGCGCTTGCGCGTCCACCTGCGGCGGCACATGGGGTTTGTGGCGAACAATCTCGGCGTGCTGCTTGAGGATCTCGGGAAGGATCCGGAGGCCTTCGCCGTGTACACGGCCGTTCATGACCAGATCGATCCCGACAACGTGTCGGCCATGTTCAACCGTTTCGAGATGGCGCGCCGGGGGGTGGGCGCGGCCAATCCGTTCAAAGAGTCCATCGAACGCGAACTCAAGGATTTCATCGGCAATCTCAAACAGAAGTATCCGCTGTGGTCCCTGTCACGCTATTACGGGTATGTGCGGTCGCCTGAGATCTTCGCGCGCCTCGGATGGGGCTGGGCGCTCTCCGGCCAGACCGGAGCCGCGCTGGCGGGGGTGACGCGCGCCATCAATCTGCTGCCCACGGATCAGCGCGTCAACGCCTTGCAGGCCATGGCGGCGGTGTACGCGCTGTCCGAGGACCGCAACAAAACCGAGGCGGTGTATCAGGACATCATCCGGAGCGACCCGAAAAACCGCGCCGCCATGCTCGGGTTGGCGCGTCTCGCGGTGCGGGACGGCGCGTTGGAGAAAGCCAAACAGTGGCTGGAAAAGGCGGCCCAATCGGATGACCGGCACGGCTCGCTGGGTGTCGAGTGGGCGGTCATTCATCTGATGAACAACGATGTGGGCCGGGCGCGGCTCGCGTTGCAGGAGGTCACGGACCTCCAGCCCAAAAACCTGCAGGCGTGGGCCATGCTGGCCATGGTCCAGTTGCAGCAGAAAGAGGATTCGGAGGTGGAGAAGGTGATTCTCCCGAAGATGGAGTCGATCTCCGGTACCTCGGACGATTATTTCATTCAGATCACGCGCGCCCAGGTCGCGATGCGCAAGGGCAAGACTTTTCAGCGCGTGGCCCGCGAAGGGTTCATCCGGGCCGCCATGCTGCGGCCGGAGATCCCCGGCGTCAAGGACATGATTCTGCAGCTGGATATCGCGATGAACGATCAGGATGCGGCCGAACTGCACGCCCGGCAGGTCCTGCGCGTCAACCGCAGGCATGCGCTCGCGAATTATGTGATGGGGTCGCTGCGTCTGCAGGAGGGGGCGTACGGCGAGGCGGAGGATTTCCTGCGCCGCAGTGTGGAGGCCAAGCCGAGCGCCGCGGCGCTGAACGATCTGGCGGAGGTGCTGCGCCGGATCCGGCGTTTTGACGACGCCGAAGCGCAGATCCGCGCCGCCATCAAGATGAACGCCGATCTGTATGTGGCGTGGGAGACGCTGGGCGCGATTCTGTTGGACGCCGGCAAGGATCTCGATGAGGCGGAACGCGCGGTCAACCAGGCGGCCAAGCTGTACGCGGATGACCTCCGCGTCAAGATCACGCTGGCCCGCATCCTGCTCAAGAAGGGGGAGATCGAACGGGCGCGCGAAACCATCCGGCTGATCCGGAACCGGCAGGGCGAGCTCTCCCGGTTCGACCAGGAGGTGCTGGCCCGCCTCTCGGAGGAGGCCTCCGGACGCAAGGCCCGGTAGGCTGGCGCGCCCGCCTATTTGAAGACGGTGAGGTGTCATGCGGGTGTCAGATTTCGGCGGGGCGCGCGGATCAGCCATCCTTCTGCATGTCCGGCGGCAGCCGCTGCTGGCGGCCGCGGCTCTCTTCCTGGCCGGCATCGCCTGGGGTTATCAGGGCGGCGGCATGCTGCCCGCCGCCGCGCTCGGCCCGGCGGCGGTATTCGGGATGTGGCGCGTGCGGGGACGCGTTGCCGCCGGACGCGCGGCCGTGGCCTGGGCGCTGGTGCTGGCCGGTCTGGCCGCGGCGCTCCTAGACCGCCGCGGCCGCGACGCCGAGGCCCGGCGCCTCCCGGACGGAAGCGCCCGCCAGACGTTCACCTGTAGCGTCGGACCCGAAGTCGGGGTGTCGCCGCGGCGGGGAAAAGCGTTTGCGCACACGTTCCGTGCGGAACGCTGCGTGATGACGGACGGCGCGTTCCGGTTTCGCGCTTTGCCGGTGGACGTCACCTGGTTCGGGCCGTCGGATGCCGGGGCCGGCACCGCTCCGCAGCCCGGCGAGAGGTGGCGGATCCGCGGTGTCGGCCGGGTGAAAAAGGGGCGCGACGGTCTGCTGAGGATGACCCTCAATACCGGCGCCGACCGTTCGGAACGGCTGGCCGAGGCGGACCCGGACTCCTGGCGCCCGCGGATCACGCGCGCGCGGTACCGGGCGGCCGAACGCCTCCGGATCGGCATTGAGGGGTGGGGGGATGTCCCGGCGCTGTATCAGGCGATGCTTCTGGGAAACCGCCACGTGATGCCGGCCGCGGTGCGGCGCGCGTTCGCCGACTCGGGAACCATTCACGTCTTCGCGATTTCGGGACTGCACATTGTCCTGGTGGCGGCGGTGCTGACTCTGGCGGTGACGGCGCTGGGGGTTCCGCGCACGCATTGGCTGCTCTGCGTGGGGCCGCCGCTGGTGTTCTATACCGCCCTGACCGGCGCGCGGCCCAGTGCGGTGCGCGCCTGTCTGATGGCCCTGCTCTACTTCCTGGCCCCGCTCGTCGGACGCCGCCCCAACGCCCTCGCCGCGCTGGCCGGCACCGCCCTGATCGTGCATGCGTTCCAGCCGTGGCGGATATTCGACGTCGGATGCGTGCTCTCGTTTGCCGTGATGGCGGGACTGGTCGTGTTCTGCCGTTTCTTCTGTGAGGCGGGGCATCGTCTGGTGGGCGCGAAACGTCTGGGCGAACAGGCGCAAACGCTGGAGGCGGCCGGATCCTTTACACAGGCGCGGCGCATCCGGTGGCTGCGGCGCGCGCTCCTGTGGGTGAGCGACTCGTTCGCGGTCTCGCTGGCCGCGTGGCTGGCCTCGGTGCCGCTCACCGCCTATTATTTCGGCCGGTTCACGCCGGGCGGGCTGGCGGCGAACCTCGTGATCAGTCCGTGTTCGTTTTTTGTGGTGGTCGCGGGGTGCCTGGGCCTGATCGCCAGCGTGTTCAGCGCGTGGCTGGCCTCCGTCTTCAATCATGCCGCGGGCGCTTTCATTTGGTTGATGATGAAAACCGCGCAGGTCACGGCCGCGTGTCCGGGCTGCACGTTCCGGATCGCGAAATGGGGGCCGTGGGCCGTGTGGGGTTGGTTCGGCCTCCTGCTGCTGTGGGCCGTCTGGCTGGCGGTACGCCGGCCGGACGGCCTCGCGTGGCTTGCGGAGAGCCAGGGCGTGACGGGGGAGAGGATGTGAGATGAAGGGCACAATCCATGTTGCGGGTGTCGGCGGGGTCGGCATGAGCGCGTTGGCGCAGGCGTTGCTGGACCAGGGTGCGGCGGTGAGCGGATCGGACAGGCTGTTCGACGCGGGCGAGTGGACGCCGGCCTTGCGCTGCCTCCAGGGACAGGGAGTGCGGTTGTTCCCGCAGGACGGCACGGGAGTGGACGCGCGCACCGCGCGGCTGGTTGTCAGCAGCGCCATTGAGGCGGATAACCCCGAACGGGTACGGGCGGGCGGGAAGGGCATCCCTGTGTCGCACCGCGCCGAAGAGCTGGCGCGGGTGACGGCCGGGCGCCGCCTGGTCGCCGTGACCGGGACCTGCGGCAAGAGCACGGTAACGGCGATGTTGGGGTGTCTGCTGGAAGGCGCGGGGTTCGATCCGCTGGTGGTCAACGGCGCCGCCGTGGCGGGGTGGGATGCGGGGGGCGCGCGCATCGGGGCTGTGCGCGCGGGGCGCGGGGAGTGGGCGGTCATCGAGGCCGACGAGTCGGACAAGTCGCTGATGGTCTTCCGGCCGGAGCACGCGGTGATCACCAACGTGTCCGCCGACCACTTCGGGGTGGAAGAGACCCGGGAACTCTTCGCCGCGTTCCGCGCACGGGTGCCCGGCGTGGTGATCGACGGGCGCGATGGAGCGGACAGCGGTCCGGCCGGGGCGCGCGCCGAGGGGTGGGACGGGTTCTTTTGTTTTGAAGGCACGGAGTATCAGGTGCCCATGCCGGGAGAGCACAATATCCGCAACGCCTGGCACGCCGTGCGCCTGGCGCGCGCGCTGGGTGCGGATCCGGCGCGCCTGGCCGCCGCGCTCCGGCGCTTCGGCGGCGTGGAACGCCGGCTGCAGCGCGTGGGGAGGTGCGGCGCGGCGGCGGTTGTGGACGATTACGCGCACAACCCGGAGAAGCTGGCGGCGGCGTGGACCACGCTGGCGGCGGCGTTCCCGGCCGGGGTGTGCGCCCTCTGGCGGCCGCACGGGTTCGCGCCGCTGCGCAAGATGATGACGGATCTGGCGGCCGCCTTCGCGCGGGTTTGCCGGCCGCAGGACACCCTTCTGCTGCCGCCGGTTTACGATGCGGGCGGCACGGCCGACCGGACGGTCGGCAGTGACGTTTTGGCTTCCCTGCTTCGTAAAAAAGGTGTTACAGTCCTTCCGGTCCAAACCTTGGGGGAAGCCGAGGCGCGGATGCGGGAGAAGGCGGTCCCCGGCGGAGTGTTGGTGACATTCGGCGCGCGGGATCCCGGGTTGCCCAGATTGGCCGCCAGGCTGGCTGGACAGGGAGAGGCCGGAAAAGGAGGGTGCGCATGAAACGAAAGATCGGCATGATGTTGGTGTGTCTGATCGCGGCGTGCGGGCAGGCGCAGTCTTGGTTGCAGAAAAAAGAGCAGGGAACGGAAAAGGCCAAGGGTTGGCTCGAAAACTTCGAGCAGGCCAAACAAGAGGCCGCAACCCACAAGCAGCCGATCTTTGCCTTTTTCACGGGCAGCGACTGGTGCGGATGGTGTGTGCGGTTGCGCAAGGAAGTGTTGGACCAGAAGGACTTCCTGGCCTTTGCCGAGAAGAACCTGATTTTGTTTGAAGCCGATTTTCCACGGGGAAAGCGGCAGTCGGACGCGGTGAAAAAGCAGAATGGCGAACTGGCTGGACAATACGGCATCCGGGGGTATCCCACCGTCGTCCTGCTTGACGCGCAGGGCAAGGCGCTCGGGCGCACCGGGTATCAGGAGGGAGGCGCGGAAGCCTATGTGCGGCATCTGAAGGAACTCCTCGACAAAGCGGGGGTTCCGGTCGGGGACAAGCCGGACGCGGGCAAGACGCTTACGCCGTATGAGAAAATGAAGTCCGGCCAGCGTGCCCAGAACGCGGAACGCGGCACCAAACCCTGACACAGGGCGGGAGAACAGAAAAGATGTCGTTTTCGTATCCGCTCGGGCGGATTCTGTTGGGTGAGACCCAGGCGGTGCGGCAGGCGCAGGAGCGTTTTCACGCGCAGCCGGTGGATGTTACGGAGCTGTGTGCGGGCGATGCCGGGTACGCGCCGCGGCGGACCACGCTCGGAGGCGAGCGTTCGGTCACGGGACAGGGGACTTTCTCCGGCCGCACGCAGCGGACGCTCACCTTCGGGCCGTCTGCGGAGCCGGGGTGGTGGATCGACCGGACGGATCTGGACGAGCAGCTTCAGACCCGGGTTTCGATCCGCAATGTGTGGACCTCCGCGCGCAATATCGTGCTGCGCAGCGGCAACCCCCACAACTATCTGCGTATGGTCGAGCACATCGTCGCGTTGCGTCTCGGGATGGGCGTGGACGATGTCGTGATCCGCACCAATGCGGGCGACCCGCCGCTTTTCGGGCGCAGCAGCCTCGATCTGGTCGAGGCGATCGAACAGTGCGCGATTGTCGAACGCGACGAGCCCGCCCGCTATGTGACGGTGCGCGAGCCGGTCACCTTCGGCGGGTCGCGGGGCGATTTCCTCACCTTTCTGCCGCCGGAAAACGGCGAGAAACGTTTGCGGATGGATGTCGCGATCGATTTCCGTTCCGTCATCGGCAAGCAGCGGATCGTGTTCGATTTGACGCCCGCCACGTTCCGGCGCGGCGCGTTCGCGCGGACCAACGCGTCGCATGCGCAGATGCTGACGGTGCGCCTGTTCGGCTGGCTTTTCGCCGACACGCGGAATCTGGGGTACACCCCCGACAACATCCTGATCCACGGCAGACGCAGGTTCTACGGCGAGCCGCGCTTCGTTCAGGCGGAGAGCGGCAAGGCGCTGGAGCCGGTCTGGCATCGCGCCACGCTGGATCTCCTGGCCGCGCTCGCGCTGATCGACACGGGCCGGTTCGCGGGCCGCGTGGTTTCGTACCGCGCCGGGCACACGCTCGATGTGCGCGCGGTGGGTCTGCTCTAC
>JAVEYH010000092.1:0-14456 GCA_034003585.1 Kiritimatiellia bacterium
GATCGGAAGGAGAAGCACTCCGGAAAAGTCTCGCTCAAAATAGTCAACGATGAGAAAAGCGGCAGCGATCAAAGTCTCCGCCCATGGAATTTTTCCACCGTCAAGGGCTCTGCCGGCGTGTTCAGCGCCTGGCTGAAGGCGGACAGGACGAACTTCCCCGTGACGCTGATCTTCGGCGGCCGCCATGAGTTCCGAATCGGCACAGAGTGGACGCGCTGCGAGGCCGTGTGGACGAATCTGCCGGACAGGGGGCTGGTTTCCCCCGCGCAAATCTGCTTCCGCGGGAAGGGAACGCTCTGGCTTGACGACGTCCAGGCGGAAACGATCGCGATGCCTACGGCAGAAGAGATCCAATCCGTCAAAACCTTCGCGACGCCGTTCCGTCTGGCTGATTCCGACACCTGGCGTTTCGCGAAGCGCGAGCCGACCGAGAACCGCGTGAAAAAGCCCTGCCGTCCGGTCCCTGCCGACCCGCAGGGCACGAACGTTCCGACGGTGAGCGTCCTCGGCCGCCTGAGCTTCTATATGAACGAGCCGGAGGCGGTGTTCCGCGTAAGGACATCGCTGCCCGAGCCGGAAACGTTGACGGCGGAGCTCGTCTGCGCGGGCAAGAAAGTGACCGTTCCCGCTGCGGCGAAGTTCGAGATGACGCTGCCGCTTGACAGAATCACGTATGGCACGAACGAGGTGGCCGTCACGCTCCGCGACGGGAAAGGCGAAGCCGCGGGCGAGGCGAAGACCCGTCTCATAAAGCGCCGTTTCCGGAAAGGTGCGACGCAGGTCAACCGTTTCTCCAGGACGCTCCTGCACGGCAGCGAACCGGTCGTGCCGGTCTCGCCTTTTCTGGGGGATCTGCATTTCACCCATGTGATGACGCCGGAGATCGTGGCGGGCAAAGTCAAATGGCTCGCGCTGAACGGTTTCAAGTCCGCAGAGATTTTGATTCCGCTCGCTGACAGCCCAGACCGGCAACCGAAAATATGGAGGTCGGCCGGGGCGTTTTTCGGGGCCGCGCTGGCAGAGGATATCGACGTTCTCCTTTGGACAGGCCCGCAGCAATGGAAAGACGGGAAGCATTCAACGCTGCCCGACGACGTTCTCCGCGATGGCTACGACAGGCTGGACTACCCGAACATCCTTACGCAGATTCTCACTGACGAGCAGGATTTAGGCCAGGGCATTCCCGCCCTGAACGAACTGCGGCGCGGGATGCTCCGCTTCTTCCCTTATCACCCGGTTCAGAACAACTACACGTTTTGCGCGATAGGCAGTCTTGAAACCGCGGAGGACGACATCTACATGATTGACGACTACCTGACGAACAACGAGGGCCGCGATGTCCGCTCCGTGGTCGCAAACGTGGCGTCGATGTGGCGCGCGGGCATCGCGGAGGGCAAGCCCTGCTTCTTCTTTCTTGTCTCCGCGAACATGATCCTGCACGGGCGCGAGCCGACTTACGACGAGCAAATCGCACAGACCTACGGCTGCCTCGCTGCGGGCTGCACCGGCTTCGCGTATTTCTGTGGCGAGCCCTGCACGCCCGGCAACTGGCGGGCGATGAAGCAGGTAAACGCGGAGATCCTCTCGCTCACGGACGTCATCGCCAGCGAGGAGGAGACCGCGCAGGCAGTCTGCGACGGGGACGGGGAGTTGCTCCTTCACCGGACGTTCCTTCACAAAGGCACGCTCTATATCGTGGCCTGCAACATCGACGAGTTTGACGCGGGCAAGGTCACGTTCACGCTACCTGCCGGAATGCGCTACGAGGGCCGGGCGGAGGTGCTGTTCGAGAACCGGACGGTCAAGATCCGCGACAGCAGACTTGCGGATGACTTCGGCGGCCACACGCGGCACGTCTACCGAATCGGCGTGAGAAAGTAGGAAACAGGATAAGGGGGGGGGGGGGGACGAAAATGGCACAAACAAGAAACGTGCCGTTCGTTTTGGCGACGCTGTTGACGCTGGCGGGGTTCGCGCAGGAACGGGGGTTGCCGATCTTCGCCGATGACTTCGGGTCGCATATGACTTTCGCGGAAAACTGGGTCGTCAAGTCCGGGAGTGCCGTCGCGTCGCAGGACGGTCATCTGGTCTTTTCCGGTGACGGTACGATCTCGACGAAACGTCCGACGCCCGAAACGTTCTACGCCGAGGCTGACTTCGATCTGTCCGGCGGAAAGGGTGCGGAAGCCTTCGGCGGCTTCAAACTCGGTTCCGTCCGCTTCGGCCTCGCCGCGGACGGCGTCTGCGTGCTCATGGAGGGTCAGGAAGAAAAGGGCCGCAAGCCCGTGTCCAGCTCCCCCGTCCGTCTCGCCGTCATCCGTGACACGGCGGATCACGCCGCCTTGCTTGTCTGTCTCGTGAACGGCCGAGAGGCCTTCCGCTTCGCCAAGGCGGATTCCGCCGCCGTGCCGGAGGTGGTCTGCGCGGGCGGGGGCCTCGTGTTCGACAACTTTGCGTTGAGCGCCCTGCGGCGGGCCGGCGAATCGCCCAACCTGATCGGCAACAGTTCCTTTGAATATGAATATGACGGCTTTCCCCTCGGCGTCACGCGCAATCAGTCCTACGACTTCTCGAAGGCAAAGGAAGTCCCCTACGAGAAATATATCGCGGCCTGGAGCCTAGACCCCAATGAGAAGCATTCCGGCAAGGTCTCGTTGAGAATCGTCAACGACGGACGGAGCCTGTCCAGGCAGAGTGCGGGTATCAAGAAGACCGGCATGAAAGCCGGCGCGACGGGAGTCTTCAGCGTCTGGATGAGGGCCGACCGGACGAATTTTCCTGTGACCCTCAACTACGGTGGAGGAATGGGACGCAAGACGGTTGCCGTCGGCACAGACTGGGTGCGCTACGAGACGGTCAACACCAACCTGCCGGCACCGGGCTTCTGGGCACCCGCCAGCATCTCGTTCAGCGAGAAAGGAACGCTCTGGATCGACGACATGCAGGCGGAGTTCGCGGACGGCATCGTCGCCGGGGCGTTGCATTCCGGCAAGATCTTCGCGACCGCTTACCAGCCCTCCGAACTCGACAAGGAATGGGTGGCGAACCACAAACTGGAACGCACGCCGGGTGTGTCCGTTCCCCGTCTGCCGAAGGGCGTGATACCGCGGCTCGCGCTGGACGGTTGGAAAGACTCGGCGGTTCGGGTGGATGCGTTTTACGCGGGGGTCAAGCCCGCCGCAGGCATGACCGAGGCTTTTCTGGCCTGTGACGCGACCCACCTCTATATCGGGGTCCGCGACCATTCCGTGGCTTGCGGCCAAGTCGAACTGCTCGTCGATCCGACCGGGCGCGGCGAGAGCATGAAGCATTTCCAACTCTGCGGCAGGCCGGACGGCTCCCGTCCGCCGAACTGGTGCAAGGGTTACGGCCAGGACCTGCAGTGGTCCGGCGACTGGGCGGTGTCCGCGCGGGTCGACGAGGCCGCCGGCCGGACGGATTTCCTGTTTGTGCTGCCGTTCTCGGACTTCGCCCGTGCGGATTTGAGCGCGAACTGGCTGATGAGTATCAACCGCTATGACAAACAAAATTGGCACGCTGTCTGCTCCGCGCGCAGCAAGTCCGTGGTTTTCCGGAATCCTGAGGTCTGGCCGGTTGTCGCGCTGCCGGCAGAGGTCATCCGTCCCTACACGGTTGGCGTAGCGGGTGGCGGGAAATCGGAAACGGCGGTCTCGCTCGATCTGGTCAACCATTCCGGTGCGCCGCGCAACGTCAAACTCGTTGTGTCCGCGGGCGGCAAGACACAGGCGCGCGAAGTCGTGCTGAAGCCGGGGATGAACGCGGTCGCGATGCCGGGCGGAGGCGAAGGCATTGACAAAGCGAGCGTCCGCCTTGAGGAGGCAGGACGCGCAGTCGCCAACCAGCACATCCTGCTGGAGCTGCGCCCGCCGGTCACAGTGCTGGGGCGGCTAAGTTTCTATATGAACGAGCCCGAGGCGGCGTTCCGCGTTAGGACATCCCTGCCGGAACCGGAGACGCTGACTGCGGAGTTGGTCTGTGCCGGGAAAAAGGTCTCCGCCAAGGCCGCGGCGGCGTTCGAGATGAAACTGCCGCTCGCGGATATCCCGCAGGGGACGAACGCCGTGATGGTCATCCTGCGTGATGCCAAGGGCGTCCTCGCGGGAACGACGAAGACGCGTCTGATCAAGCGTCCCTACTGGGAAGGGGCGACGCAGATCAACCACTTCTCCCGGGCACTCGTCCACGGCGGTAAGCCGGTCGTGCCGTTCGCACCCTTCATCGGCGATCTGCATTTCGCCCACTACATGACGCCGCAACGCGTGACGGGCATGCTGGAGGTGTTCGAACGTTACGGTTTCCGCTTCGCCCACATCCTGACCCCGCTGGATGACGAGAGGAGCGGGCCCGCGGCGGACGCCTTCTTCAAGATGGCGCAGGCAAAAGGCATCGGAGTGCTGTCCTGGACCAAAGTGGACGCAAAATGGGACGACAAGCGGTGCGCCGAGGCCTATCAGCGCTTGGCCTACCCGAATATCCTCACCCAGATGGTCTTGGACGAGCCGGATCTCACGATGCCTTCGGACGCGGCGCGCGATTATATGCGCAGAATGCGCCCGCTCTTCCCCTACCATCCGGTTCAGATGAACAACTCCGTTCTGGCCATTCCGCAGCGCTACGCGGGACTGGAGACCGACATTCTGATGATCGATGACTACCTGACCAACCACGATGCGCGCGACGTCGCCTCGGTGGTCGGAAATGCCGATCTCATGTGGCAAGCCGGTTTGGCGGAGGGCAAACCCTGTTTCTTCTTCCTGGTCGGAAACAACCTCAACCTCCACGGGCGCGAACCATCCTACGGCGAGCAGGTCGCCCAGACCTACGGCTGTCTTGCGGCGGGTTGCACGGGGCTTTCGTACTTTTGCGGCGACCCGGTCACTCCCGGAAACTGGCGGGCCTACATCCAATTGAACCGCGAGATCCTGTCGCTCACGGATGTGATCTGTTCCGAGGAGGAGACCGCCGAGGTCCGGTGCGACGGCGACGCAAAACTTTTGCGCCACCGCACGAAGAGGCACGACGGCGCACTTTACGTGGTGTCGTGTAACCTCGACGCGGGTGACGCGGGGAAAGTGTCCTTCGTGCTGCCCGCCGGGACGCGCTGTACGGACACGGCAGAGGTGCTGTTCGAGAACCGCACGGTGGCGGTTCGGGACGGCGTCTTCACGGACACGTTCGAGGGTTACGCGCGGCACGTCTACCGGATCGGAATCCGATAGATAAGACACGCTGATGTTTTCTCACAGAGGTAAGAAATGAGTAGACGCGGGGACCTCAGCGTTACCCAAAGTCACGGAATAATTGGAAAATGGGGACAAGGTGAAAAAATTGGCGATTGCGGCACTGCTGGCCGCGGCGTGTTTGCGGTTCCCTGCTTCTGCGGTTGCGCCGTCTGGCGGGGGGATGACGCTCCCTCGAATGTTCGGGAACGGGATGGTGCTGCAGCGGGAACGCCCGATCCGGATTTTCGGCACGGCCGCGGCGGGCAGCCGCATCGAAGGGGAGCTGGATGGGCGGCGGGCATCCGCCACGGCGGGCACCCGCGATGGCGCTTTTGCCGTGGAGTTTCCCTCGATGAAGGCGGGCGGGCCTTATCAACTGGCGTTGAAGGACGAGAAAGGCGCGGCACTGACGTTCAACGATGTGTATATCGGGGAGGTCTGGTTTTGCGGCGGACAGTCCAATATGGAGATGCCCGCGTCGAAATGCGATCCGTTCCGGACAATGACGGCTGAAGATTTCAAGACGGCGGTCGGGAAGGACCCGCAGCTTCGGGTGTTTAAAACGGGACGCTGCGTATCGCCCGGGATGGCGCAGGGCGATGTGGCGAATGGCTCGTGGCGGGCGGCGGATGCGGAGGCGCTCAAGAACTTCAGCGGATACGGGTACTTCTTCGGGCGGCGCCTGCGGGAGAAGACGGGAGTCCCCGTCGGGCTGATTGACAGCAGCTGGGGCGGCACCGCGCTCCAGCCTTGGACGCCGGACGCTGCTTTCGCCGCGAGCGGCCGCACGAACGATATGAAGTTCATCGAAGCGGCGCGTGACTACGCAAAGGCGCACGTGGAAGGGCGCGAGTCGGCGACGGTCACCGCTCTGCGGGAATGGAAGAAGAAATACCGCGGGTGGGATCCCCGGGCGACGCAAGCCGCGTCCGGATGGGCGGCACCGGAGCTCGACGATACAGGCTGGAAGGCGGGGAGGAACGGCGAGAAGCCTGGCGTCGCATGGTTCCGCAACACGCTTGCGTTCCCGCCGGAGTGGGGGGGCAAGGACATGGAGTTGCGGCTGTTCGTGACCCTCGGCGACGACGAGGCTTTCTTCAACGGGGAGAAGGTGGGCGCGAAGTCGCTGGAGAAACCAGCTTCGGTCTCCACCTACCGGGTTCCCGGAAGGCTGGTGAAGGCCGGGCACAACGTGCTGGCCGTGCGGATAGCGCGTTTCTCCCCCGACGGCACCGCGCCGAGCCTCTGGGGGTGGATGCCGGGCCGCTTGGGCATGACCTCCCTCGGCCTGCCGAAAGAAGCCCCGAACCGGAGCATGGATATGCCAGACACGTGGAAGACGAAGCAGGAGTTCGCGGTGCCGAAAGAAGCGATCACGCCCGAGCCTTTGGGCATCGCCTCCTTAACGGGCGCAGGGGCTGCGACCGGGTTGTTCAACGGGATGGTGGCGCCGTGGACCGCGCTTCCGATCCGAGGCGTCCTCTGGCACCAAGGGCGCAGCAACGCTCACAATCCGAAAGACTACGCCAAGCTCCTCCCCTTCTGGCTGGAAGGCTGGCGCCAGGCGTGGAGAAAGCCGCAGATGCCCGTCCTCTTCACGAACCTTGCGGGCTGGATACACGATTCGAACCAGCCCATCCCCGACAGCACGTGGCGCGACGCGGATCCGGGCGCGGGCTCTGCGGCCCGCGAGATCGACACGGCGATGATTGCGATGCTGCGCCTTCCCCATGTCGGTTGCGTGGCGGGGTATGACCTCGGCGCGGCGAACAACCTCCACCCGACCGACAAGGAGAAGCTGGGCGAACGCGCTGCGGCCGTGGCGCTGCACCTTGTCTACAAGGAACCGGGCACGGCGAACGGCCCGCGCTTCCGCGAGGCCAGACGCGAGGGTGATACCCTGCGCGTCGCGTTCGACACGTTCGGCGGCGGGCTCGCGACCCGCGACGGCAACGCGCCCGGCGGTTTCGCCGTCGCGGGGAAGAACGGCGTGTTCCGCAGGGCGGCGGCTACGATTTCCGCCGTTGACACCGTGACGCTGCGCGCGGCGGATGTGCCGGAGCCCATCCTCGTCCGCTACGCTTGGGCGGATTGGCCCGGCGACGCCAACCTCACCAACCGCGGCGGACTCCCGGCCTTTCCCTTCAAAACCGATGGCAACGAGTAGTCGGTAAACCCTGAAACGGCGCATTCTTTTGGGAAATGACAATGAAAAGAGCCTGCCTCATCACGGTCTCTTCCATCCTTTTCTTCCACTCTGACTTACTTCCGATTAAACTTAAACGAGGAGTGTGACCATGCTGACACGTCGTTCATTCATCGTGGCCGCGGGTACGGTCGGCGTTTTCGTTCCGTTCATGCGGCTGTCCGGACAAGTTCCGGGCGATGCCGGATTTGTCGTTTTCGTGTCGGACACGCACATCCGCGAAAAGGCGTCTGACGGGAAGCCGGACGATCCGGGCGCGGCCGCCAAACTGGTCGCCTGCGTCCGAAAGATTTTGGCAAAAAAACCGTATCCGTACGCCGCGGTTTTCTGCGGCGACCTGACCGACAATGGCCTTCCCGGCCAGATGACGCGGTTCAGGGAGATCATCCGTCCGCTCAAGGACGCCGGCATTCCCTGCCTGCTCATGGCGGGGAACCACGATTACTACTCCGGCAAACACGACGAACTGTTCGCGCCGGAAATCGCGGCCTCGCCCGTGCCGGGCAAGACGACGAGGCTGCTTGAGACGCCGTTTGCGGACATTGTCTGCCTGGACACGCCGGACATGATGACTCAGGACGGCTGGTGGGGGCGCATCGACGGCGCACAGCTCGAGTGGCTGAAGGCGTACATGAAGTCCAACGGCGGTAAGAAGCCCTATTTCATCTGCGCGCATCATCCGCTTTACCTTGTGCCGGTTCCCGCCGGCGTGGGCATGTTCCGCCCGGTGACGGGCTGGATCAGCGGACACAGGCATCTCTGGCATCAGCAAGCCACAGTGGAGCATGACGTGCCTGTGAGTTATATTCCCAGTACGATGCAGGATCCCTTCGGATATGTCGAAATGGGGCCGGAGGACGGCGGATTCGCGTTCCGGCTGGTTACGGAAGACGAAAGGAACCTCAAGAACGGACAGACGGTTATCGTGAAGGGCAGAACGACGAAATGAGTCGGCTGACATTTTTTTTGACGGCGGCCATTCTTCCGGCGATCTTTTTTGTTAGCAATGCGTTCGCCGACACACCGGTCGTCGTCGAGGCCGCGCATTACCGGATGCGGATTGGCGGTGACGACGGGCGCATTGAATCGTTCGTCCACAACGGACGGGAGTTGATCCACCGGAATCCGTCGCCGCTGGTGCGCGTCCGCCTGCGCGAGGAAGACGGCACGCCTGTCGAACTTGACACCGGCGCGGCCCGTGTGAAATCGGTCCGACGAACGGATATCGCCGGGGCGACAACGCTCACGATGCGCTACGAGAAACTGAACGGGCGTCCGTTCGACGTGTCGGTCACGGTGCGTTGCCCCGCAGACGGAAGGCTCACATACTGGTCGCTCGCGGTTTCGAACCGGACGGACCTTATCCTCGACCACATCGACTTTCCGACGGTCGTCGTTCCCGACGACCTCGTCGCGACGGGCGGGGACGCGAGGATTTTCTGGCCTGCCGTGGAGGGCGCGGTCGTCGAAGACGCGGCCCGGCGGGAGCGGGCCGACGGCTGCGCCTATAAGCCGTTCGAGTTCAGTAACCGGTTCGGGTTCGGATTCGGCGGGGGCTATTATCCCTCGTCCTGCCCGATGCAGTTCATGGCCTATTACGGGGAGAAGGCCGGACTCTACCTCGCGGCGCACGATGACGGCGGCAACGTGAAGGGGATCAACTATCATTTTGACGGGACCGGCGGCGTGCAGTTCGAGTTCCGGCTTTTCCCCGGCGTCGGTCGCGTTGAGTCCTATGCGATGCCTTACGAGATGGCGTTCGGTGTTTTCGAGGGCGATTGGCACGATGCGGCGGACATCTACCGTGACTGGCGCGATGGTTCCAAGATGCCGCTGCCGCCGAAACTCGCGCGGAACCCCGCGATTCCGGAGTGGTTCGCGGAATCTCCCGTCGTCGTCATCTATCCGGTGCGCGGCGGGAAGGATGTCGGGGCGATGGAGCCGAACGCTTACTATCCCTACACGCGGGGGCTTGAAACCCTCCGGCGGCTGAACGGCGCACTGGATTCGCCCGTCATGGCGCTGCTGATGCACTGGGAGGGCACCGCGCCCTGGGCGCCGCCCTACGTGTGGCCGCCCTACGGCGGGACGAACGATTTCATGGCGTTCGTGGACGCCCTGCATAAGGACGGCAACCTGCTCGGGCTCTATGCGAGCGGCGTCGCCTGGACAACACGGAGCCTCACGGACCGGTCCTTCGGGTTGGAGACGGAATTCGTCACGAACCGCGTGTTCAACTATGCGAACGTGGCGCCGGACGGGAAACTTGCGGAGGACGGCGTCTGCGTCTACAAGGATCTGGGCCAGCGGCACGGCTACGACCTGTGTCCGGCCAACGCATGGGTGCGGCGGACGGTGGTCGACGAGATCTCCAAAATTCTCCCATCCGGCGTTGATTATCTGCAGTTCTTTGATCAGAACCTCGGCGGCGGCTCCTATTTCTGCTACTCGCGCTCGCACGGGCATCCGCCGGCGCCCGGAGTCTGGCAGACGGCCGCGATGCGGCGGCTCTTCGCGGACGTTCATCAAGCCGTCAGAGCATCCGGACGCAAGATCCTGATCGGCTGCGAGAGCGCGGCAGCGGAACCCTTCCTCCCCGATCTTCTGCTCAACGATCTCCGTTACGTTTTCAACCTCCGCTACGCGCGGCCAGTTCCCGCCTACGCGTATCTTAACCATGAGTACGCCAACAACTTCATGGGAAACCAGTGCGGCGCGGGGCTCGCGGCTGACTTCAGCCGCTCGCCGTTCAGCCTGCACCAGCGCATCGCCTATTCCTTCGCGGCGGGCGATCTTCTCGCCCTGACGCTGCGCGATGCGGGAGAAATCGGCTGGGGTTGGGGGACGGCTTGGACGGGCGGTCCGCAACCCGATCAGAAGTCCATCCTCACCCTCGTCCGCAACCTCAACGCCTGGCGCCGCGGCGCGGGGAAACCGTATCTGGTCTACGGCCGGATGCGGAAGCCGTGGCCGGTGCTGGGGGCAAAGAACGTTCCGCTCGTCCCGCCGGACGGCGGGTCTCCGCTCGACGTGCCGGCGGTGTTCTCCACGCGCTGGCAAAGCGAAGAAGGGATGGCCCAGTTTCTTATCAACTACACGCCTGAAACGCAGACCTGCGCACTGAGGGCCAGAGCCGGAATGACTGTGCGGTTTCGTTCGGACGGAAACGGTCCGGTGACGGAACGGGTTGTCCCTGAGGCCGGCATATTGTTCCTCTCCGTGTCGCCGCTTTCAGCGGTGATGCTGGAATGGCGCACGACGAAAAACGAGGGATCGCGGGAGACGAAGGCGCACGCCCTTTCCGGTCCCGGCAAAATGGCGTTTGCGTATTGACGCATTCCCGATAATTCGTATTTCCATGAAAGAACGGATTGCAGTTTATGAAAAATGTGCCGTTTAACGTTTCGAGGGTGTTCAAGACCGATCTGATCCAGCAGGTCAGGGAAGGGCTGCGCCATGCGATCGTGACGGGGTATTACAGTGAAGGCGACATCCTGCCGTCGTTCAACAGGATGGCTGAGCTTCTGGGCGTAAGCGAAATCGTGACGCGGCGGGCGGTGCAGCAATTGGCGCGCGAGGGGCTTGTGTGTTCGCGTCCAAGGATCGGCATCCGGGTGTGCGGCAGCCAAGATAAGGGCTGGCGCGGTCAGGTGCTGTATCTGCACCGCGCGAGGCCGGACATTTTTTATCACTCCCTGTTCAGCGGCGAGCTGAAGGAGGGGCTCCGAAACGCGAATTTTCTGGTGCGGAGCGTGTTCGCCTCGGACGAAGAGGCCCGCAACGGCTTTCCGCACGTCAAGATCGAGCTATGCCACTGTAATTCTCTGGTGATCGTCGAGGGAAAATACCTGAAAGGTCTGGACACGTTCCTTCAGGGGCAGGGCGTCCCGTTTCTTCACGTCGGCGCCAAAATCTCGAAGCGGGCGGCATACGGCATCGGCCAGCCGCGCGGCGCGGTGATCCCGGCACTGGCCGCGCACTGTCTGGCGTGCGGCATCAAGCGGATCATGCAGGTCAACTTCGAGGTGAAAGAGGAGTTGAACGCGGCCGGGAAATTGCGGGACGCCGGATTCCTCGTGGATGAGATGCGGATCGCGCCGGCCGCCGGATTCGCGATGCCGGCCGCCGCCGAGTTCGGAGCCGTGCGCGTGTTTACGAACTGGCTGAAGACGAGCCGCGGCAGCCTGCCGGACCTGATTCTCTTTGATGACGATTACCTTGCGCGGGGCGGGCTTCTCGCGCTGTCGCTGGCGGGCGTCCTCATCCCGGAAGACGTGCAGGTCATCTCGTGGAGCAACAAGGGGATGACGCCAGGCTACATCCGACTGCTGACGCGGATCGAGATGGACGGCGAAGAGCACGGCCGGCGCATGGCGGAGTATGCGCTCCGGATCCTGGACGGGAAGGTGAGGGCGGGCGATCCGGCGCTGGAACTGCCCCCGGCCTTCCTTCCGGGAGAAACGACCGTGCCTCTTGCGCGCGGGGGATGTCTTCCGAAGACGCCCAGGCGTTCCTGCGGAAAATGCGCGCGCTCTGTCCCTCCCACCCAGTGCCTATGAACAACACCCGGAACGGGACGTCCGTGACCGCTGAAAGAAAAAAGGAGCAACCGAAATGAAACGGGCAAAAGCAGGCAGACGCCGGATCGCGGCGCTTCTTCACGTGACGGCAGTCGCTGCCGGCGCCTTTGCGGGCGGGGCGATGGAGAAAATCCAGTGGATCGGGGACGGGAAAGCGCAGCCCGCCCGAGATGAGGATTTCTACAGGGACGATCCCGCACCCGTTTTCCGCACTGCATTCACCACGGACGCCTCTGTCAAGCGAGTCGAGCTGCGCGTGGCCGGGCTGGGTCTCTACCGCGCGGAAATCAACGGGGAACGCGTCGGCAGAGCGGAGCTTGCGCCGCTCTGGACGCCTTTCGGCAAGCGGGTGCTTTTCGATTCGTATGACCTGACACGTCAGCTCAGGCCGGGGGAAAACACGCTGACCGTCCGGCTGGGCAACGGCTGGTACAATCCGCTTCCCCTGCGCATGTGGGGCCGTTTCAACCTGAGGGAGCATCTGGCCGTGGGGAGGCCCGTATTGGCGGCAGAAATCGAAGTTGTCAGAGCAGATGGCCGTTCCGAGATTCTCCGTACGGACGAATCCTGGCAAGTGGCGGATACGCCTCTGCTGCGCAACAATCTGTATTTGGGAGAAGTCTTCGATGCCCGTTGTCCGCAGGCGGGGACCTGGAGAAAGGCGGTCCGCGCGCAAGGGCCGAACGGGGGGCTTCTGCCGAACACGGCGCCGCAAGTCGTGGAAATCGGCTCATGGGCCGCGCGCGCCGTCAAAGAAATCAGGCCGGGGATCTGCGTGGTGGACATGGGGCGTAATTTTGCGGGGGTGGCCAGTTTCCGGCTGGGAACAGGACGTGCGGGCGAACGGATCGTTTTCCGCTATGGCGAGCGCGTCTACGCGGACGGCACGGTGAACACCCTGACGGCGGTCTGCGGACAGATCAAGCGTAAAGGCATGGGCGGACCCGGCGCGCCGGATTGCGCCGAACAAACGGATGTCTACATCCGCAATGGAACGGGAGAGGAAACCTATCAGCCGCAGTTCACATGGCATGCGTTCCGGTATGTGCAAATCGAAGGACTGTCGCGCGCGATTCCGGCAAACGAGGTCGTGGCCCACGCGTGGGCGAGCGACGTCAGAAACGTACTCGTGTTCGACTGTTCCAATGAGCGCGTCAACACGTTGCACGCAGTTTGCAGGAACACGTTCACGAGCAACATCATGGGAGTGCAGTCCGACTGTCCGGGGCGCGAACGGTTCGGGTATGGCGGCGACATCGCGGTGTCGGCTGAGGCATACCTTCTCAACTACGACATGCACGATTTCTACCTAAAGACCCTGCAGGACTACGCCGACGAGGCGGAGGACGACGGGTTCATTTCCGCAACGGCTCCCTTTGTGGGATTCGTGGACCACGGCTTCGGAGGCAAGCATGGCGATGCGTTCGGATGGGCGCTCGGTGTGCCCATCCTGATCGAAAACCTTGTGCGCTACTATGGCGATATCGCGGCCATGCGCACCTTCTACCCGATGTGCGCGCGCTATTTGGAAAAGACGGCTGCGGCACACCCCGATCTCGTCATCCAGTCGTGCAACGGCGATCATGAGGCCGTTACAGGCGAGAAGCCGGATAAACAACTCACAGTCATGGCGCACTTCCACCAGTTCGCGAAACTGACGGAACGGTTCGCGCGGGCGCTCGGGAAACCGGATGAGGCGGAAAAATGGAAGGCGCTGTCCGAGCGGCTCAGGGCACTGTTCCAGAAGAGATACATTGTTGACGGGAAGGTTGCCCTCGGCCGCCAGTCGGAACAGGTCTTCGGTCTTTATCACCGGCTCATTCCGGAGGAACAGAACGCCGCGGCCCGAAACCTTCTGAACAAGAATCTCGCCCAACATCAGGGACATTTCACCACCGGTATTTTCGGAACTCAATACATGGTCGAGCTCTTTCCCGATTTGGTCGAGCCGAACGTGACGCGGAACGCATATCCGGGTTTCGGGCATATGCTTGACAAAGGTGCGACAACGCTTTGGGAGACCTGGAAAGAGTCCGACAACGTCTACAGCCAGAACCATCCGATGTTCGGGTCGGTGGACGCCTGGATTGTCAAAGCTCTGCTGGGAATTCGCGTGGCCGACGACGCGGTCGGTGCGAACAAGATCGTCGTCGCGCCCATCGCGGCCCAAGACGTGTCCTGGACGAAGGGCGAATACCGGACGCCGATGGGCGTGGTCAGCGTGGCTTGGCAGCAAGACGGGGACAGAAGACGATTGACGGTGAACATTCCTGAAGGTGTCACAGCCCGCGTGCAGCCGCAGCCGAACGGCGAATGGCTGGAGATCAAGGGAGGCAGGCACACATGGCCGTGACCCGCAGCCTTTCTACGATTCGCAACGGATGGGTGACCGGCCTGCCCTCTTTTTGACAAGGGGTCAGCAATTCT
>JAVEYH010000093.1:0-14385 GCA_034003585.1 Kiritimatiellia bacterium
CGCTGCAGCACCATCCGGTCGGCAAACACCGCCGCCGGTTTGACGGCGCACACCCCCGTGCCGACCGAAAACAGGAGCACCGCACACAGAGCGGCCCCGTACCCCATTGTTTCTTTCATCGCATCCCTGTTTCAAGAGGCTGCGCCTCACACCCGCGCCGAACGCCGCCTCACAACAATTCAATCCGCGTACCCGGCGGGGCATAGTACAGCTCAATATGGTCCGGATAATACCCCACATGCCACCCTTCGGGCAAGCCTGTGACCGCGTCAAACGATCCTGACCGCGTGCCGGTCCACGTCAGCAGCGTGTACCGCACCCCGCGGTCCAGCGTGCCGGGTTCGACCGTCAGGGACGCGCCCGCTCCCAGCGTCAGGTCCCCCTGCACCACCATCGTTCCCGAGTCACTTTCCCCGGCCGCCACAGTCAGCGCGTTCGTGAGGGTGACCCGGCCCTGCACGACCAGATCGCCCTCCCGCACGGTTGTCGTTCCGGCGTACTGCACTGTACCGGTCAGATAAACCGGTCCGGGACCGGTCTTGACGATGCCTCCCGGTCCGGTGATCTCACCGGAGAAGGTGACGCCGTTGCCGTCCGTGTTCTCCGAATGCAGACAGAGGTCGCGGGTCAGCAACAACCCGTTGGTGAACGAGGAGGCGCCCACACTCTGATTGCCGCCTAGGGTAAGCGTCACCTCCGGCCCTGTCGTGTTGACCTCAATCTTGTTGCCGATCAGATAGGCACCGTCGGTTTTCAGCGCAAGGCTCGTTCCCGCACGCGATTCCGCGTCACCCAGCCAAACCGGGCCCGTTCCAAGTGCGCCCAGTCCCGCGCCCGTCGAATCCGCGCCGGTCAGCACCGTGCCGTTCCGGATCGTGAACGCCTGCCGGAGATCGTTCGTCGCGCCCGAAATCCTCCAGGTGCTGCCGCCGGTCTTGATGAATCGGCAGCCGGTTCCGGGCTTGTTCCCCCAGCCCGCACCGGAAAACCAAGCGAACAGCGTTCCGGAGAATTCGAAGATCCCCGCCCGGTCGTCGCCGATCAGGAACGGGGGGCGGCCCTGATCGCCGTATCCGCCGAAACGGCCGCTGCCGGTCAGCGCGCCGAACGCGCAGTAGGTTATCACTCCGGTGAAATCCGCAACCGCCGCGTCCCCCAACCGTAACTCGCCGTTGGGCAGGGCGAACACCGCCGAGGATCCGGAGGCGAGATAGTCGCCGGGCACCTCAAACACGCCGGTGAAACGCGTGTGCGTACCCCGGTATAACGTGTATTTCGCGGCCGCAACCGACGAGTTGGTGAGAATGAGCTTTCCCGGCCCCTCGAAATAGTCGTTTGGTTCAATCGAAATTCCGGAGAGCGGAAGGGTCCCGTTGCCGACGCTCCTCGACACCCCCTCCAAATCCATCACCGCTCCGCCCTCTTCGATCACCAGCGTGAACCGGTCCTGATAATCCGCCCGCCCGAAACTGCGCGGAGCGAACAACCGGTATCCGAGCAGTTTGGCGCCGTTGCGCACGACCAGGACCCCCTGCTTACCGAAAAGTTCCGCGGACCCGGCCAATTCCAGCGTCCCCTCCTCCACCACCAACGTCATATGCGGCTCCGGAGTGACCAGACCGCCCGTGGAGTTGGATGCGAGCCGCAGCGTCCCCTTGCCCCGTTTCGTGACAGTCCCGTTGATGTACAGGTTCCCGGTCACCGTCACCACATCCCCCGCCTGCGGAATATCGATGACGGCGCCGCCGGTCTCCGCGCGCACATGGCACTTCTTCGCCGCGCTGCCGAGATCGTAACTGCCGAACAGCCGCAGCGTGGCGCCCGGATTCAGGTAGACCGTCTTTTCCGTGTTGGTGTCCCCCAGATCGGTGGCGCCGAAGACCTCCAGCGTCCCGCCGTTCACATATACATCGCCGGTGAACAGGCTGGCGCTGTTGGAGATGGCCAGGGTTCCCGGACCGGTCTTGGTGAGATAAGTCTTGGTTGACCCGTTGTTGGTGAGGCAGGAGCCGATCACCAGCGGCGCGAGGGTGTTGTTCTGAACGAGGATCAGATCCGCCTCGCTGTTTTTCGAGGTCAGGGTGCCGCCCCGGATCACCACGGGGTTTGCCCCCACCTCCGGCGTCACCAGAATGCCGCCCGACAGCAGGCTGTTCTCGCCGCTGAGTGTGAGCGTGACCGGTTCCGCGCTGTGGAACCGCAGCGAATTGGCCTCCGCGGACTCCGGAACCTCTCCCGCGTTGGCTGCGGTCACATCCAGATTCGCGGCGGAAGACCATGTGGCGCTGTACCCGCCGTACGGGACGATGGTTTTCCCGCTGTATCCCGGAAGATTGGTGGTGACCCAGGTGGCCCAGTCCGACGCCCCGTATAAGGCGCACCCGCGCATCAGACCGTTGGCCAGCCCGCGGTCGCAATTGACGGGCGCGCCGGAGGTGCCGAACGTGAACGTCGCGCCCCGGTCCCGGTTGAGCGTCGCGCCGAAATTCAGCACCGTGCCGCCGACATCGTTCTCATTGGTCACCATCGCGTGACCGAGCCTAACCGTCAGATTCCCCACATTCTGCGTGTAGCCGTTGCCCCCACGGACCGTCAGCCTTCCGCCCGACAGGGTCAGCGCCGAGGTGGCGTGCACCTTGCTGTTCGGTTCAGACGTGTAATCCAGCACCAGACTTCCCTGGCTGACGGTGGTGCCGCCCTTGAAGCTGTTGGCTCCGGCGAGCGTGAGCGCCCCCTCCCCTTTTTTGGTCAGCCCGCCGGTGAGCTGATCCGTGACGCTCCCGGACAGGGTCACGTCCCATCCGCAGGTGTCCAGCATCGCGGCACGGCCGTTGATGTTGCTGAGCGTGACGGCCGAAAGGTCGAACGCGCGCGCGAACCCGAAGGAACCGTTGTTGAAAATCAGGGGGCCCGTGCCCAAGGCGTTCACGTTGCTCGCCATGACATACCCCTCGCTGATCGTCGTCCCGCCGCCGTAAGTGTTGGCGCCGCTCAGGATCAGCAGGTTGGGCTTGGTTTTCTCAAGGCCGAACCCCTTGCCCCCGTCCGAAACGCTCCCCGCGATCTCAAGGGTGCTGCCGTAGGCCGAGGGCCAGAAGTATCCGCCGCCAACCCCGATCCCCACACCCGCATGCGAGACCAGGTGCACGGCGCCGTGCCACACGCTGGTATGGCACGGCACCTGGTAACTGTTGGCCAGCGCCCCGAATCCGAAGCCCCCCATGCCGCCGAGATACAACGTTTTCTCGGGACCGACCGAGAACCCGCCCAGATCGAGCGTGGCCAGACCGTTGGTGACGTACACCTCGGTTCCGGCGCCCAACTGGCTCAGAATCCCGCCCGTGAGCGCGCGGTCCGCGATTTTCAGAACGCCCTGCCGGACCTCCACCGGCCCCGTGAAACTGTTGCTGCCGAACAGCGTCATCTGCGAATTGGGATGGTCCGCATCGAAAATCAGGCCGCACCCGCCCGCGGCCTCGCGGATGTCACTGTAAACGGAAAACGCGGGACCGTCGTTGTCCCCCCATTCGTTCGTGAAACTCGACCGGAACAGCAGGTCGGACTTCAAAACCATCGGGAAACTCAGAATCTGCCGCGGCGTGCCGCTGCTGACGTAGTCCGCCTGATGCCAGATCCGTGCCGGCGTATCCGGCGCCCCCGAATCGAACGTCACGAAAAAGGGATCGGGAAACTGAACCGGATCGACATACGCCTGAAAGGTCTTCACCGCCGTCACGCCGGGATCATAATGAATCGCGCCCAGCGTGACATTGGTGTTCACGGAAAGCGGCGAGCCGGACCCCGCGAACGTCATCGTCGCGCCAGCGCCGTCCGCCAAGATCCCTCCCGCCCAATCATTGGTTGTCCCGTAGGACGCGGCGGCCGTGCCGACCCATGTCCCGTCCGCGGCGCGGACACCGGTCGCGACCGTCATCACCACACACGCGACCCCCTGCACCAGCATCCGAACACGATGATTCATCCCACTCCTCCTGTTCGCTGATCCGCACCTCACGCCGGCACACATGGACCCGTGTCACGCCCAGCCGGATTTCCGTATCCTGAAAAGACCTTTTCACATGCAGAAACACACCCGCAACCGCACGAGTCAACCGGCGAGATGAAGTTCCCACACCCGCGCCTGTTCCGCAAGAAAAAAATCCGCGCCCCCGAAACGCGCGGCCGTCACCGTTTCGGGGCGCGCCGGGCTTTCTGGATGACCGCGGCCTGGCGCCCCACTTCCGCGACGGACTTGCCGTTCGCCTGGGCGATCGCGGCATAGCCGGTCTTGCGGTCCTCGTTTTCGGCTTTCATCAGAGCCGCCTGTTCCGCGGTCAGCGCGCCTTGGGCCACAAGGTAGCCTTCGTCCCCCTCTTTGGCGCGGCCGGCCTGAACCAGTTGCTCGACTTGCGCATAACGCGCTTTGCGCCGCGCCTTGGCCTCCCGCAGCGTGTCCGCCCGCATCGCGCAGACGCACCCCAGTACGCAGGCCAGCATCAAACCTCTCACTCCCCACTCGTTGCGCATATCCGCCTCCTTGTTCCCGTTCAGTCCACGTTCAGGAAATCTTCCAACTCTTTCTGGACCTTCAGATTCACATCCATCGTGATGTGAATCGGCTTGATCTCATGTTCGGTTTTCACCGAAAGGCATCCGTTGACGCAGCCGGCCGTCATGGCCAGCAGCAGCACGGACAGGAAACGCCTCCGTTTTTGCCGCATTCCGTCCTCCTTTTCTCACTCCCGGGACAGGTCCAGTCCCACATTCACCAGCTTCTCGATCGGCCCGTGCAGGTTGAGTTTCAACGAAACCGGCGCGGGCCACTCCTTGTCATTCGACTTGCCTTCCAACAGAATCCGCAACACCGCGTCACCCCCCGGCTTGGGCTCCAACTCCAGCCGGATGGCGTGGAACAAAAGATCACTCAACGCTTTGGAGAGCGGCCGCTGCACATCACCCTTGATGCCCGCGCGGTCAAGCAGCGAAACCATGGGGCCGGCATCATCCAGTTTCAACCGCCCGCCCTGACCCGGCAGGGAGTAGAGATACCCGGTAGAAAGCCGGATCTGATTCCCGTCGATCCCCACGGGGAACCGGCCGTACAGCACGCCCTCCATCACGCCCTGAAACGGCATCACCATCATCAGGGCCTCCCCCAGGTCGATCCGGTCCGCATACACGACAAACTCATCCTTCCGCTCCTTCAGATCGAGATGCACCGAATAGGCCCGCAGCGAACCCTTGCACCACCCCACCTCCATGCTGTCTACGCGCGCTTCGCGCGAAGTCAGATCAAACTCGATCCGCCCCGCATCCAGTCGGATATTCCCGGCCTGAATCCGTTCAAACGTGAGAGACGGCCGATCTCTTGTCCGGAAAGCCGGGCCGAATTCAAACGGCATGTCCACGCTCAGCCCGCTCACCGACACCTCCTTCTTGCGAAACTGGCCGTCCCGGACGCGCGCGCGGCCGACCGCATGCGGCGTGCCCCCGCTCAGGCGAAAGGCCGCCTCTGCCGCAACACGCGCTCCGGCCTCCAGACCGGGCACGGCTTTTCGCAGACGGGCGACCAGCGCGTCGTCACGACCGAAAGCGGTCTCCGGAAGCGTAACGGTCATCTCGGCCTGCGCCGGCCTGGCGATCGGCACGGCAACGCCGATCCAAATGCGTGCCGCACTGTCAACCGCCCGGATCCCCAACCGGGCCGCGATCTGCCCCGTTTCCGTTTCAACATCGAACCCTTCCGCCTCCCAACGCGTGCCCTCGACATCCCAGAGCTTCCACGCGAATCGTTGTCCGGCGAGACCGGTCACACCGTCCCGGAGCGATCCCCGCAACGGCACAAACGCATGCAGGCCTTCGATCGCCATCCGGTCATCGGCACGCGCCCACCCGTTGGTGAGTTCAACCGACAACTCGCCGACCGCCTGGTCCGGCGCGGAAACCGCGCACGCCGGCACGCGGAGGCGCACCGCGGTCCGGCCGAACCCGGCCGCCACGTTCTGTACCCCACCGGAGGCCGCGAACCGCACCGCACCGTCCCGTGCCCACATCTCGCCTTCCGCCGCGAGAACCTGCGCGCCGTACCGCACGCGCGCCTCCGCACCCACCATGGCGGAAGCCCGGCAAACGGGGTTCGTGACGGCCATCGCGGTCTCCGGCACACGCAAATCCAGATGCCACACCGGATTCGTCCGCAGCCCGGTCACCTGCACCGCACTCTCGAACCCGATCCCCTCTTGCGACACGCGGACGCCGCGTTTCCGCAGGGTCCGCATCTCGGCGAGGCATCCGGTCAGGGTGCCGCCCGCCACGTCATACGGCGGCACGGCGGTCAAGCGCATCTCCGCCCCGCCCCGCAGCGCGACGCCCTTTTGAAAAACGAATCCGTCCTCCACCGCCACACGCGCCCGCAACGCGCCGGCCTTTCCCGTTTCCATCAGCACCGTGCCGGAAACCGAAACGGATTCGGCGCCCGCGCGGCCGGTCGCCAGTTTGACGGACGAGTGCTTTGCCGCGGCCAGAAACGTGGTCTCCCCCGACCATTTCCCTCCCTGTTCCGCTGTGAGATCCGTCTCGACGCGCAGTGTCCCGCCTTCGGCAAACAACCGGGGAACCAGCGGCAGCATCGCGGAAAACACCTGTCCCAGCGAACGACCGGGAAGATCCGACTCCAGCGTGGCCGTGACGTGCTGCCGCGTCCCCGTCCGACGGAATCGCGCGTTCCCCCTGAGGCTGAGCAGCCGGCCGCTCTCCTGCGCGACCTCGCGCTCCGCGTCCAACCGGAAGCCCGACACACCGGCATGCAGCCGCAGGTTCCACTCATCCGGCGCTCCGGTGAGATCGGCCCGCAGGTTCTGAAACCGGACGAAACGGTTTTCCCCATCGAGGCGGATCGCGGTCTGCCGGTCCAGCGCGACCTCCATGTTCCCCGCCCGCACCGCACGCCAGCGTTCCGCCGTCACCTCGCCGCGTGCTGTCAGGCCGCCTTCGAAACGTGCGGGCACGCGGCGCGCCCCCACCCCGCCGGCCGTGGCCTGCATGATCCAATCCGTGACCGGAGCCAGCGCCGCAACGCGCAGCTCGGAACGCAGCGAAAGGTTTCCGGTTTCCCATTCGACCGTGCCGTCCACACGCACGCGCAGGTTGGTCCCGGCATCGGCGAGGTGGCTCCAAACACGCGCGCGCCCATCCGGTTCGGCAATGGCGCCGAGTTCCAGAAGGAGTTCCGTCAGCGGCGCCCCTTCCCGGTTCCGCAAATCGATCCGCATCTCGCGCACGGTCACGGCATCGAGCGGAAAAACCCGCGCGGACTTGCGGTCCCGCACGCGGCCCGCCTTGCGGATCGTTGCCAGCCGCGGCAGGAGATGTTCCGCCAACGGCAGCGTGATGCCCTGATCGCCCAGCCGCATGTTCAGGCGGACGCCCTCGGCATCCAGACGCTCCAATCTGCCGCGCAACAGATCGCCCGCGCGAAACCGCACCCGCACCCGGTCGATCTCCAGCAACGGCTGCGGCTGACCGATCCGGACGCTCTCCAGCACCGCACTTCGCGTGTCGAGCCCGGCCAGATCAAACGCCGTATCCGCGAATCCGTGCCGGTCCAATGCCACGCGCGCCATGTGCGTCACGATTCCGGCCCGGAACAGCCAGATGCCCGCGATCAGCAGTCCGGACAGGGCTGCGGTCCCGCCGCACCACGCAACCGGAGCCAGCCGCCTCCTCCGGCGGGACGGTTCCGGCTGTGTCAGGCGTGCGTCCATGTCCCCCACCCGGCCGGGCGCGCTGCGTCCGGCATCACTCGGATTTGATCCCCAGCCGCCGCTCGATGTCGCGGTCGCGCGCGCCGCCGAGTTTCACGGCCTGCCGGTAATACATCTCCGGCTCCGCCAGATCCGCAGGACGCATTTCGAGCAGCAGCCAGGCCATGTTGAGATAGCCCGACGGCCGCCGGGGATTGAGCCGCATGGCCTGATCCAACGCGCCCATCGCTTTACCGTACGCTCCGGCGGCGGCATACACCGCCGAGGCCAGCAGACACACCGATTCGTCGGCCACCGGATCTTCCAGCAGATCATCCATCATGACCGACGCATCGTCCGCCCTGCCCGACCGCATCTGTGCCAGAGCCATCAGAAAACGCGCGTCCCGGTTGGCCGGTTCACGCCGCAGAACCGCGCGCAGGCTTTGATCCGCCTCCTCCCACTTCTCAAGCGACAACAGTTCCCGCACCCAAGCGAGTTCTTTTTTCACATCCAGCTTCGGCGCCGCCCCGGTCTCGGGCTTCGCCGCCGGCGCGCCCGCTTTTGCAGCAACCGGCTCCGCCCCGGACCGCACCGCAACCGCAGGTTTCTCTTCGGCATCCTCCTTCGAGTCCGCCCCTCCCACACCCCGTTTGACCGAAAGTTTTACCGTGGTTTCCGGGACACGGTTGGTGGCCGCCGCCTCTTGCCGGGATTTCCGCTTCTCCTCCAGCGCGCGGGTGTCCGAGACCGCGACGGTCCGTGACGACGCGCTGACCTCCTCGATCAGGATGCGGTCGATCTCGGTCTCGCACAGCGCCTTGCGGAAACGGACCGGCGCGAACTCGGCGGAGGCGACCCGGTTCGGGTTCTCGCGCTCCACGCGGACGATCTCGGCCAGCGCCTTGCGGTACAGCTCGATCGCCTCCTTGGCCTCACCGTCCACATACGAGGACTGGGCCTGCGACATCAAGTCGTTCGCCTCCTTCATCAAGACCGAAACTTTCGGCGGCTCCTCTTTTTTGGATTTGGCTTCAACCGGCATGCCCGTCAGACCGCAAACGGCCAGCGCCACCCAGAAAGAGACCCGTCGAATCCGCACACGCATAGACAACTCGTTCATGGCCCTCAGCATATCACACCCCCGGAAGGGGCTTCACGCACAAAAAAAGCGGCTCATCCGGGTTGACCCCGTAACGCGCGGCATCCGTGTCCTGGAGACAATCCGCGTGCCGAATCAGCTCCAGCGAAAAGCCCGGCTCCCGCATGCGGTCAAAGAGGTCCCGCCCGTACAGGCGCACATGGTCCTCCTGCCCGTAGAATGCCAGACGTTGGGCATCGGTGTTGATCTCCGCCGGATTTTCGAGCGTCCGTTCCAAACCCGACGCGTAGGGCGTCTGCAGAATCGCCCGCCCGCCGGGCTTGAGCACGCGGAACAGTTCCGATAACGCCCGCGCGTCATCCGGAACGTGCTCCAGCACGTGATTGCACAGCACCCAATCGAACGACGCGGCCGCATACGGGATCGCCGAAACGTCGAGGCGCTCGACCCCCTCCCGCGACGGCACGAGATCCCCTTTCACGTAGCGGTCGGGATTGCAGGCCTCGATGCGGCGGGACACATGCTTTTCCGGCGCGATGTGCAGAATCGACGCCCCGCGCATCCGCTCCCAGAAACCCAGCTTCTCCCCGTACAGGAACAGGTGGCGTTCGCGGTCATGACTCCGGCAGAAGGGGCACCAGAAATGATCGAAATCGCTGCCGGTCCATCTGACGTTGTGCAGATAGGCGGAGAAGGCCTTCCAGCCCCCCCGGTATGCGGAAAACCGGAAGAAGCTCCGGCCGCAAACGCAGCACTGCCGGCTGCGGCCGAGACCGTTCACCCAGCGCCGGATTCTCCGCACGCGTCCCGCCTTCTCCTGTTTGGCCCGGTAATCCATAATTTAGGTCCCGATATGCGTTTCACCCGAATACAGCGTCACCAGTCCCCGCTCCGTCACCAGACGCAGCGCCCCGTCCGCCTGAATGCCGTCCGCCCGGCCGCGCAGCGCCTGACCGCCGCCCTGCTCCAGCGTGATCACCCGGCCGCGCAAGGCGTCGCGGGCGTCCAGCCGCGTGCCCAACGGCCCCAGCCCCTCCCGCAGCCACTGATCGTAAAGCGGTTCGAAGCGGTTGAGGATTGCGGCCAGCACCGCCGCGCGGGAAAATGAGCGGCCGCATTCCATGCGCAGCGAAGTCGCGCGCGACCGGATCTCCTCCGGCAGGCTGGCGCGCTCCAGATTGACATTCACGCCGGCCCCCAGGATGATGTGCCGCACGCGATCGGTTTCCGCCTGCATCTCGCAGAGGATGCCGCACAGCTTGCGCCCGGCCACCAGAATGTCATTGGGCCACTTGACCGCGGGCTGGATCCCGGGCGCGAGGTCCGCCACCGCCTCCGCCACCGCCAAGCCCGCGACCAGCGGCAGGGACGCGGCGCGCAACGGCTCGACCGCGGGGCGCAGCACCAGCGAAAAATAGAGATTTACCCCCGCGGGCGAGAACCACGCGCGCGCCATCCGGCCGCGGCCCGCGCGCTGCGATCCCGCCGTCACGACCAGCCCCTCCTCCGCACCGGCCTGGGCCAGTTCGGCCGCATCGCGATTGGTCGACCCGGTCTCCGCGACATACCGGCAATCCCGGCCGATCCGCCGCGTCGTCAGCAGGGGAATCACCTCCGCGGCGTGCGGCAGGTCCGGCGCGCCCTCCAGCCGGTAGCCGCGGCGCGGCGACGCGCAAATCCGGTACCCGAGCCCGCGCAGCGCCTCGATCCGTTTCCAGACCGCGGCCCGCGACACGCCCAGCCGGTCGCACAGCGCGCGGCTCGACACCTCCCCGCCCGCGGCCTGCCGCAAAGCCGTCAGAATCTCATCCGTCGCGCGCATTGTCCCCCCCCGTTTCCGACACCCTACCGCAAATAGGGGTTACCCCGTTTTTCCGCGCCGATTGTGGTCATCGGCCCGTGACCGCAGATCACCCGCGTCGCGTCGGGCAGCGTCTTCAGCCGCTCCAGCGAACGCTGCAAAGCCTCCGCGCTGCCCCCGGGAAAATCAGTCCGGCCGACCGATCCCGCGAACAGCGTGTCCCCCGCCACCAGCAGGCCCTCGCCCTCGAAATACAGACACCATCCGCCGGGCGTGTGACCGGGCGTGTGGATCAGCCGCGCGGTCAGTCCGCCGCAGGCCAGGGCCTCGCCGTCCCCCTTGGAGTGGTCCAGCGTGGCGGGGCGCGCAGTCGCCCGATAGGGCAGCATCGCGTTCAACGGCGAAAACGCCATGGCCACGTCATCCCGGTGCAGGTAGGCCTTCACCGGATGAACCGCCAACACGCGGTTCACCGCGGAAATGTGGTCGAAATGCGCGTGGGTCAGCACCACCACACCGGCACGGAGCCCCCTTTTTTCCAGAAACGCGAGAATCCGATCCCCCTCCTCGCCGGGATCCACCACCCACGCCTGCCCCGTATCCTCCCACAGCACGCTGCAATTCGCCGCATACGGCCCGACCGGCAACACCTCGTAATTCATGGCCTTCAGCATAGCCGAGAGCCGGACCTGAGCAAAGCCAAAACAAAATCTGCTCCAGCAGGCCGGCCTGAACCAGAGCATGCGGTTCTGGCCCAATGTTTCCGATTGCATCCGCCTCCGGCATGTGCCATCGTTTGACAACCTTCCGTTTGTGACGTTTACCCTGAATCTGGAGTACGAATGAAAAACCTTGCGCTTCTCGCACTCTGCGTCGGCCCGCTGTTCGCGCAAGGCGCGGCGGCCACGACGCCGGAAGCGGTCGCCGCCGCCCTGCGCCGGACGCCTCCCACCCACCCGCGCCTGTTTGCGGACGCCGCCGGCTTCGCCGCGCTGAAGGCGGGCGCCGCCGCCAACCCCTTCGCGCGCGCGGCGCTCGGACGCCTGCTGCACGATGCGGACCAGATGCTCTCGCTGCCGCCCAACACGCGCAAGATGACCGGGCGCCGTCTGCTCGGTGTCTCGCGCAGCGTCCTTCACCGCGTCTCCACCCTCGCCATGGCCTACCGCCTCGGCGGCAACCCCGACCACCGGGACCGCTGCGCCGCCGAAATGCTGGCCGCCGCCGACTTCACGGACTGGAACCCCTCGCACTTCCTCGACGTGGCCGAGATGTCCCTCGCGCTGGCCGTGGGCTACGATTGGCTCTACCCCGATCTCGAGCCCGCGACCCGCGATGCCTTGGCCGCCGCCCTGCTGGAAAAGGGGTTGCGCACCTCGCTCCAGCACACCGGCTGGGTCAAAGCCAGCAACAACTGGGGACAGGTCTGCCACGCCGGCATGCTGGCCGCGGCGCTGGCCCTGCGGGAGCGCGATGAAGAACTCGCGATCCGGATCGCGCACCGCGCCATCGTGAACCTGCCGCGCCCCATGCGCGCCTTCGCACCCAACGGCTGTTACCCGGAAGGTCCGGGGTACTGGTCGTACGGCACGGACTTCAATGTGCTGGCCCTCGCCCTGCTCGAAGGCGTGCTCGGCTCTGATTTCGGTCTGGCCGCCCTGCCCGGCTTCGCCGCCACCGCCGCGTATCCCGACCTCGTGACCGGCCCCTCCGGCATGACCTTCAACTATGCGGACGGCGGCATGGGCCGCGACACCGACTGCGCCACCTGGTGGTTCGCCCGGCGCTTCGACCGACCCGACCTGCTCGCCTACTTTGAGAAAGAGGCCTTCCTGCGCTATTGCTCGGCGCGCCCCGCCGCGCCGGGCCGGCGCGCCAACCGTCTTTTCGCCTTCACGCTCTTCTGGCTGCGCCCCGTGCCGGAGGGCACCGTGCCGCGCGCGCCGCTCACCTGGCATTCCGAAGGGCCCGTGCCCATCACCATTCAGCGAACCTCCTGGGACAACCCAACCGCGCTGTTCGTCGGCCTTAAAGCCGGTTCGCCCTCCGCGCCGCACGGCCACATGGATGCCGGCTCGTTCGTGTTCGACGCCGAAGGCGTCCGCTGGGCATACGATCTCGGCGCCGAAGGCTACCACGGTATCGAATCACGCGGCATGAATCTCTGGAGCAACGCGCAGCACGCAGACCGCTGGCGCATCTTCCGCCTCAGCAACCACAGCCACAACACGCTGGTGATCGACGGCCAGCCCCAGTTCGCCAAAGGCGCGGCGCGGGTCCTCGCGTTTCGGGAAGGGCCTGAATCCGAAGCCGTGCTCGAGCTCACGCCGGTCTACACCAATGCGTCGAAGGTGATCCGCACCGGCACGCTGCCCGCAAGCGGAGGATACCGGCTGACCGACACCCTGGAGGGGTTGCGGCCCGGCGTGACCGTGCGCTGGGGCATGGTGACCCACGCCGCGCCCGGCCCCGAACGCACCGGCACGCTGACGCTGAGCGAAGCCGGCAAACGCCTCCGCCTCCGCGCGCTGCACGATCCCGCGACCGTCTGGAAAACCTATGAGACCGCCCGCCCGCCCAACGAGTGGGACTCGCCAAACCCGGGCACCGTGATGGTCGGCTTCGAGGCAATCGCGCCCGCTTCCGGTGCCCTCACGTTCTCGGTCCTCTTCACGCCCGGCGGCCGCTGAGCCACCCCGCCTTATAGATCAGGCGCTTAAGGCAGGAAACGTCGGCACCGTCTTCAGCAAGGGAAGCGGCGCCCGACGATCAGGGTTGACTTCTCCCCCGGGAAACACACATACTTCTGCGATATTCGAATGAAGGATTGGTGACGGGGTTGGCTGATGGGTTGTTCAGGCCTTGCCGATTGACAAGGCCGTTTAACGCGAATGGCGCTCACCCCTCTTTGGGTGAGGGTTGGCGTGGCAGTTGCGGGCAAAGCCCGCATCCGGGAAACGGCTCGATAAAGGAAAAAATCATGAGAACGAGTGCGATATGGGCAGCAGTGGCGGTTTGTGCGGTTTGCGCGTCGGGAGCGACGAAGTTCTGGACCGGAGTGGGCGCCGACGCCAACTTTTCGACCGGGGACAACTGGGAGGATCTGACCGCGCCCGCCAACGGCGACACGCTCGTCTTCCAGGGCGAAAACGCCGTCGCCGAAAACGATTTTGACTCGACTGTGAAATTCGCGGCGATTTACCTCTCCAACTCGGTGCCGTTCACCATCCGCGGCAATACGCTTTATCTGAGCGGCAACCGGATTTTCGCGAAAAGCCTTACGACGGAGATCACTGACGTGTTCGAACCGGACGTGGTGTTTTCCGGCGGCGCGTTCTTCGGGGCCGCGGGCGTCTTAAAGCACCACCTGACGTTCCGGGGAAGCGTTTCGAGCGTTTCGGGCGGGAATCTCTCTTGTGACAGCCAGACCGGCAACACCGTCGCTTTCTCCGGCATGGTGACCAATTTTTCCTATGTCTACCGCCCGAATGGCGGCGGCGCCCTGCAGTTCCTCGCGCCGACAAACCATTTCACCCACCCCAATTCGTTCCAGATCAACCAGGGGACGATCGCGGTCTCGAACCTCACCGCGTTCGGCACAGGGGCCCGGACGTTCTTAGGCGGGCAGAGCCTTTACGGGACCGTCGCAACGATCCAGATGTATCCGGCGGCGGACGAGACGGCGCCGATCCATTTCAAGGTCAACAGCCCGAATCAGGAGCAGTCCAACATCCAGGTTA
>JAVEYH010000094.1:0-14365 GCA_034003585.1 Kiritimatiellia bacterium
AGGGCGAGGAAGGGCTGGAGACGTTCGCGGACGGCCTTCCAGAGGTTCTCCTTCTGCTTGACCAGGTCCATTTCGGTGCTGGGCTCGGTCTCGATACGCAGCGTGTCGCGGATGACCCCGCCGAGGACGGTTTGCAGGCTGTCGCCGAGTTCAAAGGTCCGCTGGGTATCGCCGGATGGCGTCATCAGTAGCGGCGCCTGCCGCAGCTCGGCGGGCGTGACGGCGAGCAGGGCGTTGCCCTGGCGGAGGTGGTGGTCCAGGAAGTTGAGGGGTTCGTCGGCCGCGATGCAGGTGAGCCAGAGGGAGAGCTTGGCGAGCTCGACGGCCATGGGGTTGATGTCGACACCGTGAATGCAGGCCTCGACGACGCGACGGCGCCAGTAAGCCAACTCCGCGCGTTCCTGCGAAATGCCGGGAGAGACGGGGATTTTGTGTTGCGCGAGGATTTCGTCGCGGCTGATGCGGTCCTCGCCCTCCGCGACGATCTGGCGCGTCATGGGCCGGGTGGTCGGATGGCCCATGATCCGTTCGGCCAGCCATTCGGTGGCGCGGACGAGGAAGTGCCCGCTGCCCATAGCGGGATCCACGAGATTGAGCTGCAGGACGGCGAGTGCGAAGGCGTTGTTACGGCGGCCCTCCCCGGTGCGGGCGTTGCGTGCGCGCTGCACTTCGGGACGGGTCTCGATCACGGCGAGCAGCGGGTCGAGCGTCTCGCGGACGAGGAAGCGTACGATCCAGTCGGGGGTGTAGAAGATACCGCTGCGGTGGTTCTCGCCGTTGGCGTTGCGCAACTCGAGGCGCGGGCCGACGCTCTCGAAGTGGGCGCCCAGAAGTCCCTCGTAGATGTCGCCGAGCTGGCGGACTTCGAGCGTGCTGTAGTCGATGGTCTCGTTCAGGGCGAGCTGGCGCTGGCGCTCGCCGGGACGGGCGGGAGGCTGGGCGAAAACCAGTTGGCGGAGGATATCGGCCAGGGACTTGTCGCCGACGCGCCACTCCGCCAGACGGGCATACTGGACGGGGTTGAAAAGGCCGCCGTTGTAGCGGGTGACGCCAAGAGCCTTGTTCTGGCGGGGATGGGTACCGTTGATGAGGTGGAAAAGGCGGGTCAGATCCTCGTAGAGAGAGAAAAAGGCGTCGTCCTGATAGAGTGAGCGGTCGCGCAGGCGGTCGACGAGCCGGGCGAGCGAGAACTCGCGCAGATAGCGGCTTTTGGCACCGGCTCCCGCGCGGCGGACGGGCAGCAGGTCGCGGCTCTCGGCGTAGAGGATGAAGAGAAGGCGGTAGAGGAAGATGAGGGCGTTTTCGTAAACGGCGGGGAAGTCGGCTTCGGTCAGGCGGTTATCAGGACAGTTGACGAAGGCGCTGCCAAGATCCTCGAGCACATTGAAGATCCGTTTACGCAGGTTGATCTCCAGCTCGGTCTGCGCCCGGAGCGACTGCTCGCGGACGCGCTCCAGGAAGCAGGAATCCTCGCCGTCGCGTTCGAAAGCGGCGGCGCGGAAGAGAGAGAAGAAGAGCTGAAAGTCACTTTCGGGGCAGACCTGGCCGTCGTGGACCAGATGAAAAGTAAAGCAGGCATCCACGGCGGCCTTTTCGGCATAGAGGCGCCACTCGTTGCCGTTGGTCAGGATGGCCCAGGAGAAGAAGCGGCGTCCGGTTTCATCCCGCGCGTGGTTCAGGTAGTCCTGAATCTGCTGGCTGGGGAACCAGCCGGGCGTATCCCTGCTGGACATCCGGTCGAGGGGGTGCTGCCATTTTTTCGCTTCGAGAACCGTGGCGCTGTAGCGGAAAAGGGTTGAGGCGTCAGAGGAGGTGGTGGCGGCGGCAAAGGCGTCCTCCGAAGCGAAGAGGCAATAGTCGGGGCGCTTGCGGGTGCCCAGGTTGCCGGGCATGTTTTCCTCGGGCAGGCGGCGCCAGCCGAGGGCGTCGAGAAGGGGATCCAACAAGACAGACCGTGTGAAAGACTCGGGGCGGCGCCGCAGGGCGTCGCCATGCTCGCGGACGAGGCGACAGACAAGGGCATAGGCTGCGGCGATCTCCTGCGGTGACGCAAAGAGACGGGAACTGCGGATATGGCGGGCCAGATAGGTTTTGGAAAACAGCCCGCGCGTTTCAAATGGTTCCTGATAGCCTTCGCCGGTCAGGGCTAACGTCATTTGGCTGTCGCTGTTCGCGTCTTGGCGGGTTTGTGGCATGGTTTTCGGCATCCGATCCGGAACATCCGGCGTTACCGTCCAGCGGCAACGCCAACACATTACATGACGATACCGCGACGCGGCCTGCCTGACAAGCGCAAGTTGCAGGCAATGGGTAATCGGGTAATCGGTTGGTTTTTCTTTTCTGGGTCCCGGCGGTCGTTTCGGGGAAACGACCCTACCTGAACATGCCGGATTTTTGCGTTTGCATCCGCCGCCGGTAGGGACGGTTCCCCGAACCGTCCGTTTATAGAAAACGTGTGTCTAAAAAAGCCGTGGGGTAATCGGTTGGCGCGTTGCGTCACAATTCATGACACCGATATTGTGGTGTGAGCCCGTTTTGACAAAACGGAGCGCCCCTGTGAAACAACGCATTTCTCGGGATTCCACGCCTTTCAGACAGGGTATTACAACTCCTAAGGCCTCCCTCCTAAATCCTCCTTAAGGCGCGGGGTGCGATTCAACTTTTTTGAATCGCACCCCGCGCCACAACCCGCTTGCGGAAAACGCGGGCCGGCCCCTATAATCCGCCTCATGAAACGGAAACCGAAGAAAGTCGTGATCACCGGCGTCGGGGAGGTCGGCGCATCCTTCGCGTACGCGCTGATGCAGTCCGGCCTGGCGGAGGAGATCGCCCTGATCGACCTCAACGACGATCTCGTGCAAGGCCAGGCCCTGGATCTCGCGCACGGGCTGCCCTTTGTGCCGCCGGTCCACATCCATGCCGGATCGGCGGACGACTATGCGGACGCGGCCCTCATCGTCATCACGGCCGGCGCGAAACAGCGCCCCGGGGAATCGCGGCTCGCCCTGCTGGGCCGCAATGCGGACATTCTCTCCGGCATCGCGGATGAGATCGTGGCCCGGGCCTCGCGGGCCGTCATCGTGGTGGTCAGCAACCCGGTGGATATCCTGACCCACGTCTTCCTGCGGCGCTCCGGCCTGCCCAAAAACCGGGTCATCGGTTCCGGCACCGTGCTGGACAGCGCGCGGTTCCGCATTCTGCTGAGCCGGCATTGCGGCGTGGACGTGCGGAATGTGCACGCCTACATTCTCGGCGAACACGGTGACAGCGAAGTCGCGGCCTGGTCCATGGCGCATGTGGCCGGCATGCCGATCACCGAGTATTGCGCCGTGTGCGGCCAGTGCGCCGGCTGGAGCCGGATCCGGGAGAAGATCGTGCGGCAGGTGCGTGATTCCGCCTACCACATCATCGGGTACAAAGGGGCGACCTGTTACGGCATCGGCCTCGCCCTGATCCGCATCGCGGGCGCGATCCTGCGCGACGAGCACAGCGTCCTGAGCGTGTCGAGCCTGATGGAGGGCGAGTTCGGCATCCGCGACGTCTGTTTGAGCGTCCCCTGCATCGTCGGCGCCGGGGGTGTGGAACGCATCGTCAGCGGCCCGCTCTCGCAAAAGGAATCGGAGGCGCTGCGCGCCTCCGCGGAGATCCTGCGCCAGACCCTCGACGCGCTCGGAAACGCGGGATTGACGCCCCGGACGCCTGCCGCGCATAATGTCCCCAACCGTGTCCCGTGACGGAACGCCCCTCCGGAGAAAAACATGACCGCGTCAAGCAAACCCCTCCTCGCCCTCCTCGCCCTGTTCTGCGCCGCCGCGCCCTCCTCCCGGGCCGCCGAGCCGGTGAAAAGCAAAGTCGATGTGATCGACCTGCTGCGCCAGGGGCAGGTCGACCTGTTCCTCAACCCCAAGGCTGTGCCCTGCGATCCGCCGGAAAACGTGTTTCAGGCGCGCGACGGCGAGCTGCGCATCAGCGGCGCGGGATTCGGGTATCTGGCCACCCGGCAGGCGTACCGCAATTACCACCTGGTCCTGGAGTTCAAATGGGGGCCGCGCACCTGGGGCCAGCGTGAAAAACGGGCGCGCGACAACGGCATCCTCGTCCATGCGTACGGTCCGCACGGCGCCTACGGCGAGACCTTCATGGCCAGCATCGAGGCGCAGATCATCGAGGGCGGGATGGGCGATTTCCTGGTGCTTGGCGCGACGCTGCCGGACGGCACCCGGCTGGACACCCGGCTGGACTGCGAATACGAACTCGACCGCGACGGCGAAAAGCGCTGGCGCCGCGGCGCGCCGCGGCAGACGGTCCGTGACGGCCGGGTGAACTGGGAGCAGCGGGACGAGGACTGGGAGGACCGCATCGGTTTCCGCGGCGCGTTCGACCCGGACGCGCCCGCGGGCGGATGGAACCGCATGGAGGTGATCGCGCGGGACGACACGCTGCTCTGCCGGTTCAACGGCCGGGTGGTCAACGAGGGCTTCGCGGCGCAGCCCAAGGAAGGCCGGGTCTGCATCCAGACCGAAGGCGCGGAGATGATCGTGCGGCGGTTCGAACTCTGGCCGCTCGGCACGTTCAAGGAAACCTGGCCCCCGGAGCCCCCCGCCGCCGCGAAATGAGCCTGTCCGCGCCGCCCTCCGACCGGAGTCACACCGCCATGCCACATCACATCCCGCACCTGCTGCCGGCCGCCGCCTGCGCCGCGGCCCTGCTCTGCGCCGCCGCGGCGGCGCAGCAGCCCGGCACCGCCCCGTTCGACCGTTCGGCCCTCCTCCGCGAACTGGAGACGCTGGAGCGCTCCCACAGGGAAAAGGTCACCGCCGAACAGAAAACGATCGGACTGGCCCTGGGCAAGGCGCTCTCCAACACCCGCGAACTGCTCGACCTCTACGCCGAGGCGGTCTTCGCGACCCGGTTCGAAGGCGCGAAAAAAGGGAACGCCGAATTCCGGAAATGGAAGAACGGCCAGGATGACCTGTTCAAGGACGATGACTTCCACGCCGCGCTGACGATCCACGCGAACCACCTCTACCTGACTTTCCTGCGCGCGACCGGGGAAGAGCCCCGCAAAGTGAATGAGGCGCTGCTGCAGCATGTCGGCCGGGTTTGGGCAGCGGAAGCCAAACACGATCTGCGCAAACGCGCGTTCGCCGATCTGTTGGACCGCCCCGTCACACAGGGCGTGCTGGCGCGGCACCTGCAGTTCGCCTCCAAGCTGCCCGCCCTGGATGAACAGGATAAAGGGTGGGAGCTGCTGGCGGCCCATACCGACGGGATGCTGGAAAAGACGCTGCTTCCCTATTTGCGGACCCTCCGCACCCCGCTCCTGATCCAGCTCTGGGACAAGCGGATCGAGTGCGAGACGGCGCGGGCCAGGCGCTCCGGACTCCAGGACCGGCTGGGCCAGTTCACCCGCCAGACCCTGCCGCGCCTGCAGTGGCGGCGCGCCCGCGACCTCATCCTGCTGGGACGCGACGCCGAGGGATTCACCCTCATGATCGGCCTGTTGCGGCAGAACGCCAACCCGGCGGATTTCGCCCTCTTCGCCAAAGATCTGCGCGAACTCCTCACCGCCGCGCCGAGCGCTCCCGGCACGCCGGAGTGATCACCGCGCTGGAGATGGCGAGCCGCACTCCACGCCCGGACGCAAAGCCGGCGGCACATTCTGACCGCGGCTGCCAGTACGGTTCGCACGAGGATTTCCTCAACACGCATTTCAAAGTGTGGAACATCCTCGGGAAGCCTGTCGCGTTGGATGCTCAATTTGCACAAAGTCAAATTGCAGCCTCGGTAGGCCTTTCCTATTGATGACCGAGGATAGGGAGGATAGGACGTACAAGCCGCATTTTCCGGCGGGCTCGGGATAAGGCGAAGTCGGATAACGGCGCTTCTTTCAAGTTCCGGGCGGCGCGTGAGGGAGCGGGGCAGGCCCGGAAGCACGGCTTATTCCTTTGGCTTGTAGCCACATCGAAACGGACGGTTACGGGGAACCGTCCCTACCGAAGGATCACTAAGAACGGGCAACACAACATGTTCAGGTAGGGTCGTTTCCCCGAAACGACCGCCTGCGGCGCCAAAGGAATAAGCCGTAGGCCCGGAAGGGATTTTCTGGCGCCCGGCGTTGACCCGGGGCGTCGAAAGGCGTAAGAATGGGGCCGTTTTCCCGGTCAGTGCGTAAAGTCGTCCGGACGGACGGGCTCGTGAGCCTGACCCGCTTCGCGACGCGCTTCCGGTGTCCGGGCGAAGCAGCGACCGGCGAGGACGTGAAACGGGCCATCGCGCTGATGCGGCGATATCGCTCCGCGCCGCGCGAATTCCTCGGCCTGTAGCGGTTTGTTCTGTAACCGAGATTCGATTGTCGGCAAGGAACACCGACAGATTCGGATCCTCGGCAACGCATCCCATCTTCCCACGCACAGACGTGCACCCCGGCAGCGCGCTCGCCGCAACTGCGCCCGACAGGACTTCCCGCATGGTCATCCCCCGACCGCTCATCCTCACCGATCCCTTAATGCGTTTATTCGGTCAAAACGGCCCGTCCGTCAGCATCAATGTCCGGATGGGATTCCTTTGAAGCGTCCTTAAGCCTTTCCTTCTGTCCAAGCGACAGAAGATTGCGGTTGCATGCCGCTTCCCAAAGGCGCAGACTTCAAACAGGCCTCTGCATCAAATCACACCGGTCTCAATGTGAAACGTCACCGCCTGACCCGGGTCAAGGAAGCGCTGCTGCTTATGAGCCTGACAGTAGATTCGGCCCTTGTGCTCGCAGGTCGCCGGGAGGCACATCCCCATCGCGTCCTCATCCTCCGTGCGCGCGATCCAACGTGTCGCGTAGGGAAGCTCGGACGGACAATAACGCACGAACACGCCATGCCCATCCCTCGACACCTGCTTCACGAACGCCCATCCCTTCCGGTCCGGCTTGTGAAAATAGCAGTTCACGATCTCGGGACGGTAGGACTCACCTTTCGCGCCCACCACGGATTGCCGCGTATAATCCCTGTCCAATGCGTCCAGCCATTTGTTCGTGGCGTCGCCCCACGGCTTGTAGTAGTCCGCCGGCACCTCGTGGTTGATGATCGGCTTCTTCGCGAGCGGCGACTCGACGATCCGAGCGCCGTCCACCGGACGGTGGTTCACGTGGCAGAGATAGTAGTATTCAAACGGCAGGTCCTTGCGGTTCTTCACCGACGCCGTGACCCCGAGTTTCACCGCGCCCGCATGCAGGACGACCCGCGGCGAAAAAGCGTAGTTGCAGGTGAAGCACATGTCGTAAAACGCCGTCCCGCCCACCGCCACGTATTCGCCGGACTTGTCCTTGCCGAACTCGAGATACGCCTCCTTGTAGGGCAGAATCGGCAGCTCCGCGTGGCCGACGTGGGTATCCGCCGCGGTCGGGTTCCCCATCGCGGTCAGTCCGCAGTGCATCAGGAAGCACCCGTACGACTCGTTGAAGCACACCTTGCAGTCCTTGGGCTCGTCGTACATCGACTTCATCGTCAGCTCCCGCCCGTCGAAGTCACAGCGCCAGATCATCTGGCCCATGAACGGCAGAACCGTGAACGAGCCGCGCGCGTTGGAAACCTTGAGCGCCGCGACGCCCGTCGAGTAGCGAAACGCCTCGGCTTTGAACTCTCCGCCATCTGCAATCACCGTTGGAACGGACGTGAACTGGACTTGCGTCAGGTTGATTTTCATATCCAATCTCCTTTGCCGGATCCGGGTGGAATCACGGCTCTTCCAGACGTGCCGCCGCCCAAGCGGCGCGAACCGTCTCGCGTGAACCGTCGGTCGTGAAATAGCGTATCCCGGCGAGCTTCTCCTTCGGGCCGAACGCCCAGTCGACCGCTCCCTCACCCGAGGTGTGCCAGGCGGCGACGACGCGGCGGCCGCCGCGTTCGAAGAGGAAGCCTCGGAGGTGCCTTGCCCCGGCCGGCGTCGGCAGCATCTCGATCTCGCAAAGCTCGTAGCCGCCCGCCTCGTTCCGATAGAGGTGGAACTCGCGCTTCGGATCCTTCAGCGACGCGCGCTGCACCGGCGTCAGGCTGTCCTTCGCACGCACATCCTCCCAGCGACGCATGACCTCGAGGAGGTCGTCGGCGCGCGGATGGCGGGCGACCCGGTCGGGCGCAAACTGAATGGTCGCCGGACAGTTCCACGCCGCCGCCTTGGACGTGCCGAACTCCCACATGTCGAGCTGCGTGCCGACCGTTCGCTCGCCTTTGACCTCCTGCTCCGGAAGATAGAGCCCCCACCAGCCGAAGTCGACTTGCGTGAAATCCTCGCGCATGATCGGTGCCTCGTAGAGCGGCCAGCGCACGATCATCGCCTTGAACTCCTCCGGCCGGAAGACGTCGAAGGCATTCGCGCCGGCCTGAAGGTGCCAGCCGAAATGGCTCTTCGCCGCGCCTTCGGTGAAAAGCGGCTTCTTGCCGAGCTTTTTCCAGACGCGGTACTGCGCGTTCGCGACGTGAATGCCTTGCGGAACGTTCACGCCCTCGGAGCCGTCGTTGTACATGAACGCGAAGCCGCAGTCGTAGATCTTCGCGATCTTCTCGGCGATCTCGTCCTGGAGATCGGTGTTCTGGTCGATGTAGCAGCTCATGCCCCCGAACTCGCACACGTCGAGGATCCCGCCGATCTGGCCGCGCGGATGATCGACGACGTTCGTCTTCTTCGCCCCGCGCGTGACGCCCGTGAACCGGTAGGGCCGTTCCGTCGTGAACCCGCGGTACTCGAGCAGTTCGCCCCCGAAGGCGAGAATGCGGCTCAAGTCGTTCGTCGGCGAATCGGACGGATCCTCCTGCACGTAGAGATCGCCGCCGTCATCGGAGCCGAACGGGCGCGCGAGCGTGAAATGACGCTTCAAGTTGAGCCGCGGATCCGCAACGGGCGTGACATAGTGCGTCAGAAAGCCGACAAACGTCTGCAGCACGTGAAGGCCGGGCGTGATGCCGGCGGCCTTGATCTTCGCGAGCATCTCCCGGATCGACTCATACCCCTTCGGGTAGAGGCGCAGATTCGGCGCATAGTCGGCGATTGCCCGGTAGCCGCCCGGATGGTCGCAGACAGCCGTATGATAGATGAGCATTTTCGTAAAGCCGCCCTTCTTCGCCAGCGCGATGTGGGCGTCAACGTTCCGCGGATCGATCGCGCCCGTCCAATAATTGGACTGCCGCATCCGCGCGTCCCGCCGGCTTTCGGCGCCGCGCGGCAGGCCGAGTTCAGTCTCGGCGGCATCCATCGCGTCCAGGAAGGCCGGCGTCGCGGACGCCATCAGCACGGCCTTCGCGCCGCGGAGCTTCAGCCCGCGATGCGCTTCGGCCGTGAGGAGGCGGAACCCGTGACGGCGCGTGTTCTCGATCCACGTGTACGGCTCGGCCGCGAAGAGCGAGACGGACGAGCGCGCGTCCCAGCTGACGTTCAGCCAGTCGCCGAAATGCGCGCGGTCGCGGACCGGCAGATTGAGCATCTTCAAGACGTCGACCGGCGGATACGTCATCGTCAGCCCGTTGTTGCCGAGCGGCCCGAGCGGAAAATCAACCAGTTCGAGAAGGACGTAGTCAGGCCGCTCCGTCACGTGGATCTTCGCCTCGTACGAGATCAGTTCGAACCCGACGTAGAGGTCGTCCCCCTCGCGGCGCACGCGAACGGCTCTGTATTCGGTGCGCTTGTTCGCGAAGAGGAGCTTCACCTCGTTGTTGAACGGCCGGTCCTGCGTCGCGGAAAACGCCGGAACGTCCTCCTTTACGTCGAGCATCTCCTCGCCCGTCGCTTTGACGACAAGAGACTTTGCGCGCGCATCGCCGCCAAGCACAAGTCGGAAGCGGGCATTCTCTATAACGGCATCGGGCGGCGTACTTCCTCCGCACGCGGAGAACGACACGGCGACTGAAACGGCTAAGATCACATGCCTGAACATCTTTCGGAATCCTTTTATTTCGAACCGATGGAAATCACCGCGAACGAGACGAGGAGTGCAGCCATTCCGAGCGCGAGGCGCGCCTTCGTTTTGACACTCGTCCCCTTCCATTCGCCCAAGAGGACGCCGATGGCCGTTGAGAAGAGAACCGTCGACCCCAGCATCACAGCGAAGGAAATGTACTTCATCCCACCCATCAGCGGCTCGCCCGCCTTCGTGCAGACGAACTGCAGCACCCAGATGACACCGATCAGCGCGCAGAGCGCGAGATTGCACAGGGAGGGGCGCGCGTAGTCGCCGAACGTCCTGTTCCTGTAATGTTGCTGGAAACACCACGACGCCTCCACCAGAAAGCCGCCCCAGAGGACGACCATGATCACCGGCATGCCCCGCCAGCAGGCTTTCGCGCCGGCTGCGACCGCCGCGGTCTCGATGGTCTCCGCCCCCTGCAAGCCGAAATTCATGCCCGCCGAGAAGACGCCAGCGACCACCGCCGTGACGAGGCCCTTGCCGAAGTTGAACTCCGGCACCGCCTTGCGCTGTTCCTCAAGCGGCATCTCGCGCTCCTTGCACCGGCCCGCGACGCCCACGAAAACGATACCCGCGAGCGACAGGAGCACGCCCGAAAGAACGATGATCGCGCCCGTATCCTTCACGAGGTCCGCGGCATGCCCCGCCGCGATCGGCGGGATGAGCGTCCCCGTCGCGGCGCAGAGTCCGCACCCGATCGCCAGGCCGAGGCCGATGCCGAGATACCGAACCATCAGCCCCCACGCGAGAGCCCCGACGCCCCACATCGCGCCGAACCCGGCGCAGCGCAGGAGGACGGAAGCCGGGGCGGACATCGTGACGCGCCAGAAATCCGGCACCGTGAAGGCGCAGATGACCGGCGGACAGATCACGAGGCCGATGAACACGTAGACGAACCACCATGTCTCATAGGCCCAGCCCCGCACCGCGCGCGCCGGCAGGAGGAAGGTCGCCCCGGCGAGGCCGCCGAGGGAGAACACGAGCAAGCCGAACAGCTGATCCATTCTGCACGCCCTCCGTTTACTTCAGCACGCGGCGGAAGCGGTCGAGGATCATGGCGACGCCGTTGTCGCCCGTTTCCTTGGACGCCTTGACCGCGCTCTGCGCGAACCAGGCGTTCTTGTCGAACGCGGACATGTCGACCGTGTCGGGGCAGAGGGACATCATGAGCGAAGTCTCGCCTTCGCCGGCGTGGTCGAACGGGTACTTCGCGAGCACCTTCGCGTCCATGAGCGCGTGGTTCCGGATCCAGATGAACGGGTTCGCGTCGAGGTTCGTGTGGTCCGTGTAGTAGGACGCGCTGGAGGGGTCGCCCCACCAGCCGTCGCCCTTCTTCTCCTCCAGGAACTCCATGATCACCTGGCGCGACGCGAGGCGGAACGCGAGGTCCGTCGGCATGCCCGCGGCAAAGTCCTCGCTCTGGTGATGAATGAACGTGTGGACGTTCCGGAAGCCGACGTCGAGCAGTCCGCGGAAAATCTGCCGCGCGATCGGCACCAGCGCCTGCGAGTCGACCGGGATCGACCCGCGGCCCTCGCACGGGGCGACGGCGCGGGAAGACGCCCCCCAGTAGAAGCTCGGCAGGATCACGATGTCGGCCTCTTTTTCGTAGAGGTGGAGCGCGCGCTCGACGGCAAGCGTGTCCATGCCCACCGGCAGATGCTCGGAGTGGTACTCGAGCACGCCGAGCGGCAACACAACGGGCGTGCGTTGTGCAATCGCCTCGCGGATTTGAGCGGGCCTCATCAGTTCATATCGCATTTTTCGCCTCCTTTACCGACCCCAACCTCAAACCTCAACCTCAATCGGACCGTTGACGCCGATCTGGTCCGGCGCGAGATTTTCGCAGCCGTCCGCCGTGACGGCGATCGGCTTCTCCCAGCGGAGGCCGAACGTCGGCGAGGTCACGAACGTGTCGATCTGGAACGTCATGTTCGGTTCGAGCGGATAGTTGCTGATCGTCTCCATCCACGGAGCCTCGACCTCGATGAGACCCGTGCCGTGGCAGGGTCCGTAGAAGTAGTTCGCGCGGCGGCCGTGATCTTCATAGAACTTGATGAACTCCTTGGAGATCTGCGACGCGAGTACCCCCGCCTTGATCTGTCGTTCGGTCCAGTAGTGCGCCTCGAGCCCGAACTGCACAAGGTCACGCTTCTCCGGACTGAGCTTGCCGCAGCAGACCGGGAGCCCAATCGACGGCGAATAGCCGCACACCTTCGCGGAGAGGTTGAGCTGCACGATGTCGCCCTTCTGAATCACGCGGTAGCTCGATCGCGAGATCGCATGCCGCGTCGACGCCTCGGCGAAGCAGTACATCGGGAGCCCCTCATACTCGGCGCCGTTCTCGTAGATGCACTTCTGGGCGACACCGACGAGTTCGAGCTCGGTCTTTCCGGGCCGGAGTTCCTTCATCACAGCCTTGGTCGCGAGATCCGTGATGCGGGTAGCCTCGCGGATGCAGGCGATTTCGTTGTCGGACTTGATGCGGCGAAGGTTGAGCATGATGTCATCCGCCCAAACGATCTCAGCCTTCGGATAGCACTCGCGAATGCCGTCGAACTGGACAACGTTCGTGTTGAGCTTGGCGGCGACACCGATCTTGATGTTGTCGCCGGTGACACCCAGCTTCTTGAAGACATCCCTGAACGACTCGCTCTTCAGTTCGGGATACGCCGGGTTCGCGCTCTCGCGGTACTGGTAGACGACGCAAATGCGGTCCATCCAACTGAAGTCGTCAGCAAAAACCTGCGACTCGGGACCGACCATCAGCGCCGCCTCGCCGTTCGCCGCAATCGCCACCCCGCACCGCTCGAAAAGCGGCCAGAAATTCGAGAAGTAGCGCGTATCCGCGTAATCGGCCTCCGAGCCGTTCACGACGAGAACGTCAAGCCCCTTCGCCGCCACAAGCTGCGCCGCCTTCGCGACGCGCGACTTGAACTCGTCAACCGGGATCTGAATGCGTGCCATGAGAGTACTTCCTTTCGGTGATGCCTTTATCAAACTGATTCCAAATTCGCCTTTACTTTAGCGAATCCAGCAGCCATTCACCATATAACATTTTGCAAGATCAATATACATTTTCGCAACACAACCCACACGAGAAGATGGTATCATCACACGCAATGAAGAAACCGTTTCGCATCGGGCTGCTCATTGAACGCAACCGGGAGTACGGACGCGCTCTGGCGGAAGGCGTCGCGGCGTACGCGCGGGAGCGCCAGGACTGGTCGCTTTCGTTCCTCAACGGAAGGACCCTCTCGCGTCGCACGAACCTCACCGCGTTTGACGGCTTCATCGCGCGCGTCATCGACGACCGCACGGCAGAGATACTCAGCGCCGCGAAACGTCCCGTTGTCGATGTGTTCTACGAGCGCCGGCACAGCGGCTTCGCCGTAGTCGAGTCGAATCACCACGCCGTCGGCGCACGGGCGGCGGAGCACTTTCTCAAGCGCCGCTTCACGTCTTTCGCCTTCTGCGGAGACGCGAGCGGATATGCAAAAGCGCTCGCAAACGGATTCGCGCGTCGGCTCGCGCGCGACGGGTTCGTCTGCCGCAGGTACTCGCCCGTCGAATCCCTCAGGTATGCGTTCAACGCAAAATCCGTTATCGACGACGAGGTCGGTCCTCCTCCGGATGCCATACGGCTTCGGAGCTGGCTCGTCAAACTGCCGAAGCCGATCGCCGTCTTCTGCGCACAAGACCTGCGCGCCATGCACGTCCTCAGAATCTGTCAGGACGTCGGCATCGATGTCCCGCGCAACATCGCCATCTTGGGCGTGGATGACGACCGGCTGATCTGCGAGTTCTCGACGCCGATGCTCTCCAGCATTGATCCCAACGCCCGGAAAATCGGCCGCACCGCTGCGCAAACGCTCGCCGGAATGATCGAGCGGCCACATGCATGGCGCACACATCCGCCCGTAGCAATCGTAGAGCCGAACGACGTCGTCTTGCGCGCATCGACCGAAGTCTATCCCGTCGAACCGGACTGGCTCTCGGACGCGCTCGTCTACATCCACGCGCACGCCACCGAGGGCATAACCGCAGCCGATGTCTTCACAGCCCTCAACCGCTCGCACACGCTGGTCAACCGCGCCTTCAAAAACCAGCTCGGCACCCATGTCCAACGCGAGATTGCCCGCGCCCGATTGGAGGCGGCGCGAAGCCTTCTCAAGAAGACGACCCTGCCGATCAAGGAGATCGCCGCACGTTCGGGCTTCCAGTCCGACGTCTACTTCAACCGCGCCTTCACCGCCGCTCATGGAGGGACTCCTCCAGGGGCTTGGCGACGCCTCCAATGACCCGGTGGCGACGATGTGGCACACCATCACCGTCATTAAACGCTTCGGGGACAAGAACCTTCCGCAGGATTTCCAACGCATGGCTATCGCGAAGGAACACATCGAACTCCCCTAG
>JAVEYH010000095.1:0-3547 GCA_034003585.1 Kiritimatiellia bacterium
GGAGTGCATGATTGCGGGGGACTGGGAGCGCGGGCGTCCCCGCCCGCAACCACGTTTCGCGCCAAAAGTCTCGCGCCGAGTCATGGAACGTTTCACCGCGCAACCAGAAACCAGAAACCCGGAACCAGAAACCAGAAACCCCATTGCGGGCGGGGACGCCCGCGCTCCCGACTCCCGCATTAAGGCATTAACGAACTCCCGCACTCCCGCACTCATGCACTCCCGCACTTCTCCTCCCCTTTTCCCCCCTTCCCTTTCCGCGCGATCTGTGCCATGCTACCCACCGGTTGCCGCGCAGGGGTGTGCGCGGCAACCTCATCAGCGCAAGGGGGAAAGACATGAAACGCATTCGGACATCCGGCGCGCGGAAGGTTGCGCCGCTTCTCGCTCTCATTCTGGTTCTCACCGCCCGGGCGGCCGTGCCCGTTGACCCGAACCTCGTGGCGCTCTTCGCGGACACGCACGTCACGTCAAACGCCAAATGGCCGCACCAGCGCGCGGGCGTGGAGCGCTGCGTGCGCGGGATCCTCAGCCTCAACCCCCGGCCCGCCAACCTGCTGATCCTCGGCGACCTCTCGTTCGACCGCGGCGACACGAATGACTACCAGACCCTGCGCGGCCTGCTCAGCCCCCTCGACGAGGCCGGCGTGCGCTGGCACGCCTGCTTCGGGAACCACGACCGCCGCGCGCCGTTCTTCGCGGTCTTCCCGGAACAGCGCGCCGCCCACCCACCCGTGCCGGAACGCCACGTCTCGCGGGTCGAGACCCCGCACGCGGACTTCATCCTGCTCGACTCCTGCCTCGAGGGGCCGGTCAACGGCGGCCTGGACGACGCCCAGCGCGCCTGGCTCGAAAAAACCGTGGGCGCCAGCCGCAAGCCGCTCTTCCTCTGCGCGCACCACAGCCTCGGCGAAACCGGCGTGGCCGGCCTCATGGTCTCCAACGCCCTCTGCAAGGCCTACCTCTTCGGCCACCACCACAGCGCCGCCCACCGCGAGGAGAAGGGGGTCCGCACCTTCTGCCTCCCCTCCACCGGACACTGGGGCGACATCGGCTTCGCGCTGCTGCGCCTCACCCCGGAGGAGGCGCGCCTCACCCTCAGCCAGCACGACTTCTACACCCCCCGGCCCGCGGCCCGGCCCGAGGACGCCAAACCCGAGTGGCGCGAGCGCGTGATCCGCAAGAACGGCCTCGAGTGGCGCGTGCCGCTCGCCGCCCCGGGCGGCTTCGACACGCTCTTCAACGGCTCCGACTTCCGGGGCTGGCGCCGCCCCCAGGGCGACAACGGCCACTGGCGCATCCTCGACGGCGTGATCGATTACGACGCCCGCTCCGAGGCCGAAGGCGACAAGAACCTCTGGAGCGAGCGGGTCCTGCGCGATTTCGAGCTGCACCTCGACTGGCGCATCAAGGAGACCCCCTACGTCAACCCCCGCGCCCGCCGGATCCTGCCCGACGGCAGCGAGGCCGCGGGACCGGACGGCAAACCGCTGGCCCTCGCCATCCCGGACTCCGACTCCGGCGTTTTCCTGCGCGGCGCCGGCAAGTACCAGATCAACATCTGGTGCTGGCCCGTGGGCTCGGGTGAGATGTACGGCGTGCGGCGCGACCCCGCCATGCCGCCCGAAGTGCGCGCCGGGGTCACGCCCCGGGTTTGCGCCGACCGCCCGGTCGGCGAGTGGAACCGCTTCGAGGTCACCGTGCGCGGCGACACCGTGCGCGTGCTCCTCAACGGCCAGACCGTGCTGCCCGGCGTGGCCATCCCCGGCCTGCCCGCGGAAGGCCCCATCGCCCTGCAGCACCACGGCGCCTTCCGCGACGGCAAGTGGGTCGGGCCGCCCTCCCTCGTCCAGTTCCGCAACCTCTTCGTCCGCGAGCTGTAGGAAAGGAGGGGGTTGAGAACAAAAACGGCCCCCGTAAAACAACGGGACACAGACTCCTAACTCCTCTCTCCTAAATTCTCCTTACGGTGCGGGTGCGGCTTCAGCAAAGTTGAAGCGCACCCAACCCCTTGCTCCTTTTGCTTGTATTTCCCGGCTGTCCGATGCTATGCTGGACGCACCTTAGCCACCCTTATGTTCTTCAGGAGGAGAACCGATATGACGGAGCGAACCCTTTACATTACCGAGCTGGACCGCCAGAAACTGGAAGAGCTGGTGAGCGTGGCCGGGCTGTCCCATGACCGCGACCAGGGAGATCTGAAATCGCTGGAGAATGAGTTGCGCCGCGCGCGGATCGTCGGTCCCGAGCAGGTGCCGCCCGATGTGGTGACGCTCCATTCGCGGGTGCGCCTGCGCGAGGCGGAGACAAAGACGGTGATGGAGCTGACGTTGGTGATGCCCGCCGAGGCCGATGTCGACGCGGGCAAACTCTCGGTGCTGTCGCCGGTCGGCACCGCCATCCTGGGTTACGCCGAAGGCGACACGATCGAGTGGACGGTGCCCGCGGGACGCCGCCGTTTCGTGATCGAGAAGCTGCTCTTTCAGCCCGAGGCGGCGGGCCGCAGTTCGCGCGAGTGAGGCCAAGGGCATGACCATCAACGACCGCCCGGTGGCGCTGAAACCGGGAATGACGGTGTATGAGGCGGCGCGCGGGCTCGGGATCCGCATCCCGGTGCTGTGCCATGCCGACGGGGTCGAACCCGCGGGCGGGTGCGGCCTCTGCACGGTGGAGGATGCGGCGGCGGGCGGAAGGCTGCTGCCCGCCTGCGCGACGCGCGCGGACGCCGCCATGGCTATCGTCACCGATTCCGAGGCGGTCCGGAGCTTCCGGCGCACCGCGCTGGAGCTGCTGCTGAGCAACCATCCCGCGGATTGCGAGGCCCCCTGCCGGATGGCCTGCCCCTCGGGATTGCCTGTCCAGACGCTGATGGCCCGGATCCGGTCGGGTGATTGGCAGGGCGCGCGGGACCTGGCCCGCGCCCATCCCTTTGTGTGCGGCGGGTCCGCGCCGTGCGAAAAGGCGTGCCGCCGCGCCCCGCTGGGCGGCGCGGTCGCGATCTGCGCGATCCACCGCTGGTTGGCCGGCGACGCCGCGGGGGAGGCCCAAGGCCGCGCGCCGGGCGGCACCCCGGCGCGGCCCCGCTTCCGTTCGCGGATGCCGGATCTGAGCGCGGAAACCCTGGCCGCGCTGAGTCCGGAGAGCGGGCCGCGCCGCCTGCCGCCGGAGGCGCGCGGACTCACGCCTGAAGCCGCCGCGTTCGAGGCCGGCCGCTGCATGCGGTGCGGGTGCCTGAAACCCACGGCGTGCCGGTTACGCGAGCTGTGCGCCGAGTACGGCGCGAAGCCGCGGGCGTTCGATTGCGCGCCGCAGCCCATGATCCGCGAAACGGGCCGCAACGGCTTTTGGTTTGACGCCTCGCGCTGCGTGCTGTGCGGACTCTGCGTGCGGATCACGCGGCAGCGCGGCGCGGGGGAGCCGGGACCCGCCTTTCACGGACGAGGCTTCGAGGCGCGGATCGGCCCGCCGCTCGGCCGCGTGTGGGACGACCTGCCGGACGGGGTGCTGCAGGCCTGCGCCGCCGCGTGCCCCACCGGCGCCATGGCCT
>JAVEYH010000095.1:3647-10523 GCA_034003585.1 Kiritimatiellia bacterium
CGCGCCTCACGCCCACCGGATCGTCATGGCACCCCACGTCAGGCCCGCGCCGAAGGCGTCGATCACCAGCACGTCGCCTTTCTTGAGGCGCCCCTGTTCCACAGCCTCGCACAGCGCGATGGGGATCGTGGCGGCCGAGGTGTTGCCGTATTCCGCGATATTGCGGAACACCTTCTCCTCGGGCAGCCCCAACCGCTTGGCCACCGCATCGATGATCCGCACATTCGCCTGGTGCGGGATCAGCAGCGACACCTCCTGGGGCGAGAGTCCGGCCCGGTCGAGCACGCAGACCGCGCACTCGTACATGTTGCGCACCGCCTGCTTGAAGACCTCGTTGCCCTGCATCCGGATGAACCGGCCTTTCTCTTCGGGAAAAGGCCGGCATCCGCTGTTCGGCAGGTGAAGCAGCCCGCCGAACGAGCCGTCGCCGCCCAGTTTGGCGGAGAGCACGCCTTCCGTGTCCGAGTGGTGCTCGCTGAACACCGCCGCACCCGCGCCGTCCCCGAAGAGGATGCAGGTGTCGCGGTCGGACCAGTCCACGATCGCGCTGTTTTTCTCCGCGCCGATCACCAGCACATGGCGCAGGGTCCCGGACCGGATCATGCCCCAGGCCAGGCTGGCGCCGTAGATGAATCCGGTGCAGGCCGCGCTGATGTCCAGCACCCCGGCGTGGAACGCGCCGAGCGCCTTCTGCACCTGGCAGGCCACGGAGGGGTAGATCATGTCGGGCGTCGAGGTGCCCACAAGGATCAGATCAAGCTGTTCGGGTTTCAGGCCGGCGAGGGCCAGCGCGTCACGCGCCGCCCGGATCGCGAGGTCCGAGGTGTACTCCCCCTCGGCCGCGATCCGTCGCTCGCGGATGCCGACACGCTGGGTGATCCAGGCGTCATTGGTGTCCACCCGTTTTTCGAGATCCGCATTGGTCAGCCGCCTCTCGGGAAGCGCCTTGCCCACACCGGTTATTTTCGCTGTCAGTTTTCGCGCACTCATTTCGACCCCGTGTTAGATTTCGACAGTATAGAGTATTCCCCGCCCGGGAACAAGTCCGGGTCGGAATCGGCATCGGGGTCGAAATCCCCGTTGCTTGACGATGCCGGTTCCGACGTTTCCTGTTCCTTATTCTTTCCGCGCCGGATCTATGAAAACGGGCAAAACAACATGTTCAGGTAGGGTCGTTTCCCCGAAACGACCGCCTGCGGGACCAAAAGGACGCCCTTTCTTCCCCCCTATTCTTTTTGTCCCCTCTTGTGCTATGCTTCCGGTCATGCAACGCAAAAAGGTGTGGATCGCGTGCGGCGCGGTTGGAACCGCGCTGCTTCTGGGGGTTTTTACCATGCGGGGGAGGTCAAACCGCCGCACGGCGCCGGCCGCGCCGCACCCGGACGCGCCAGCCCGGACCGCCGCCGCGCCCGCGGCGGCGCTGCCGCGTCCCGCGATGCGCAGGCTGCCGCAGTTGGCGGCGCCGGCCGCAGGGACCGCAACGACCCACACCGCAGCCGCGGCGGCGTGTCTGACCGAAGCGGAGCTCGAGCCGCTGCGCCGGGCCTTCAAGCCGCCGCGTTTCGGGGCGGACCCTTCCCTGCCGCGCGAACGACAGACGCTGCTCTCCAACCGTCTGCTGGTGAGCCCGGCCGAGCGGGCCGTGCCCCGGGCCGCCTCGGGCGCGCAGTCCCCCACCCCGCGCAGCACCACGCCCTTCCTGGTGCTGTTCAACACGCCGGTGACCGAGGCCTCGCGCGCGCTCCTGATTGAGGCGGGGGCAATCCCGCGCGGCTTTTTCCCGAACAACGCGCTGCTGGCCGAGCTGACCCCCGCCGCGCTGGCCGCGCTCGCGGCCGCGCCCGGCGTGCAGGCGGCCGAGGAATTCGCGCCCGGAGACAAGATCCAGCCCTTCCTCGCTTCACTCCTCGCCTCGCATCCGGCGGAGACCCGGGTGCGGATGACGGTGCAGACCCTGGCCCCCGAGGATGCCGAAAGCGCGGCCGCGGCCGTCACCGCGGCGGGCGGCGAGGTCGAGGGCTTCACCGCCAACACCCGCTGGGGCCTGGTGCGGGCGGTCCTGCCGCTTGGCGCGGTGCGGACGCTGGCGGCCCGGGGCGAGGTGCAGTGGATCGAGGAGCGGCCGCAGCCCAAGCTGTTCAACGACTCCGCCGCGCGCGGCACGCACCTCAACACCACCAACGCCTGGTCCGGCTGGGGCCTGACCGGCCGGGGCCAGACCGCGGGCCACGCGGACACCGGACTCGACACGGCCGACGAGGCGACGCTGCACCCGGACTTCCGCGGCCGCGTGACGGCACTGTTCGCGCGCGGCCGGCCGGGCGACGCCTCGGACCGGGACGGCCACGGCACGCACACCGCAGGCTCGCTGTGCGGGGACGGCGCGGCCAGCGGCGGCCAATACCGAGGCATGGCGTGGGAGGCGAACCTCGCGCACCAGTCGGTGGCCAATGCCTCGGGCGCGCTCACGGGCCTGCCGTACGACCTGTACGAGCTTTTCGAGGAAACCTACGCCTGCGGCGCGCGCGTGCACTCCGACAGTTGGGGCGCGGACAGCTACGGCGCCTACACTTCCGACGCGCGCTCCACCGATCTCTTCGCGTGGGACCACCCCGACCATCTCGCGGTTTTCGCGGCGGGCAACGCCGGCCGCGACAGCGACCGCAACGGCGTGGTGGACCCGGGCTCGGTGGGCTCGCCCGCCACCGCCAAGAACGCGCTGGCCGTGGGCGCCACGGAAAATGACCGCCTGCCGGGCAGCGGCGGGTATTCGGCCTACACCTGGGGCGCGGCCTGGCCGAACAACTATCCGGCCGCGCCGATTGCCGGCGACTACCTCTCGTACAGCGCCACGCTGACTCCGCGCTACCTGCAGGGCATGGCCGCCTTCTCCAGCCGCGGACCCGCGCTGGACGGCCGCATCAAACCCGACGTGGTCGCGCCCGGCACGGATGTGCTCTCCACCCGGTCCGCGGTCGGCGGGCCGGTCTGGCGCGCCTTTGACTCGAACCCGCGCTACTGTTTCGGCGGCGGGACCAGCATGTCCACCCCGCTGATCGCGGGCGCGGCCCTGCTGCTGCGGCAGTACGCCGCGGAACGCGCCGGGATCACCAACCCCTCGGCCGCGCTGATCCGCGCCATGATGGCCGGCGGCGCGCGTTCGCTGACGCCGGGCCAGTACGGCACCAACGTCTTCCGCGAAATCCCGGCGGTCTCGCCTAACCCGGTGGAGGGCTGGGGCCAGCCGGACATCGGGGACACGGTCCACCCGCGGCGCCGCATGGTGCGGCTCTACGACGGCATCCACCCCGGCGCGGGGCAGACCAACCTTTTCCTCATCACGGTCAGCGTGAGCCACACGCCGCTGGACCTGGCGCTGGCGTGGACCGATTACCCGGCCGCGGCGGGCGCGGGCGTGACGCGCGTCAATGACCTCGACCTGCTGGTGACCGCGCCCAACGGCGCGGTGCTTTACCCCAACGGCGGCACGGGCCGGGACGAAGCCAACACGATCGAGCGGCTGCACCTCCCGGCCGCGGCGCCGGGAACCTACATCGTGCGGGTGATCGGGACCGACGTGCCCTTTCCCGGCGGCAGCGCGGCACTCTACGCGCGCGGGGGGTTCGACGATCCGCCGCTGATCGTCCACGCCCCGGCCGGGGACCGGATCGCCGATGGCGCGGACTTCACGGTGCGGTTCCGGGTGCAGGCCGTGGCGCCGCTGGCGGCCGACGGAGTCTTCGTCAACTGGGCGGCGGGTGACGCCGCAGGCCCGACCGGTGCCTGGCAACGGGTGAGCGCGGCATCCGAGGGCACGGACGGCAGCGGCTTCCTGGCCCGGATTCCGGCCCTGCCCGTCGGGACTTACGCGCATTACACGCTGCACGCGGTCACCGCGAAACACAGCGTGCGGCTGCCTGCCGCGGCGGGAGAGTTTTTCTCCTTCTATGTCGGCCGGCCGGTGACCCTGCGGGTGGCGGGCGCGCCGGAGGCGTACGGCAGCGTGACGCCTCCCTACGGCACGAACACCGTCATCTCCGAGATCGCGTTTGTGGCCTCCGCACCGGAAAGCGTGCCCCTCGGCAACGGCCGGCGCGTGGCCTGTTCCGGCTGGACCGGCGAGGGCGACGTGCCGGCGGAGGGCGTCTCCAACCGCGTGAGTCTGAGCCTGAGCGGACCGAGCGCGCTGGTCTGGCAGTGGCGCGGCGAGGTCGCGCTCACCAACCGCTACCGGCTCGCCGACGTGAACGACGTGTTCGGCGAGACTGTCCGCTGGTACCCCGAAGGCGCGCCGGCCGAAACCGAGACCGCGCTGGAACTCGGGTTCGTGGGGAATGTGCCCTACGCCTTCTGCGGCTGGCGCGTGGACGGCGCGCGCTGGCCGGACGCGGTTTCGGCGTCGCCCAATCCCGCGACCGGCATCGTGATGAACGCCCCGCGGCTGGCCGAAGGCGACTACCTGCCCTTCTGGCTGGATAGCGACGGTAACGACCTGAGCGACTGGTGGGAGCTCCGCTACTTCGGCAGCGCCGCAGGAGGCCGGAACAACCAGGATGACCCGGACGGTGACGGATGGACCAACCTCGGCGAGTTTCTCGACAACACCGACCCGCGCGACGCGGCGAGTCAGCCGACCCCGCCCGCCATCACGGTCCAGGCGCTCGCGCCGCTGCAGCGCGACCGGCCGCCCTGGAGCGTGCGCGCCGTGATCACCGACAACCTGACCGTGGAGGAGACGCTGCTCTTCTGGCGCGAGACCGGGGACGCGGCATGGCGGCAGACCGACATGGCCTGGATCGAGGGAGATCTGTACGGGGCGGAGATCGACCCGCCCGCGCGCGGGATGAAGACGGTTGAATATTATGTGGCGGCCGCGGATCTGATCGGCTGGTACGACCCCTGGTTCCGTTCCGTCAGCCCGACGTATACGGTCACCGGCGCGTACGAGGAGCCCTGGATGACGGTCACGCCGCAGGCGTTCGGCCTGTTCGAATTAAGCGGCGAAGCCACGAATCTCGCGGTCGCGGTATCCAATCTCGCGGGGCCGGAGCTGCTCTGGACCGCCCGCGTGGCCGCAGCCTCCGCGCCGTTCGCGCCCCGTGACGCGGGCTGGACCGCGGGCGGCACGGCCGGGGCGTGGTGCCTCACCACCAACCGGACGTGGGACGGCGGCGAGGTGTGGTATTGCGGCAATCCCGCTACGCGGCAATACGCCGACAGTTGCCACGCCTGGCTCGACACGCCCGTTTTCGCGGTCGGCCCGGGCGGCGGCGCGCTCTTCCGCCAGTGGCTCCGGACCGAACCGGACAGCGGCGCCTATTTCTGGGACGGCGCGGTGGTCCGCGTCTCCACCAACCTGGGGGCAACTTTCGAGCTCATCACGCCGGAGGGCGGGTATCCCGGCCGGATCGTGGAGAATCCCGCCTCGCCCTTTGCGGCGCACCAGCCCTGTCTGGCGGGCACGGGCGGCTGGGAGACCGTGACCCTGGATCTGGCCGCCTTCGCGGGGCGCCAGGTGATCGTGCGCCTCGAGTTCGGCTCCGACGCCTACGTCACGGACGAGGGGTGGTATGTGGCCGGGTTCCGGGCCTTCTCCCTTGAAGAACCCGCGCCCGCATGGCTGGAGCCGCTGGGCGCGTGGGGCGGCGCGGTCGCGGCGGGAGGCGCGGACGGCTTCGGCGCGCGGCTCGATTCCGCGTCGCTCGCGCCGGGTGACGAGGTGGCGGCGTGTCTGCGCGTGACCGGAAACGATCCGGGCGGAGGCCGGGTGCTTCCCATCACCGTGCGGCGCGGCCACCGCCTTTCGGTGACGGCCGAGGGCCCGGGAAGCGTCACGGCCGACCGGTTCTTCCTCTTCCGCGGACTGGGCGCGACCGTCACGCTGCGGGCCGACGCCGACGCCTACCTCGACACCCTGACGCGGACCGGGTTCCCGGCGGAGCGTTTCGACTACCGCACCCGCAGCCAAACCGTGGTGCTGGGACAGGTGGAGGCGGACCAGGCCATCGGCGGCCATTTTACGCCGGGCCTCTGGACCCTGACGGTGGTGGACCCCCACCATGTCGGTTCGCCGGTCAACGGAACCTACAGCCTGACCAACAACACGCCCGTTACGGCCTCGGTCCCCGCGCTGCTGTTCCTCTCTGACTCCACCCGCCGGACCTGCGAGGGCTGGGCACTTTCGGGCCATACGCCTGGAACCGGCACGACGGCGCAGCTCACCTTCGTGATCACCAACCACGCCACGCTAGTCTGGCAGTGGGAATGGCTGTACCGCGTGCGCACCGAGGTCGAGGGCGGCGGGCGCATCGAGCCCGCCGAGATCTGGTGCCGTCGCGGCGCGCGGCCGGAATGGGTCGCGCTTGCGGACCCGGGGTACCGTTTCGGCAACTGGCTGTCGGTGCCGTCCGGCGCCACGGTCGCGAGCAACCGAATCTCCTTCACCGTGCTGACGCAGCGGCTCCTCAAAGCCTCCTTCGTTGCCGAGCTCACCCGCGCGGGCGTGCCCCGGCCCTGGCTGGACGCATTCGGCCTGGGCGGGAATGGCAACTGGGAGGCCGCGTCCCTGGAGGACGCCGATGGCGACGGCATGCCCGCCTGGGCCGAGTGGCAGGCGGACACCGATCCGACCGACGCCCGCTCGCGTCTGGCGCTCACGGGGCTCGCGCTCGAAAACGGAGCGGGCCGGATCCGTTGGATCGGCGGCAACGCGCGCACCCAGGTGCTCGAGTTCGCGGCAAGTCCGGCCGGTCCCTGGCGTCCGGTCGCCACCAACCTCCCCCCCACCCCGGTCACCAATGCCGTGACCCTGCCCCTGACCGGAGACGCGGGTTTTTACCGCCTCCGCATTCCGTGAGCGCACAGGAGGGGACAGAC
>JAVEYH010000095.1:10623-14360 GCA_034003585.1 Kiritimatiellia bacterium
ATCGCTATCGAATCTCAGCACATTTCATGGATTTCGATCCCGATCCCGATCCCGATAGCGATTTCGGGGAAAATCCCATAATGAGAATTGCTGTTTCTGAAGAGACACCGTTCCATCAGCATGTCAGATACCTCAAGTCCTTTGCCTTCAGGGGGTTACAGCTCCTAGCCCCTAATTTCTCCTTGGTTGCGATATCCGGCGCTGTTTTGTTATGCTTTTACCTCATGCGTTTTTTCTGGCCCTGTTATTTTTCGGCGGCGGTGATCGGCACGGCGGCGGTATATGTCGGCGCGCCGTTCGCGCGCCCCTTCTTGTCTGGCTTGCGCCGCGAAGCGCCGCCGCGGGAGGCGCGGAGTGCCGCGGCCGTCGCCGCGGCGCCGGAGGCGCGTGAGGCCGGACCTGCCGCGCCTGCGGCGATGCCGGACGCGGTGGCGCGGGAAGGGGCGCGGAGCGCCCCCCCTCCCCCGGTCAGGGACGCGAGGCCGGCCGAGGCGGAGGAGACCATGCCCGCGCTGCTGGGTATTTTCCTCGCGCAGCCCAAAGAGCGTCCGGGCTGGGGCGTGACCCGTCAGCAGACTGCGGTGTTTACGCCGGACGGCGCGCGCCTGCGCGAGATCCCGGCCGGCACCCTGCTGGAGTTCCGGGGGGTGCGCGCCTCATCCAAGGGCCAGATGATCGAGTGCCTGCTGGTGCAGACGGATTCGCTCTCCCCGCCCCGGCTGGTCAGCGGCGCGGACGTGTTGCTCTTCACGGGCAGCCACAAGCGCCTCTCCGCGCGCCAACGCGCGGATCTGCAGGCCTACTACGAGCTGAACGGCCGGATCCTGCGGCGCAAAAACGAACTTCTGCAGATCGCCGGCGCGAAAAACCCGCATTTCGCCGCCTACCGCGAGGCGCACGCGAAACTCATGGGGAATATCGACCGCGCGCGTGAACTGGCCGCGCGGCGCGACCGGCTGACCGATTTCGAAAAAATGCAGGCCGAGAACCATTTGCGCGAGCTGAAGGTTTCGGAAGCGCGGCTGCGCGCCGAGTACGACGCCATACACGCCCGGTTCCGGGAGTGGAAGGCCCGGCACGCCGAGGAACTCCCGGACCCGGAAAAAGACCCCTCCGTAACGGCCTGGCGCCGGGAGATGGGTGAACGCCGCGCCAGCATCGCGGGCCTGGCTTACTGAAAAGAAATGCGGGGGGAAATGCGTTAATGCCTTACTTTTGGCAAGCGGGCGTTCCCGGCAGGCTCCCGCTTTACCCTATAAAAGAGCAGTTGAACTGCCGGATTTAGGTTTAACATTGACCCCGCAGGCGTAGCCGTTCCGGGTAGGGACGCATCCCCGAGGCGTCCGATTCGCAGTGCCCCGCGGCGGTTTCGGGGAAACCGCCCTACCCTACCGACAATCGAACTCGCCACAAAATAACGTAACCCGCATCGAATCCCTGGGCAGCCCCGCTTTTCTGCGGTTATTGCGTCGCATAACTATCGCTTTATATTTCCGCGCTTGATGATCAGGGACAGAACCGCGACATCCGCGGGGTTGACTCCCGGTATCCGCGCGGCCTGTCCGAGATTCTCGGGGCGCACCCGCATGAGTTTCTCTCGGCTCTCGAAGCGCAGGGACGGAATACGCGCGTAATCGAGCCAATCCGGGATCACAACCGACTCCTCCTGTTTCGCCCGGTACGCGGCCCGCTCCTCCTGTTCGATGTAACCTTGGTATCGGGCCAGAATCTCGATCTGCTCCACCACCTCATCCGGCAGATCGGTACGGGCCTGCGGAATTTCGGCATAGCGTGTCCCGGGACGGGCGAGCCGCGTCAGCAAGGCGACCCCGCCAGAACGGATCCCAGCCAGACGCGCGCGCTCCTCGATCACCCTCCGCGCGAAATCACGCGTCTGCTCCCGCGTCAACCGCTCCGAAACCCCCAAACGCTCAGAATCCTCCAACAGCCGGTACCGCGCGTTATCCTGACGCAACAGCAGCCTGCGCTCCGCGCGTGAGGTGAACATCCGGTACGGCTCATTGGTGCCCTTGGTCACCAGATCATCGATCATCACCCCGATGTAGGCCTCCTGGCGGCTCAAGACCAGCGGCGGCTGACCCAGGATTCGCAACGCCGCATTCGCCCCTGCCATGAACCCCTGGGCCGCGGCCTCCTCATATCCGGTCGTGCCGTTCACCTGGCCCGCGAAATAGAGCCCTTCCACCCGCTGACTCTCCAGCGTGTGACGCAACTCCCGCGCGTCGATACTGTCGTACTCGATCGCATAACCATACGCCGCGAATTCCGCACGCTCCAGCCCCGGAACACTACGCACCATGTCCTCCTGCACCGGTCGCGGAAGGCTGTTCGACAGCCCGTTCGGGTAAATCCAGTTTGTGCGCCGCCCCTCGGGTTCCAGAAAGACATGGTGGCGCGCTGCGGAAGCGAATTTCACCACCTTGTCCTCGATCGAAGGGCAGTACCTCACACCCGTTCCGGAGATCGCTCCGCCGTACAGGGCACTGCAAGCCAGATTCTCCCGTATGATCCGGTGCGTCTCCTCTGTCGTGTGCGTCAGCCAACAGGGCAACTGGGCGTGATCAGGCGACCACCCCTCCGGAATGTTCCACGTGGAACATTCCGGATAAACCTGGCCAGGCCTCGCTGATTCGGACATAGCGTTCTCTCGGGCCCCGGTTCCGGGAGCCTGTTTTTCTCCCGAAGCGCCGCACGCCGCCGTTCTTTCTGTCCTCCCGCCGTGTTCCACGTGGAACATCCGCGCGCGTAGAGAGAAAAGGGGTGGCGGCTTCTCTCCGGGCTGAATCAGGGTCCGGCTGAAGTCGATACTCTCGGCCAGAAGGCGCGGCGGGGTGCCTGTTTTCAGGCGGATAAGACGGAACCCGGCTTGGCGCAGACTCTCCGAGAGCGCGGCAGCCGCTGGCCGTCCGTCCCCGCCGCCGGGCTCGGAGTCCATACCGACGTGGATCCGTCCCGCCAAGGCGGTTCCGGTGGTGAGAATCACGCTGCGGGCTGACAGGGGACCGCGGTTCCGGGTCCGGACACCCGTAACCGCGTGCTCCTGGATGAGCAAGCCGATGACCTCATCCTCCAGAACGGAAAGCCCGGACGTTGTTTCGAGCGTGCGCCGCATGCGCGCGGCGTACTCGGCCTTGTCGCACTGGATGCGGGTCGCGCGTACCGCAGGCCCGCGGCTGGCGTTCAGTGTTTTATACTGCAGACCGGAGAGGTCCGCGCACAAGGGCATCTCGCCGCCCAGAATGTCCAGTTCGACCACCAGATGCGATTTGGCCAGCCCTCCGATGGAGGGATTGCAGGGCATGATGGCCAAGCCTGAAAGCTGTCCCGTGACCAACAGCGTGCGGCATCCCATCCGGGAAGCGACCAGCGCGGCTTCCGTACCCGCATGCCCGCCTCCGACCACCAAAACATCCCATGGGTTTCCGGGAAGGGTTTTCAAAGGAGAAAAGTTCATGGGAAGAAAGTATAGCAGAGAGGGAGGGGGAAGTTCAGTAGTTCATTAGTGCGTTAGTGCATGAGTTCTAAAGTTCGGGATTTCATTAGTTCGTCCCGTCGGGAGCGCGGGCGTCCCCGCCCGCAACAACGTTTCGCGTAAAGTGATCGAACACGCGCGGAATCACGGAACGTATCGTTACGCAACATGAAAACCGAAATATGAAACCCCAACAACGGGCGGGGACGCCCGCGCGCCCGACACTCGCATTAACGCCTTAAGG
>JAVEYH010000096.1:0-1429 GCA_034003585.1 Kiritimatiellia bacterium
CGGTTCCGATGTCGCGCCCCAAGAGGTTGAGGCAGGCTTCGTTCAGTCCCACGAGTCCGATGGTGGAGAAGTGGTTCTGCCAATAGGCGCCGAAGCGCTGGTGGACTTGGCGCAGATAGAAGCGCGTGTATGGGTAGAGGTCCTGCGCGGTGAACTGCTCCAGCACTTTGCGCTTGATTTCCAGACTGTTGCGCGCGATCCCCATGAGGCTGTCCAGACGCGCAAGGAAATCGTCCTCGTCGGCCGCGAGGTGGCCGAGGCGCGGCATGTTGATCGTGACCACGCCGATCGAGCCGGTCTGGGGGTTGGCGCCGAAGAGTCCGCCGCCGCGTTTGGTCAGCTCGCGTTTGTCGAGCCGCAGACGGCAGCACATGGAGCGCGCGTCGTCCGGGTTCATGTCCGAATTGACGAAATTGGCGAAGTAGGGGATGCCGTATTTCGCGGTGACCTCCCAGAGTTTCTCGAGGCCGGGGCGCTCCCAGTCAAAGGCCTTCGAGACATTGTAGGTCGGGATCGGGAAGGAGAAGACGCGGCCCTTGGCGTCGCCCTGGGTCATGACCTCCAGAAACGCGCTGTTGATCAGATCCATCTCCGCCTGGAACTCGGCGTAGGTTTCCGGCACGGGCTGGCCTCCGATGAGGGCCTGCTCGTTCGCCAGCGAGGCGGGCGGCACCAGATCCATGGTCAGGTTCGTGAAGGGGGTCTGGAAGCCCACGCGCGTGGGCACGTTGACGTTGAAGATGAACTCCTGCAGGGCTTGCCGGACCTCGGCGGCGCTGAGCCGGTCATACCGCACGAAGGGGGCGAGCAGGGTGTCGAAATTGGAGAAGGCCTGGGCCCCGGCGGCCTCGCCCTGCAACGTGTAGAAGAAGTTGACGATCTGTCCCAACGCGGTGCGGAAATGTTTGGCGGGCAGGCTTTCGGCTTTGCCGGCCACGCCCTTGAAGCCGCTGCGCAGCAAATCCTGCAAGTCCCATCCCACGCAGTAGACGCTCAGCAGATTCAGATCGTGGAGGTGCAGCGCGCCGTTGTCGTGCGCCTCACGCACCTCCGCCGGGTAGATCTTGTTGAGCCAGTAGACTTTGCTGACCTCGCTGGAGATGTAGTTGTTGAGGCCCTGCAGCGAGTAGGCCATGTTGGAGTTCTCGCGCACGCGCCAGTCCGCTTTGCCCAGATACCGGTCAATCAGATCCACGTCCGCCTTGCGGACCATGTCGCGGATCCGGGCGTGCTGGTCGCGGTAAATGATGTAGGCCTTGGCCGTGCGGCGGTAGGGCGAGGCGAGCAACACCTCCTCAACGATGTCCTGCACGCTTTCGACAGAGAGGTCAAGCGTGTCGGTGAGGGAGTGGATGATGGACATGACCTTGAGGGTCAGTTTGCGCGCCTCATCCCGGGCGAACTCGCCGGTCGCCTCCCCGGCCCGCAG
>JAVEYH010000096.1:1529-14012 GCA_034003585.1 Kiritimatiellia bacterium
TGTCGGACGGCACGGAGAGTGAATTCCAGCGCAGTTTCAACCTGCCCTTCGAACTGGATGAGGAAGGCATCAAGGCGATCGTGAAAAACGGCGTGCTGACCGTCACCATCCCCCGGAAGGCGGCGTCGGAGAAGCGCAAGATCGCCATTGAGAAACTGTGACCGGGGCGCGAAAGGAAAGGAGGAGATTATGAGCCTGATGAAACGGGAAAAAGTCGAGGTCGAGAAGGCCAACCGCCTGGAGCTGACCCCCGTGAGCCGGATCACCGAAAGCGAAGAGGCGTTCACGCTCACGATGGAGTTGCCGGGCGTGTCGGAAAAACAGGTTGAGCTGACGTTGGAGGACCGCACGCTGACCGTCACGGCCGAGAATGAGGTGGGTTCCTTCAAGGAGCACACGCTGGTCCTGAATGAGATTCAGGAGGTCCGGTATCGCGCGGCGTTTGAGCTTCCCGAGCGCGTGGACACGGCGAAGCTGCAGGCCTCCTGCAAAAACGGCATGCTGGTGTTGACGCTGCCCAAGCGCGAGGAGGTCAAGCCGAGACGGATCGCGATCACCGCGGGCTGACGGCGCGAGAACACAGGGACGGGCCGGGGCGGGTCGCGCGGGGCCCGCCCCGTTTTTCCCGCGGGGAGGCGCGGGTTGTCAGGCCGCCGCCGGCTCTGCTATGCTGTGGGCATGACTGTCGAATTCGTGAGAACCCATCCCGGAGCCGTGGTGCCGTCGTATGCGCATCCCGGCGACGCGGGCATGGATGTCAGCGCCTGCGAACCGGCCGTGCTCCGGCCCGGGGAGCGCAAACTGATCCGCACCGGCCTTGTGATGGCGTTGCCGCCGGGCACCGAGGCGCAGATGCGCCCGCGCAGCGGCCTGGCGCTTCGGCACGGGGTGACGCTGCTGAACGCGCCCGGCACGGTGGATGAGGGATATCGCGGGGAGATCGGCGTCATCCTGATCAATCAGGGTGACGCGCCGTTTGAGATTACCGCGGGGATGCGGATCGCGCAGATGGTGATCGCGCCGGTGGCGCGCGCGGCGGTGCGGGAGGTCGCGGAGCTCCAGGTCACGGCGCGCGGAACGGGCGGGTTCGGTTCGACGGGCGTGTGACGCCGCGCTCAGAAAAAAGCGGCCAGGGCGCGGATCGCCTTGCGGTACGCGGCGTGGCGTTCGCGGTAGACCGCGCCGCGCGCCGGATCGGGTTCGTGCCGCCGCGCGATGCGGGTCATGGCCGCGACCGCCGCCTCATAGGTGGGGTGGATCCCGCTCGCGACCGCCGCGGCCACGGCCGCGCCCAGCGCGCCGAGTTCGGAGCTCCCGGGGATCTCGACCGGCGTGCCGAGGATGTCCGCGAACATCTGGGACCACACGCGGCTGCGCGCCGCGCCGCCGGAGAGCCGGATGGTCTCCGGTGCGGGGCGGAAGGCGCCCAGCCGCTGCAGGTGGTCGGCATGCGCGAAAACGCATCCCTCGTAAACCGCCCGCATCACGTCGTTGCGCGTGTGGCGGTGCTCCAGCCCGAGAAAACAGGCTTTGGCCGGGTATCCGGTATTCGAGCCGTAAAGAAAGGGCAGGAAAAACGGGTCATTTGCCTGAGGGGCCAGCGGGGTCACCGCGGCGTCGGCCCAGGCGTAAATCGGGCCCGCGCCCGATTGCGACAGCAGGGCTCTGCGTTCGTCCAGAAACTCCCGCGCGAACCATTCGAGGTTTCCGGCGCCGGTGGGGCTGCCTTCAAGCATCAGATACCACCCCGGAATGCAGTAACAGGAGGTCATGAAGAGTCCGGGGTCGATCAGCGGTTGGCGGGCGATGTACTGGTTGTTCCCCCAGGTGCCCGACACGATCACCACCGGCCGCTCATCCGTGCAGCCCGAGGCGAGTCCGCAGGCGTCGATGTCGAACATGCCGCCCGCCACGGGCGTGCCGGCCCGGAGGCCTGTGGCCGCGGCGGCTTCGGGTGTGACGGTGCCGCAGAGGTCGGCGCTTTCGGCTAGGGGCGGCAGCAGCCGTTTCATCTCCGGGATGCCGAAGAGCGCGAAGATCTCATCATCCACCTCGCCGGACACCACATTCATGAGGCTGGTGCCGCTCAGGTCCGTGCGTTCCATGCGTACCTCGCCTGTCAGCCGGAACCGGGTGTAATCCTTGGCCATCAGCAGGGCTGAGGCGCGCGCGAGGGATTCGGGCTCATGGTCCCGCAGCCAGGCCAGCAAGGCGTTGGGTTGCGCGGGCCAAACGCACTGGGCGGTTTGGGGCAGGGCACGCGCATCCACGCCCGCCGCCTTCCATGCGGCGATGATGCCGGAGGCGCGCGTGTCCATGGAGTTGATGCCGTTGCGCACCGGTTCGCCGTCGGCATCGATAAGATAAAGCCCGTTCCCGTGCCCGGTGCAGGCCACGCAGGCGATGGCCGAAGGAGCGATTCCGGATAGGGTGATCGCCTCGCGGACCGCTTCGGCGGTGCCGCGCCACATGGCCTCCATGTCGCGCTCGGACCAGCCGGGACGCGGCCCGAGGATCGTGACGGCACGGGCCGCGCAGGCGAGTTCGCGGCCGTCTTCCGTGAAGACGGCCGCTTTGGATGCCGTGCCGCCGTTGTCGATGCCGATCAGATAGCGGCCCAAGTTAAGCCTTCTGCTCTTCCAGTTTCGGGTTGAAGAAAAGGGCCATGACCACCAGACAGACGGCGGCGCAGGCCAGCGTCACGAGCCAGACGCTGCTCCAATTGCCTTGCAGCACCGTTGTGGTGCCGTCCGCCGACAAGGCCGGTTTTGTGTAGAACTTGATCAGGGCGTCGTTGACAAAGGTCCCGATGAAGGTGCCGATCCCAAACGCCATCAGCGCGTACAGGCCCTGAGCCTGGCCCTGCATTTCCGCCGCGGCGGTCTTGCCGACGTAAACCTGTCCGCCGACCACAAAGAAGCCAAAAATGACGCCGTGGATCAGGATGCCGATGTAAACGAGCGAAGTCATGTCGCCGGCGGCGAAGTAGTACGCGACATAGCGCAATGCCAGCGCCGCCAGACCGGCCACGATCGACCATTTCACGCCGAACTTACGCATGGCCCATGTCACCAGCAGCATGCAGAAGACCTCGGCGGCCTGTCCGATGTAGCTGACCGCCGTGAGCTGCTGGAATCCTTTCGAGGCAAGGAAGTCACCCAAGAACGCGAAGTGTATGTTGAACGGGATCATGGCCACCAGCGTCACGAAGATGAAAATCGCGAAGTTCTTTTCCTTTAACATCGACAGCGCGCGCAACCCCAGGGCGTCAATGATCGAGAACGGCTGGCCTTTGCCTTTCGGCGGGGTAGCCGGGCAGAGCCACGCGAGCCAGGAGGCCGCCACCGCCGCGCCTGCGCCGCAATAAAACGGGATGTTGGTGCCGTCGATCCTGACGCCGAAAAACTGCATGGCGGCCAAACCGAACAGCACGGACGCGACCCAGCCGATGGTGCCGAAAACCCGGATCTGCGGAAACTGTTCGGCCGGGCTGTTGGACATGGCGATCGCGGCGGTCAGGCCCCAGGTCGGCATATAGAACAGCAGCGCGATCAGCAGGCAGACAAAGACCGTCAGCCCGGACGTCGCGCGCGCCGTCATAAAAAGCATCACGGCGCATACGAGGTTCGAGACGGCCAGCACTTTTTCGCCGTTGAAATAACGGTCGGCGAACATGCCCATGAGCGGTGACGCCAGCGACCCCAGCGCCATCGTGGAAAGGATCCATGGCTTCCATGCCGACCAGCTTTCGCCCTGATTCGTCACATACGGCGCCAACGCTGCCCAAAAGACCGCGAACATCATGAACTGCAGGAACATCATGGCGCTGAGTTTGACGCGCGTGGCCATCGGCATGTGATCAGACATATGGGGCTCCCTGATACGCCGCTGCGCGGCGTGGCGTTGAGTTCAAAACACGGTTTACGGACGGGATTATCCCAAACCGCCGTCGGTCTTGTCAATGCCGGGGAATCGCGGTCGCGTTCGCGCCGCGGCTTGCGCCGCGACGTTTGGGGGTTGACAGGCGAGGCGGGGATATGGAAACGTAACGGCGGGTTCCGTTCTGGAAACATTCCGGCGAGGGTGTGAGGTTTTTCCTTTGTGCCCTTGTCCGTTCGGGAGTCTGAAATGATGTTCAAGCGTGGTGTCGGGATGGTGTCGGGAGTTCTGGTTGCGGTGGGGACGGCCTTTGCCCAGTCGGCGGAAACGGGGGGGGCGGTAGTCAGCGGGACGCCCGGAGTCTGGTGGGTCGCCCCGTCGGGCGCGGTGTTGGCGCTGGCCATGGCCTATGTGTTCTACGCGATGCTGATGAAGGCCAACCCCGGCAACGCCCGCATGGTCGAGATCGCGGGCTATGTGCGCGAGGGTGCCATGGCTTACCTGCGCCAGCAATATTCGCGCGTGAGCCTGGTCTTCGCCGTCCTCGTGGTGATTTTCAGCGTGCTGGCGGCGTTGGGCGTGCAGAATCCCTTCGTGCCGGTGGCCTTTCTGACGGGAGGGTTCTTCTCCGGACTCTGCGGCTATCTGGGCATGAACACGGCGACGCGCGCCTCGTCGCGCACGGCGCAGGGGGCCAGCGAGAGCCTGAACCGCGGGCTGCAGGTCGCCTTCCGCTCCGGCGCGGTGATGGGCCTGGTCGTGGTCGGCTTCGGACTGCTCGATATCTCGATCTGGTATTTCATTCTGGACCGCCTCGTCTACACTGCGGAGCACATGCGGAACGGGTTCGGCAACCTCTTCGGCGATATCTGGCTGGTCCGCGCGAACACGGACCCTTCCGCCAAGCTGATTGAGATCACAACCACCATGCTGACCTTCGGCATGGGCGCGTCGACGCAGGCGCTCTTCGCGCGCGTCGGCGGCGGGATCTACACCAAGGCGGCGGACGTCGGCGCCGACCTCGTCGGCAAGGTGGAGTCCGGCATCCCCGAGGATGATCCCCGAAACCCCGCGACCATCGCGGACAACGTGGGCGACAACGTGGGCGACGTGGCGGGCATGGGCGCGGATCTCTATGAGTCGTACTGCGGCGCGATCCTCTCGACCGCGGCGCTCGGCGCCTGCCTGCCGGTCGCGGCCGGTTCCTTCTGCGGCGTCAACGCCGTCATCGCGCCGATGATCCTCTCCGGCATCGGCATCGCGCTCTCCGTGGCGGGCATGTTCGCGGTCCGCTGCAACGACGACAAGGCCAGTATGATGACGCTCTTGAAGGCCCTGCGCCTCGGCACGTGGGGCAGCTCGGCGCTGATCGTCGTGGCGGCGGCGGCGCTCGCCGCGGTGAACCTCATCACCTGGGGCATCTGCTGCGCCGTGGTCGCGGGCCTGATGGCCGGCGTGGTCATCGGATACTCCACCGAGTACTACACCTCGGACGAGTATGCGCCCACCCGGAGCGTGGCGAAGCAGGCGGAGATGGGCGCCGCCACGGTGATCATCGAGGGTCTGGCCGTCGGCATGATGTCCGCGTTCGTCCCCGTGCTCGTCACGGTGCTGGCGATTCTCGCGGCCTTCGGCCTGGCGGGCGGCTTTCACGACACGATGGCGGGCCTCTACGGCATCGCGTTCGCCGCCGTCGGCATGCTGGCGACACTGGGCATCACGCTGGCGACGGACGCGTACGGTCCGATCGCCGACAACGCGGGCGGCAACGCCGAGATGTCGCGCCTGCCGCCCCATGTCCGGGAGCGTACCGACAACCTCGACATGCTGGGCAACACCACCGCCGCCACCGGCAAAGGGTTCGCGATCGGCTCGGCCGCGCTGACCGCCATGGCGCTGCTGGCCGCCGAAGTCCAGGAAGTCGACGTGTGGATCCGCAAGCTCGCCGCCCGGGGCGAGGTGGTGTTCGATCTCGGCGCGTACGCCGCGGCCTCCGACAAGCTGCGCTTTTTCGTGGACTACCTGAACCTCAGCATCATGAATCCGCTTTTGCTCTGCGGCCTCTTCGTCGGCGCGATGATGGCCTTTGTCTTTTGCGCGATGACGATGCGGGCCGTGGGACGCGCCGCCGGGGCCATGGTGGAGGAGGTCCGCCGTCAGTTCCGGGCGCTGCCGGGCATCATGACGGGCACGGACAAGCCGGATTACGCGCGTTGCGTGTCGATCTCCACGCGGGGCGCGCAGCGCGAGATGCTGTTGCCGGCGCTGCTGGCGATTACCGTGCCGGTGGCCACCGGCCTCGTGCTGGGCGTGGCGGGCGTCATGGGCCTGCTCGCGGGCGGACTGACCGCGGGGTTCGCGCTGGCCTGCCTGCTGAATAACGCCGGCGGCGCGTGGGACAACGCCAAGAAACATATCGAGAAGGGGAACTACGGCGGCAAGAAGCTGCCGGACGGCAGCAAGAACCCCGTGCACGGTTCGGCTGTCACCGGCGATACGGTGGGCGATCCCTGCAAGGACACCTGCGGCCCGTCGCTGAACATTCTGATCAAGCTGATGAGCATGGTCTCGATCGTGTTCACGCCGGTGATTCTCAAGTTCGCGCCGGTGATCCAGGGCTGGCTGGGACTGGTTCCGAGGTGAGTGACGGCGCCTCCCCGTTCCCCTGACCTGCCCGGCCCTGCGGGAATGGGGCTTCCACGACGTGCAGCCTTTCTGCTTTTGGCAGCCGCTGTCGGAATCCCAATCGGGATCGAAATCGGCGGAGAAGCCGGATTCGCGATGCCGATTGCGATAGCGATGTTAGGTCGCCCCATCATTGGAATCGCGCGGAGCCTCCGGTTGTCTTGTCAGAAGGGGCGGAATATGCTATTACCACACCTTCTTGCAGAGGTGGCGGGTCCTGATGAGCAGTGAAAAGAGGCGGACGTGACAGAGCGCGAGGCGTTGATCGCCTTGAATCAGGTTTCGGGTTTGGGCGCGGTGACGGTCCGGCGCATGGCGGACCGGTTCGGTGCCCTGGCAGCCGTGTTTGGGGTGTCCGAGTCCGAGCTGCTGGGTGTGCCGGGGATCGGCGCTGAGCGGGCGCGGCAATTTCACGCGGAGTTGCGGCGTGTGGCGGCCGGTCCGGAACAGGAACAGGCGGAGAAAAAAGGGGTTCGGCTGGTCACGTGGGCGGATCCGGGGTACCCGGCCCTGCTGAAGCAGATCGCCGACCCGCCGCTGGTCCTGTACGTCGCCGGGGCGGTGGAGGCGCTGGATCAGCCTGCCGTGGCGGTGATCGGGACGCGCCGGCCCACGGTATACGGACGCGAAACCGCGCGTTTCTTCGGATACCGCCTGGCGGCCGCGGGATATGTGGTGGTGAGCGGATTGGCTCTCGGCATCGACACCGAGGCCCATACGGGCGCGGTGAAGGCCAAGGGGCGGACGGTGGCGGTGCTCGGCGGGGCGTTGGACCGCCTCTTCCCCAAAGAGAACGCCGGGCTGGCGCGCGAGATCGTGGCGCAGGGCGGCGCGGTGATCTCCGAATACCCGTTCGGCAGGCAGCCGGACCGCCAAACTTTCCCGATGCGCAACCGGATCGTCAGCGGTCTCTGCAAAGGGGTGCTGGTGATCGAGGCGCCGCTCAACAGCGGCACGCTGATCACTGTGGGGCAGGCGCTGGACCAGAACCGCACGGTGATGGCGGTGCCCGGGCGGATCGACTCGCCGGTGTCGCAGGGCTGCCACCGCCTGTTGCGCGAGGGCGCGCGCCTGGTCACGACCGCGGAGGAGGTGATCGGGGAGGTGGAGGATCTGCTGGCCGGCGCGAAGACGCGCGAGACGCCGGCGGCGGTGCGGGCCGGGCCAGAGGAGGCGCGCGTCCCCGCGTGCGTCCTCTCCGCGGACGAGCGGAAGGTCGCGGCGCAGATCGGGGTTGAGGAAACTTCGGTGGATGCGGTGGTGCGGGGCAGCGGGTTGGATGCGGGCACCGTGAACGCGATGCTGGTGGGGCTGCAGATTAAGCGGGTGGTCCGGCTGCTGCCGGGGGGATTCGTGGCCCGCGTGTCCCGGGCAAGTTGACCGGCCCGGGGGGATGTCCGGGTGCGGCGGGTTTGGGCCGCACGGGTTGAGGCGTAACAGATGTGAGGAAAGGTGCGCATGAGTAAGAAACTGGTCATTGTCGAGTCGCCCGCGAAGGCGAAAACGATCGGGAAGATGTTGGGTTCCGACTATGTGGTCAAGTCTTCGGTGGGGCATATCCGGGATTTGCCGGAGCGCACGCTGGGCGTGGATATCGAACACGGCTTCGTGCCGAAGTATGTCTTATCGAAAGGCAAGGCCAAGGTGATCGCGGAGTTGAAGAAGGCGGCCAAAGTGTGCGACGAGATTTACCTCGCGCCCGATCCGGACCGCGAGGGGGAGGCGATCGCCTGGCACTTGCGCGAGACGCTGGCGGAGGTGGCGCAAGAGAAGCCGTTCCACCGGGTCATGTACAACGAGATCACGCCGCGCGCGGTCCGGGCCGCGTTTGAGAAGTCGGGGCACATCGACATGCGGCGCGTGGACGCGCAGCAGGCGCGGCGCGTGCTGGACCGGATTGTCGGCTATATGGTGAGCCCAATGCTCTGGCGCCGTCTCAAGCGCGGACTGAGCGCAGGGCGCGTGCAGTCGGTGGCCTTGAGGCTGCTGTCGGAGCGCGAGCGCCAGATCCAGGCCTTCCGTCCGGAAGAATACTGGGTGATGGGCGCGCGCGTCCGGCGCGCCCTCGCGCCGTTGGATCCGTTCACGGTCAAACTGGCCAAAGTGGACGGCGAGAAGCCGGCCGTCGGCTCGGAAACCGAGGCGCGCGCGCTGCTGCGCGATCTCGAGGGCTGCGCGCTGCGGGTGCGGGAGGTGCGGGTCCGCGAAACGACACGCAGGCCCCTGCCGCCGTTCATCACCTCCACGCTCCAGCAGGCGGCCTCCACCGTGTGCGGATTCTCGCCGAACCGCACCATGAGCCTGGCGCAGAAACTGTACGAGGGCGTCGCGCTCGGCGCGGGCGCTCCCGTCGGCCTGATCACCTACATGCGCACGGATTCGGTCAACATCGCCCGGGACGCGCAGGCGGCCGCGCGGGAGCACATCCTGGCCGCGTACGGCGAGGACTATTATCCGGCGTCGCCGAATGTGTACCGCAGCCGCGCGAGCGCCCAGGAGGCGCATGAGGCGATCCGGCCCACGGAGATCACCCGGACACCCGACAGCCTCAAAGGGGTGCTGGACGCGCCCTCCCTCAGACTGTACGACCTGATCTGGCGCCGGTTCGTCGCCAGCCAGATGGCGGCGGCGAAGATCGCGCAGAAAACCGTGGACATCGAGCCGGTCCCGACCGGGTCAGCCGGGGACGCGCCGCGCCGCGCCTGCCTCTTCACGGCGTCGGCCTCGGAGGTGCTGTTCGACGGGTTCCTCAAGGTGATGGCCCTGGACATCCGGCGCAAAAAGCCCGAGGAGGAGGATCCCGAAGAGGAGGTCGAGGAGGCCGAACGGTTGCCGCCGCTGGCCGAGGGCGACGGGCTGGTTCCGCTGGAATGGCTGAGCGAGCGCAAGGAAACCAAGCCGCCCGCCCGGTACAGCGAGGCCTCGCTGATCCGGGCGCTGGAGGCGAACGGCGTGGGGCGGCCCTCGACGTACGCCTCCATTCTGGAGACGCTGAACTCGCGGGACTATACGACGCGCGAAAAGCGGCAGTTGACGCCCACGCCGCTGGGCCTGGAGGTCAACGACCTGCTCGTCGGGAAACTCGGTTCGCTGTTTGATGTCGGCTTCACCGCGCGCATGGAGGAACGCCTCGATGAGATCGAGGAGGGCGGGATCGTCTGGACCGCGATGCTGGATGATTTCTACCAGCGGTTCAAACAGTGGATGGAGCAGGCCAAAGAGCCGCCCGCGGATGCCGGCAAAGTGGAGACGGTGCTGACGCTGCTGGACCGGGTCACGGCCTGGGCGCCTGCGGTGCAGCGGGGCAACAGCAAGCGGGTGTACAGCGACGAACGGTTTGTGAAGTCGGTGCGCGAACAGATCGAGAAGGCCGAGAAGCCGGTCTCCGAAAAACAGCTTGCGGCGCTCGCCAAAATCGCCGTGCGCTATCGCGAGCAGATCCCGGAGGTCGAGGCGGCGTTGGAGGCGTGCGGCTTCGGCGAAGTCGTGGAGACCGACAACGCCGCGCCGAGCGGGGAAGAGGTGATGCGGCGTTTCGCGGTGCTGGAGGGGGTGGGGCTTTCCGAGCGCCAGACGAAATTCGTGGAATCGCTGCGGCATCAGGCGGAAAGCGGCCGGAAGCTGAGCGAAAAGCAGATGGCCGCGCTGGACCGCGTGATCGTGCAGAACGCGGCGCAGATTCAGGATTTCGAGGCGGTGAAGGCCTCGCTCGGGCTGACGGCGGAGGAGAGCGAGCAGCCGCCCGACCACGAGAGTCCGGTGCTGTTGGAGATGCTGGGTCAAGTCACGCAGTGGCAGGCCCCGGTGCAGCGGGGGAAGATGTCCTTCGATGACCAGGCCTTTTTCGTCAGTCTTTCGGAACAGTTCAGCCGCAAGCGTTCGCTTTCACCGCGGCAGCGGTACGCCATGCGGCGGATGGTGTTCCGTTACAAGGCGCAGATTCCGGAGTTCGAACGCTATGCGGCCCAACTGGGGCTGAAGGGCAAGGCCGGCAAGCCGGAAAAACCCGAAACGAGGGAAACGTAGGCGGAACGGGTTTCCGGGAGCGGCCCGTTTCCGCCGGGAGAACGTCATGACAGGGGAGCCCGATCCCGATCTGTTGGAGGTGCGTCTGGGCGACACCCCGCCGGAGCCGATGCCGAACCGGACCGACGTGGCGCGCGACCCTGCGGTCATGCGGTTTCTCCGGTATCTGACGGCCGAACGCAACGCTTCGGCGCATACCGTTGCGGGGTATCTGCAGGATATCGGGCAGTATGCCGCGTTCGTGTGGGGGACGGAGGGTCGCGCGGGACCGCCGTTCGCATGGGACGAACCCGACCGCGCGCGGGCCCGCGCCTTTCTCTCCGCTTTCCACCGCAACGGTCACGCGCCCGCCACGACCCGCCGCAAGCTTTCGTCGCTGCGCGCCTTCTACCGGTATCTGGAGCGCGAGGGGCTGCCCGGCGCGCAGCCGTTCGCGGGTCTGCGCGGGCCGCGCCTGGGCCGCCGCCTGCCCGCCGTTCTGAGCCTGCGTGAGGTCGAGGACCTTCTGGCCGCGCCGCTCGCCGCGCTGGAACGGCCGGGCGCCGGCCGGAAGCTTCCGCCGCGGGCCGAATACGCGGCGTTGCGAGACGCGGCGATGTTCGAGGTGCTCTACAGCACGGGGTGCCGCATCAGCGAGATCGCCGCGCTGGTCTGGCGCGACATCCGGTTCGAATCCGGCACCACAATCGTTGAGGGCAAAGGGCGCAAGCAACGGCTGTGCGTCTTGGGGCGGCCCGCCTGTGACGCGCTGATCCGGCTGCGCGACGCGGCCGCGCGCCTCTGGCCCGCGGCAACGGGGCCGCAGGCGCCGCTCTTCCTCAACCGCGGGGGCGGCGCGCTGACCCCGCGTTCGGTCGAGCGCCAGATGAAGGTGTGGCTCCGGGCAGCGGGCCTGCCGCAGGAGCTCACGCCGCACAAGCTGCGGCACAGTTTCGCCACCCATCTGCTGAATGCCGGCGCCGACATGCGCAGCGTACAGGAGATGCTCGGCCACGCCAGCCTCTCCACCACGCAGATCTACACGCACGTGTCCATCGAGCGGCTGAAGGACGCGTACGCCAAAGCCCATCCGCGCGCCTGAACGCGCCGTCCGGCGGCCGCGTCAGCGGCGGCGGGCGGGCGGCGAGAGCCGGTTGACCATCTCCAGCACGATCGCGCCGGTGATCCGCAGGCTCTCGACCGCGAGCTTGTCCAGCGTGTCGCGTGGCGTGTGCCAGTAATCGTTGAGTCCCGGACGGCTGCCGTAGGCGAAGTCGATCAGGTTCACCGCCGGGTAGCCGGCATCCAGAAACGCCTGGTGGTCATCGTAAATGTCGCCGTCGAACAGGCCGATGCGGTTGCGATGGCCGACGGCATCCGCGGCCTCCAGGGCCAGCACGCGGAGCGCCGCGGTGCTGTTGCGCGGCACCGTGATTTTGAGGTCGCGGTCGCCGACCATGTCGGTCAGGATCACGGCGCGGATCTTGCGGCCCTCGTTCCTCATCTGCCGCGCGAGCCGCTTGGAGCCGTGAAAGCCGTCGCGCGCGCCGTACGCGATCATGCACTCCTCGCCGTCCATGAACCCGATCAGGATGGAGGCCTCGCGCGGTCCGGTTTCGCGCAGCGCGGCGGCCAACTCCAGCAGCAGGCCGGTGGAGGAGCCGCTGTCATTGGCACCCTGGAACCCCTTTCCGATCCCGCTCATGGTGTCGAAGTGCGACAGCAGGAGGATCCACGCGTCCCCTGTGCCGGGCAGGGTGGCCAGCACGTTGCGGAATTCGCGCGGTCCGCGCGGGGTGGGTTCGGTGAACCGGTCGATCCGCGCCGGAAGTCCCTGTTTGCGCAGGCGGTCGCGGATCCAGCAGGCCGCCTTCTCCCCGCCCGGCGTGCCCGCATCCCGCGGGGTGCAGTCCC
>JAVEYH010000097.1:0-3545 GCA_034003585.1 Kiritimatiellia bacterium
CGTTGTCCCGAAGGACGATCTTCCTGCCCTCCGGCTGTTCCGGCAACTGGAACCCGGAGCCGCAACGGCTCACGAGGTTGTTCGCGAAAACCGTCTCCTCCCCTAACGCCGCAAAGGCCGTGAAGGCGGGCCCCGTCATGTCCTCAAAGAGATTTCCGGCAAAGAGGTTCCGCCTGCCGCTGGACCAGAGATGAAAACCGGTCGTGCCGCCGAAAACGGAATTCCCTGTGAAACGGCACTCTCGGCTGCCGATGAGATGCATGGCCTTCTTGCAGTCCAGGAAACGGTTGTCCGTCACTTCCGAGAGCTGCACGCCGTTGAGCCGCAGGCCTTCCGTCGGCGCGCCGTAAAACGCGTTCCCCGCAACCCTGCAGCCCCGGGCGTTGAAAAGGTAGACGCCCGGTTGCGGTTTTGTGAACACGTTTCCCGCAACGAGCACCTCGCTGTTGTTGACGAAGGCGATGGCGGAGGAATTCTCGATCTCGCAGTCCACGAGCTTGCCGCGGCCGCCCGTCTGCGAGTAAATGGAACCGATGAAAAAGCTGACCCCCTTCACCGGTTCGTGCGAAAGGACATCCTTCACCCTGCAGCGGAGGAACTCCAGCCCACCGTTGACGATTTTGATGCGGTAGGCGTTGGTGAGCACACCTTCCGCCCCGACCGCCGCCCCTTCCGCCCGGAGCGTCCCGTCCAGCAGCTCAAGACGCCCCGCGCCGCGGAACGTGATCCGCGCGCCCTTCGCGAACCGGAGGTCGGTCCCCGAGAGCTTGACGACGTCCGCGACTGTCTTTTCGCCGGACCACACCGTCTCTTTCGCTGACAGGGCAACGGTGGAGACGCAAACGCACAGACCGAGAAACATCTGCCTCATTGTTTCACCTTGAGCTTGATTCCCGTGAAGTATTCGATCGCCTGCTTGACGAGTCCGGCGTTCCATCCGGAAAGTTCGGATGGTTTCCCGGCGGCGGTTCCCGCGATCGCCTCGAGGTGGACGGTCCCGTTGTAGAAAACCTTGCCGAGCCCCTGCGCGCCCTTCACCGCGACAGGCCTGCCGTCGGCCGAGGCCGCGGCAACCGCACCCTTCGGCCCCGCCTTGAGCGGGAAGGAATTGGCGCACACCGCCTTTCCCGCCGAGCCGTCCGCCCGCTTCAGATCCGGCGTAACGGGGTCCCCCTGCGCCGCCGGACCGCACATGATCTCCGGGAAAAGCATCCGCTCATCGAACCGCTTGAGGCCGCACACATCCGCTTCGAGGTACAGGCCGCCCGCGCACGTCTCCACATAAGCCCGCAGGTTGCGGAAAACCTCATCCTTGTCCCGCGGCGCCGAAAGGACGAACACACAATCGAAGCGGTCGAGTTCGGCGGCGGCAAGGGATTCGATGATCTCGGCCTTCACGTTCGCGAAGCGGTCGAGATACTCCTTCACGCCCGCCGCGGACGGCGCCCGGGTGATGCCGACGCGAATGTGCCGTCCGACCCGCCGCGGCTTCAGCGTCACCTTCGCGGACGCCTCCGCGTGGTCGAAGTCCATCATGATCTTTTCCTGGCTGACCGGCCAAGCATAGCGGAAGCCGCGGCCGTCAGGCTCCTTTTTGAGCCGTTCGAGATTCGCCGCCGCCGCCGCGTAGTCCGCCGCCGCCTGCGCGCGCGCGGACGTGAGGAGCGTGAGCGCCTCGGCATTGCGCCCTTCGAAAAACATCGCGTTGACGCGTCGCAGCGCGTACCGCGCCCGCGCCGTCGCGAGCCAGAACGGCGCGTTCTTCGCGAGCGACATGAACGCAACGCGTTTGATGCCGCCCAAATCCCCGAGAAGCCCCTCCGCCGCCTGAAGGGCCGCCACGCACTTCTCTGCGGCCTTCGCCTGCTCGCCCATCCTTTCCGCTGAATCCGCGATCGGTGCGAATCTCTTCACGGGTTCCGTCTTCGCCCCGTTGCCGAGGGGATCGAACATCGGATCTTTGCGGATCGCGTTCCAGTACTTGATCTGCGCGGCGGCGTCCCGGATATACTCCGGCATCACCCCCGACCCCATCACCTCCGTCATGTGCGGCGCGAGTCTCCCGCCCCAGAACGCGCGGCAGATGCGCGGCAGGGCTTCGGTGAAGACGGGGGTGTCCCCCGCATGATCGACGAGCGGATCGTAATAGGTGCCGCCGTCATAGACCTCGGCACAGGGGGCATCCTTGTTCCAGGTGCATTCCGCGACGAGCGCCACCGACTCCCACCGCGGGCGCGTATCGATGCCCTGCGTGCAGAACATGTTTTCGCCCTGTGCCTCCCAGACGGTGCACGCCTTCCGGTTATACGCGTGAAAGATGCCGGACGCCTCAGGATAGGTGTCGGAGAAATGCAACGGACGCGTCGGAACGAGCTTGCGGACCTCGCGCATCACGTGTCCCGCGGCGACCCAGCTCGAAAAGAAGAACTCTTTGCTTTCGAGGTTCCGGTCCAGCTTCTGCCAGTATTCCGGCATCGACTCCGCCCACTTGGGGCTGCGGTCCTTCGCCGGTGCCGTGAGCGCGTTGAAGGTGTAGGGATAGATGCACGAACCGACGAGCAGGTCCGGACACCGCCGCTTGAGGACGCGCGTCCAGATGTCGAACTGGTTGACGCTCGCCTTCCAGCGCTCGTGGTCGTTCCACTTCGCGCGGCACTTCGCGCAGCGGCGGCTCCACTGCTCCGGATCCTGCCAACTGCCGCCGTCCACGGGGTGGATGATCGAGATGCCCTGTTCGGCGCCGATCGCAATCAGGTATTCCGCGTACCGTTCCGCCGCGGCTTCGGTGAGCCCGTCATCCGCCCAGCAGTAGAACCAGTCGTCCCAAGACGCGTGCCCCTTGACGCACGGCCAGTTGTCGAACGTCACGCCCTTCGGCGCGTTGCGGCGGAAATACACCGCCGTCGAGCCGTAGTCATTCGGATAGATCCCGCGGGCGCGCGCGTACCGGTTCACTTCACGCCACCACGCCTTCTGCTTCCCGTCCGACTCCGGGTTCACCCAGAAAAAATCGCAGATGACGTTGATCTTCATCCGCGCGAGTTCGTCCAGCCCCTCCTTGACGGTCTTCATCCGGTCGCCGGTGTATTCGCCGAACGGCCAGAGGCCGCGACCCGCGGAAACATTGCCGCGGTAGAGGATGTCCGGCCAGTCCCGGACAGACGCTTCGCGCACCACACCTTCCGCCGCCATCTGGCGGAACGTCTCCGCGCCATAGAGTGTCCCCGCGGGATCAAACCCGACGATCGCAACGCGACGCTTCTCCGCCTTGAGCGCGTATCCCTGTTTCTTCGCCGGAACGTCGAGCGCGAACGCGGCGACGAGTTTCCTGCCGAAAGCCGAAGCGGCCGTCGCGATGAAGACGCCTTCCGGCGGCAGCGCCTTCCCGTCATACGCCGTGCGACGTTCCGAAGCGCGCACTTCGCCCGCCGCGATTTCGCACGATTCCCGGTCTTCATAAACGACCGGAAGATCGCGCGGCGCGAAGCCGTTCTCCGAAAGCGTCCGATATTCCTTCACGGCCGGTTGCAGCGCCGGCACCGGCA
>JAVEYH010000097.1:3645-13994 GCA_034003585.1 Kiritimatiellia bacterium
GCAGCGCCGGCACCGGCAACACGGCGGCAAACGCCATCAGAAAAATTCCCGGCACGCATATCATGATTTTGACTTTATCACGCTGCCGGGGTCAGATGCGAGAGCAATAGCCGGAAAAAGGGCTCGGCTTCCTCCGCTCTGCCCGATCCGTTTTTCGCGTCGATCCCCTCAGCGGACAATTATTTTTCCGGTAGCCCTTGAACCACCACACCGCGCCGTGCAGATAGACCGACATGGTGAAACCTCCTTGTTGAGCAATCACGGGCAATGATACAAAAAACCGCCGAAACCTTTTGTTTCAGCGGTTTTTCTCAACCGTAAGATGGTTGGACCAGTGGGATTCGAACCCACGACCCCAACATTAAAAGTGTCGTGCTCTACCAACTGAGCTATGGTCCAATGGCGTCAGAAATGAGTAGAAATTAAATCAGAAATCCGGGCGGGTGTCAATTGACCATCCCCCCGAATCCCGTATAATGGTGTTTCTCACACCGTAACAGGGAACAACCGTCATGACGCTCATCGAAAAGATCTTCTCCGATCCGCAGGCCTACTCGCTGAATGTCGAAACGCTTGGCGAGTGCAAAATCGAATCGCCGATCCGCAACCGCGAGTTCATCGACACGGAGGAGCGCATCCTGATCACGGAAAACGTCAAGAACCTGAAATGCGTCACCGACCGCCTCGGCGCCACCCCCTCCTTCGAGCGCGCCGGGCCGCACCAGAAGATTTTCCACGACCCCACCTGGAGCCGCGTCGGCATCGTCACAGCCGGCGGACTCTGCCCGGGCCTGAACCACGTGATCAAAGGCCTGGTGGAGATCCTGATGTTCGACTACGGGATCAAGACGATCTACGGCATCCGCTACGGTTACGCCGGACTGATCCCGCGTTACGGCTATCAGCCGATCATGCTTGACACCGACACCGTGGACACGATCCATGAGCAGGGCGGCACCCTGCTGGGCTCCTCCCGCGGCCAGCAGGACACCGGCGAGCTGGTGGACACTCTGGCCCGCATGAACATCAACCTGCTCTTCTGTATCGGCGGCGACGGCTCGTTGCGGTGCGCGCGCGACATCGCCGAGGAGTGCAAACGCCGGAAACTGGCCGTCAGCGTGATCGGTATCCCCAAGACCATCGACAACGACCTTCACTTCGTGGGGCGCAGTTTCGGGTTCGAGACGGCGGTGGCGGAGGCCACGCAGATCATCCAGGCGGCGCACACCGAGGCCAAGGGCACCTTCAACGGCATCGGGCTCGTGAAGCTCATGGGCCGCGATTCGGGATTCATCGCGGCGTACGCCACGCTGGCCAACCCGGTGGTGAACTTCTGCCTGATTCCCGAACTCGATTTCGAACTCGACGGGCCGCACGGCCTGCTGGCCGCGCTCACCTACCGTTTCGAACGTTTCAAGGACCATGTGGTGGTGGTCGTGGCGGAAGGCGCGGGACAGCGCCACATCGCGGATCAGCCCGAACGGCGTGACGCCTCCGGCAACATCCTCAAAAAGGACATCGGCGAATATCTCCATCACCGCATCCGGGACCACTTCACAAAACTCCGCCGCGAGGCGTCGGTCAAATATTTCGATCCCAGCTACACCATCCGCAGCGTGCCCGCCAAAGGCACGGACGCGATCCGCTGTTACATGCTGGCGCGCAATGCGGTGCATGCCGCCATGGCCGGACGCACCAACTGTGTGGTGGGCAACCAGAACGACTGGTACACGCTGGTGCCGATCCGTCTGGCGACCATCGAAAGGCAGAAGGTGAACCTCAACAGCGATCTCTGGCGCGCCGTGCTGGACGCCACGGGCCAGTCGCTTTATTTCGGCGGCGACTCCGCCAATGGCATGCTGAACGGGGAAGCGGTGCCATGAGTCCTTCCGCCCCGCACGGCTCCAAGCGCTGCGCCATTGTCGGCATCGTCGGGCGCACCAACTCCGGCAAGTCCACGCTGCTCAACCGCATGGTCGGCGAAAAGGTCAGCATCGTGAGCCCGGTGGCGCAGACCACGCGTTCCACGATCCGCGGTATCCTGACTGAAGACCGCGGCCAACTCGTGTTCCTCGACACGCCCGGCCTGCATAAATCGGAAGGCGCGCTGGGAACGCTCATGAACCGCATGGCCCGCCAGGCCTCCGCCGGGGTGGATCTGCTGCTGGTCGTGTTCGACGGCGGCAGCCGCCCGCATCTGGAGGACGACGGGTGGATGCGGCGCGTGCTGTTCGCCGAACAGCCGGCCGTCTTCGTCCTCAACAAAAACGACTGTTCCCCTTTTTACGACACGGCCTTCCGGGCGCAGTGGGAAACGGTTCAGGCCGAAAAGCAATTGCGGCGCGAAGTCACCTGGGTCACCACCTCCGCGATCCACCCGGCCGGAGCCGTCGACCTGGTTGACCGGCTTTTCGCCCTGGCCTCGCCTTCCGACCACTACCTGTTTCCCGAGGATGTGGTCACGGATTATCCGCGAAAACTGGCGATCGCCGATGTCGTCCGCGAAAAATTCCTGGCCCGGCTGTACGAGGAGGTGCCGCATGAACTGGGCGTGAAGGTGGACCACATCGACGAACAGCCGCGCGGCTGGACGGTGTCGGTCACGGTCTATGTCAACCGCCCTTCGCAAAAGGGCCTGGTGATCGGGCCCAAAGGGCGGACGCTCAAATATGTGCGGCAGTGCGCCGAACCCGAGCTGTCCGATCTCTTCGGCGTCAAGGTCGTTCTCGAGTTGTGGGTGAAAATCGAGAGGGACTGGATGAAGAATTTCTGGCTTCTGCAGCAGATGGGGTACGCGGGCAGTCACTGAGCCTGCGCATGGTCCGGCTTACTCCCGCAGCGATGCGGCGTGACGCCGCAGATCCCCCAGATCGTAGTGCCGCAGCGCGCCGTGCACCACATCGGCGAAACGGTGACGCTGCCCGCGGGCGATCACCCCGCTCCAGTCGGGGGGTTCCCCTTGCCACGTCACGCGGGAGAACAGGCCCGGCTCGGCGGCCGCCGCGTGCAGCGCGGGCGTCACAGCCCATCCCGCCGCGCGCAGCTCGACCCGCTCCCGGCCGCAAGCCGCCGCCAGCCAGCGGGCGCAGACCAGCAGCGTTTCGGCGCGCAGGCCAACGAGGGAATCCCCAAGCAGATAGGCCAGCACCGCCAGCTCCTCGTCGCGGTTCTCCGCGCCGTAAAAGGCGTGCGCGCTCCCGTACGTCTCGCCGAAGCCGCACAGGTCGGCCACCAGAACGGCCCGGCCCTCGGCCATCCGCGCCGCCACTTCGGCGACGGCATTCGTTTTGCCCGCGCCGTCCACCACCAGCACCGGTGCCCCGCGCGGCACCGCGGGCTTCACGAACACAGCGGGGATCATTCCCCCGGCCGACCCCGTGAGCAGCACGCGCCGAATCTCGCCCCGCGACCCCTGATCGTCGCAGGGCGTCACGCCGCACACCCGGGTGACCGGGATGGGGAGCGCCGTGACCGGTGCGATTTTCGCGCAGCGCCGCACGGCCTCAGCCAACCCCTGCCGGTCCAACGCGGGGCGCAGGGCTTCGAGCCGGGCGGCCTCCTCCCGCAGGAGGTCGTAAACCGAGCGCGCCCCGGGCAACCGCGCCACCTGCCCCTGCGGCGTGACCCTCACCTCTTCCGCGGCCAGGCCCATCTCCGTCTCCGGCGGCACGCGCAACGTCCCGCCCTGACCCAGCCAGCGGCTCATCCACGCCACCGAGGCTTGGCGTAACGGCTCCGACCAGCCGTGCGGCCCCTCGGCCTCCACACACGCGATCCGGTCGGCCATCCCCAGCCGCTCATAGACGGCGCGCACCTCGGCGAACGTCTGCCGCGTGCCGTCGATGGGAAAGAAATCCTTTTGCGCCGCGCCGACACGGGTGGGGTGCGGCGCGCGCAGCAGCAGCCACCCCGCATGTTCCAACCCGAAGGCCATCTGTCCGAATAGGTTCTGCTCCGCGTCCTGGGGACCGATGGCCTCGCACACCCGCTGCAGCGAGGAGAGATAACAGTTGGGCGAAGCCGCCCGGATGCGCGGATCCAGCGCGGCGAGATAGGTTGTCAGCGTGCCGCCGCCGCTGTTGCCCATGCAGCCCAGACGCGCGGGGTCCACCTCCGGGCGCGAGGCCAGATAGTCCAGCGCGCGCATCCCGTCCCCGATCCGGAACGTGGCGGTGTTCCATCCCACAAGCGCCGCCAGCACCCCGGTATCATTGTGCCCGTGGACCCCGGACCGTCCCGGCGTCCCCTGCAACCGTTCGCCCTGATCGATGGGGTCATAGAGCAACGCCGCCACGCCGTTGACCGCGGCCAGCAGCGCGGCGCGCTGATATGCGGGCAAACCCTTCCCGTTCGCGCTGTGGCCGCAGGGCACGATCACCCCCGGATACGGCGGCGCGAAACGCTCCCGGTCCGGCAGGAACAGCAAAGCCGTGACGAAAAACGCCGGGCGGCTCTCGAACAGCACTTTTTCGACACGGTACCCCTCCCGCGCGACGCTTCCGGTAACCCGCGCCCGCAGCGGCGCGCGTTCGGGCAACCCGCCGAGCGCGTTCAGGACTTGCGCGCGCATGCGGTCCTGCCAAGCCCGTAACGCCTCCGGAGTTCCGAGCGCGTCGGTCTCCCTGCGGAGGCGCTCGCCGGCCCCGGCCATGCGGGCGCGGAGACTCCGGTACACGAGGGTTGCGGGCGGTCCCCCGGCCGTCTGTTCGTCCAACACCGGAGTCAGCAAGCCATGACGGACGTCAGGCGTGTCCGCACAGGCGACACCCGATGAAATCGCGATCAGGCACGCCGTCCACCGCCTGAGGCAAAAACACCGCCGGGCCGAAATTCCGATCTTCACGCGCGTCACTCCTTCACAAAGTGTGCGACGAACCCGCCGTTCTTCCGCAGCTCCAGCGTCAGTCTCTCCTTCCGGGTCACACGCCGCTGCTCTTGCGCATACGCGTCATCGCGGTCCGGCCGGTCCCCGTAACTCAGCATGCGGAAGGTCCCCCGCCCGAGGAACGCGCAGTCGATCGTCAGCGTCTGCGGCCGGTCGGCATTGATCACGCCGACAAACCAGTCCTGCCGGTCACGTTTGGCCATGGCCACCACGCGGCCGATCTCCGAGCCGGGCAGCACGCGCGTCTCGTTCCACACCGCGGGAATCGCGCGGAACGTCTCCACCGCGGGATTCCGGAGATACCATGCGGGATTGTCGGCATAGCAGAGGAAAGGCGAGTGGAACACCACGGCCTGCGCCAATTCGCGGGCCCACGTGAAGCCGTTGAGTTCGGCCGGATTGAATACCGTCGGCGTGTAATCCGCGCGGCCCTGCACGTTGCGGCAGAACGGCAGAATCGTATCATAGCTCGGCGGCTGGGTCCGTTTGTAACGGGAGATGTGCCACTCGTGACCGCGCACGGCCTCGCGCGTCAGGTCATGCGGCCAGGTACGCTCGCGGCCGGTCGGTTTGGTCGCGCCGTGAAAATCCACAAACAGCCCGATCGCGGCGGCATCGCGCAACGTGTCCTCATACCATTGCACCCACTCGCGGTTCGCGGCCGGCATGAAATCGATCTTGATCCCGGTCACACCGGACTCCTTGACGCGGCGCATGTAGGCCAAACGGTCCGCCTCCGTTTTGACCTCTTTGCTGTGAACCCAGATCGCGGTCTCGACCCCGACGGACTTCCCGTACGCCACGCAATCGCGCAGGCACGCCCACTCGTCCCTTTCGCCGTCCCGCCATTTTTTCCAACCGTCGTCAATGAGGTAATACTCGAAACCGAGGGCGCGCGTGCGGTCATACCACTCCCTCTGTTCCGCGAGCACGGGATCGCCGGAGGACCACCAATGCCAGACCGCGCGCCCCGGTTTGTAAAAGCCGGCGTTCGCCAGGGACTCGGAAGGCGGCGGACAGAGGTTTTTCACGATGTCACTGTTGGCCAGGGTGTTCAGATCCCGCGCGACCAGCGTGACGCGCCAGGGCGAAAGCACCTCGCCCGCCAGCGTCCAGCCCGCCTTGTCGGCATGAAAGAAAGCGTTGAGGATCCGTGATCCCGCAGACCGCAGGGCCATATCGCTGTACCGGTCAAGATTCGCCTCGGTCAGCATCAGGTAGTACGGCTTTCCGGCCAGCTTGAGGGTCACGGGCACCCCCATGGCCGTTCCCGCCGCGATCTCCTCCGCCGCCTGCTCCAGGTACACATCCTCATGATCGCGGACATTTTTCTGATACCACACCCGCGCGCCGCGGGGCAGCACCCACGCGCTTGACTCGCCCGCGACCGTCCGCATACCCTTGCCGGGCACACGGTACCGGTAGGCCGCGCCGTCGTCAAAAACCCGGAACTCCAGGGTCCCGGCCTGTCCGCCGCAATCCCCGCACATCAGCGGGATCAGGGCCTCGCGGTACCGGTTGACCGCCGTGTCGTGCAACCCCTGCACCGCATACTTCTCCCGGAAGGAGCGGAACACGGGCTTGCCGAGCCTGACCCCCTTGCCCCAGTCACGTCCGTCCACGGTGATGCCGAGCGGCGAACACGGCAACACCTCGCATCCGTCGGCGAGCACCCGGTACGAAAGCCGGCCCAGTTCATCCGGCCCGACCTCCGCCGAAACCCGCCCGTCCGGACCGGTGACCGTCACCTGCGCCCCGCAGCCCCACGCGGCCGCTACACACGCCGCCCAAACCGTGATCTGTCGCATTCTGGTGCCCTCCCCTTTCCCATTGTGTCTGCACACCATAACCGGAACGCCACCGCAGGTGAAGACAAAAATCCCTCATGGCATCCTGCGCCCCTTTTTGTTATCTTTTTGTCACTTTTTTTAAGGAAACCGAAAATCATGCACCTGTACCGTTCACACACCTGCAACGAACTCCGCGCCGCCGACGCGGGCGCGACCGCCAAGCTTTCCGGCTGGATCTTCCGGGTCCGGGACCACGGCGGCATCCTGTTCATCGATCTGCGCGACCACTACGGCATCACACAAGTGGTGGTCCATCCGAGCCGCCCGTTCTTCGAACCGCTTTCCAAAACCAAGCTGGAGAGCGTGATCACCGTGACCGGCGAGGTGACCCTGCGCGAGCCTTCAACCGTCAACCCCGACCTCCCCACCGGCGAGGTCGAGCTCGTGGCGAACGCCTGCCTGATCGAGGCCGCCTCGGAGCAGACGCCGCTCTATCTGCCGGGCGACGAGGACGGGGCCGAGGACCTGCGTCTGAAATACCGGTTTCTGGATCTGCGGCGCGCGCGCATCCACCGCAACATCCTGTTGCGTTCGCAGATCATCGCTTTCCTGCGCAAGGCCATGGAGGCGCACGGGTTCAACGAGTACCAGACGCCGATCCTGACGTGCAGCTCACCCGAAGGCGCGCGCGACTATCTCGTGCCCAGCCGCGTGCACCACGGCAAATTTTACGCCCTGCCGCAGGCTCCCCAGCTCTTCAAGCAGTTGCTGATGGTCGCGGGGTTCGACCGCTATTTTCAGATCGCGCCCTGCTTCCGCGACGAGGACGCGCGCGCCGACCGCTCGCCCGGCGAGTTCTACCAGTTGGACATGGAGATGGCGTTTGTCACGCAGGAAGACGTGTTCGCGGTCGTCGAAGACGTGCTGCACAAAACCTTTACGCACTTCTCGGAGAAAAAGACGGATGCCACGCCCTGGGTCCGCATCCCCTTTCGCGAGGCCATGCTCAAATACGGCAGCGACAAGCCCGATCTGCGCATCCCGATCGAGATGTTCGACTGCTCCGAACTCTTCCGGAACTCAGGATTCAACGCGTTCGCAGCGGCCGTCCAAAACGGCGCCGCCGTTCGCGCGATCCCGGTCAAGGGGATCAAGGACAAACCCCGGAGCTTCTTCGACAAGCTCGTCGAGCACGCCAAATCGCTCGGATCGAAGGGCCTCGCCTATCTGATCTGGGACGGGAGCGCCGTCAAAGGGCCGATCCAGAAGTTCCTTACCCCGGCCGAATTGGCCGAGCTGGCGCGGATGGGCAACGCCGCGGACGGCGACGTGATCTTCTTCGTGTGCGACGCACCGGACAAGGCCGCCAAGATCGGCGGCGACCTCCGCGTCAAACTGGGGCGCGACCTCGAGCTGATCGACAACGGGGTGTTCCGCTTCTGCTGGATCGTCGATTTCCCGATGTTCGAGACCGACCCCGAGACCGGCTGTGTCGGCTTCTCGCACAATCCGTTCTCCATGCCGCAGGGCGGCATGGAGGCCCTGCTGAACAAACCCCCGCTGGAGATCCTGGCGTACCAGTACGATGTGGTCTGCAACGGCATCGAACTCTCCAGCGGCGCGATCCGCAACCATCTGCCCGAGATCATGTACAAAGCATTCGAGATCGCGGGGTATGGCCCCGAGGTCGTGGAGGAGAAATTCTCCTGCCTGCTCAATGCCTTCCGGTACGGCGCGCCGCCCCACGGCGGCATCGCGCCCGGTGTGGACCGCATGGTCATGCTGCTGGCGGGCGAGGAGAACATCCGCGAGGTGATCGCTTTCCCGATGAACCAGAAGGCCCAGGACCTGATGATGAACGCGCCCTCCGACGTTTCCGAGAAACAGCTCCGCGAACTGCACATCAAGATCCGCGGCCGCGAGCTGCCGCCGACGGCGTAACCCGGTTTTCCGAGATTCCCCTCTTCGTTCGATCCCGATCCCGGCCACCTGATTCACCCTTCGAAGCCCGGCAGCCTCTGATCGGCGTCCGACACCGGCCGGAAGGTGTGGCGGTGTTCGGGGCAGGCGCCGTATTTGAAGAGTGCGGCCATGTGCGCGTGCACGCCATACCCCTTGTTCACGGCAAAGCCGTACTGGGGATACCGCGCGTCGAGTTTGCGCATGAACCGGTCGCGGCTGACTTTGGCCACCACGCTGGCGGCCGCGATCAGCAGACTCTTGCCGTCACCCTGAACGATCGCTGTGGACGGGCACGGCAGGCCTTTCACCGGCAGGCCGTCAACCAGCGCGCGGCCGACCCGCACGGCGAGAGACTCGATGGCACGGCGCATGGCGAGATGCGTGGCCGCGAGAATGTTCAGCCGGTCAATCTCCGCCGCCGAGCACCAGCCGGTGGCCAGCGCGATCCCGTCGCGGTGGCTCAGCAGATCGAAATACCGCTCGCGTCGCGCGGGACTCAATTGCTTAGAGTCCGTCAGGCAAGCCAGCTCACCGGCGAACAGCGTTTCGGCAAGCTGCCGCGGCATCGTCACCGCGCCCGCCACCACCGGTCCGGCCAGACAGCCGCGCCCCGCCTCGTCCACCCCGGCCAACATCTCGCCGGGCGCCGCGCCCCAAATCTCTCGCTCATATCGCAACATTCGGTCATCCTTACCGGCTCACCGTCCCAGAAGCGGGATGGCCGATCAACGAGCGCAGCGCTCCCTCCAGATCGGGATACCGGAAGGCGTGACCCCGCGCCAGGGCCGCCGCCGGCACAACGCGCTGGCTCGCGAGCAGCAGCGCCGCGCGCTCACCAAGACCGGCCCGCAACAGCCAGCCCGGAACCGCGCACCGGACGGGACGGCGCAACAACGCGCCCAGCGTCGCGGCGAACTCCGCCTGCCGCACCGGCTGCGGTGCCGTGAGGTTGAAGGGCCCGGCGGCGCGCGCGTCATCCAACAACCGCAAGACCAGTCCGACCCAATCCCCGATGTGAATCCAACTGACCCACTGCCGCCCGTCGCCGAGGCGTGCCCCCCATCCCATGCGAAACGGGGGCACCATGCGTCGGAGCGCGCCGCCCGACGCGTCCAACACCATGCCGGTCCGCAACCGGCACACACGCACGCCGCTTCCGCGGGCCTCTTCCGCGGCCGCCTCCCACGCTGTGCAGAGCCGCCCGAGAAAATCCCTGCCGTGCGCGGCCGATTCGTCCAGCACCTCATCCGCCCGGTCCCCGTAATAGCCGGTCGCCGAGGCGCTGAGCAGCACAGCAGGCCGCGCGAAGGCTCCGGCAATCCCCTCAACCAGCCTTCGGGTCGAGGTCACCCGGCTCTCCCACAACCCGGTTTTCCGCGCGGTCCGCCACCGCCGATCGAAGACCGGGGCGCCCGCCAGATGAATCACCGCGTCGAACGGTTCCCGCGCCAGACGCGCCGCAAAATCATCGGCCACCGGCCTCACCTTCGGACCGCACAGGCTGCCCACCGTCCCGGGCCGTCGGCTGGCGACTGACACCTCGTCACCGCGCGTCAGCAACGCCGCGCACAGATGCCGTCCCAGAAAACCGGCCCCGCCTGTAATCAGTACCCGCATCCCTTTCCCGCCTTTCCCGGCAAAGACCCCCGCACCGGATCCGTCGCCTCCCGCGTTATGAACGGTAACACACCACACCGGAGTCAGCAACCCAT
>JAVEYH010000098.1:0-13951 GCA_034003585.1 Kiritimatiellia bacterium
CCCGCGCTCCCGGCTGCGCTTCGCCCAATACACGCACGGAACCCGCATCCCCGGCCACCAACCGATTACCCGTTGCATTTCCTTGCCGTTTCTGATACTTCCATCATGACATGATTGCGACAAATCATACCGCGGGAATCTGGCAGGTGGCGACCGCCCTGCGCGACCGGCTGGATGAGGGATTGCGCGTGATTGAGATGGCGCGGGGCACCGGTTTGTCCGAACGCCAGTTCCACCGGCTCTTCCAGACCGTGCTGCGCGAATCTCCCGGGGATCACGTCGCCAGGCTGCGGCAGGAACGGGCCGCCGCATGGCTGGCATACACCGATCTGCCGGTGATCGACGCGGCGCTGGCGGGCGGATACGAGTCGCGCGAGGCGTTCACCCGAGCCTTCCGTGAACGGTTCGGCTGCACGCCCGGCGTGTTCCGCGACCGCATGCGCCTGCGGCGCGAGCGGATTTCCGTCACGCCGCCGCCCGGCGTGGGCGCGGCGTATGAGATCACCCTGCCGCCCATGCGCGTGGCCGCGTGGCCCCATCTCGGGCCTGCGCGAAACGCGGCGTCGGTCTGGCTGAAACTCGGGCGCTGGGGACACGGGCACGGCTTTCTCACGCCGCACACGTTGCCGGTCACCGTGCTGTATGACGACGCCGCGATCACATCCCCCCCCCATGCGCGGATCGACGCCGCGCTGGTGCTGGACCCGGCCTGCCAGGCGATCCCCTCGGCAACGGTGCCGCCGTTCATGACAACCCTGCCGGGCGGCCGGCATCTGATCCTGCCCTTTGCAGGCCCCTTGTCCGCATTGGGGCCGGCCTGGGACTTTTTCGCGATGCGCTGCTTCGCCGCGAGCGGCCACGCTCTGCGAGATTCGCGCATGCTGATGCTGCATGACCCGACGGAGGTGCCGACCCGCGCCTGCGAGTTTTTCCCGCTGGTCACGGGGCACCCCCTGCACTGCCGGCTCTGCATCCCGATCGACCGGGTACCGGCCCAGGGACTGCCCCCGGTTCACGCCACGCGCGAACGCAACGGCGCTGCCAATGCGCGGCACGCCCCCGCATGACTCGGAGGGAGGGCCGCTTCCCGATCCGCGCACGCAGTCCGCCGGGCCGCACATCCGGATCAGGCGCCATCCCGCGCCCCTTCACCATAGGGAGCGGGGTCTTCGCGCACTTCTAGCGAAATAAAGACCGTTATGGCAGGATCGGTCACACCCTGACAAGCCTTTTTCAGCAATACTACGCATCGTTACATGGCCGCGTCATGCGAATCCGGGCAGCGTTCGGGAAACATTCCGGTGCTCCCGGTGCGGTCTCTTCGCAAACGCTGCATCCGCGTGACGGCAGGAGGGGTATCATGAATATCATGCTTGTCGCCGCAGTGGCGGCCGGTTGTCTGGTCGGTCTGGCGGGCGGGGTTGTCGGCACTTGGGCAAGCGTCCGCAACACGAACGGCCCGCGCGAGCGAGCGTTCATGATCCGGGCCTGCGCGGTGATTTGGGTCGCGGGACTGGCGTTCCTGGCGCTGATGTTTCTGCTGCCCATGCCTTGGCGCCATCTGCTCTGGATCCCCTACGGCATCCTGCTGCCGCTGGGCATCATCACCGGGAACCGCAGGCAGCAGCGCATCCGGGACGAGGAGCGGGATGAAGGAGAAAACGAAAGCGGAAGGTACGCATCATGAGAACGATGAGACAAACGAACCACGCGGGTTTGCCGCGAGAAAGAGGAGATTCATGAAGATGTTGGGCAGGATCATCATGAGCTTGGTCGTCGTCTCGGCGACGGCGGAGGCGGCGGAATTCCACGCGACGACCGCGCAGGAGCTGCAGACAGCCCTGACGGTCGCCGCTTCAAATGGCGAGGCGGACACGGCCTTTCTCGCTGCAGGGTACTATCCCGGCCAGTTGTCCTACGCCAGTTCCGAAGCCCAGGCCCTGACGCTCCGGGCCGAGCCGGGTGTCGCGCCGCATGAGATCACGCTCGACGGCGGCCGCGGACGGGCGCTGAACATCAACATGAGCGCGGCGGCGGACGTCACCGTCGCGGGTATCACGCTCCTGCGCAACTGCGGCGCGGCGGCCACGACCGCCTTGCAGCTCTCCACCTCCGGCGACGCGCTGGTTTCCAACTGCACAGTGACAGCCACGGGCGCGATGCTGGGCGCCGGCATCGGCATCTCCAAGGCAGACGTGGCATCCATCGTGGACTGCACGGTCACGCGCGCGGCCACGGCCACCGGCGACGGCGTGACCCTCTCCGGCGCCACGGGCGGGATTCTGCTGGAACGCACTGTAATCGACGGCCAGCAGTCGACTCTGGCCGGGCGGGGGCTGTCCATCACCGCCGTCAACGGAACCGCGACCACCCTGCGCGACAACCGCATCGCGGGGCATTATCTGAACGTGCAGGGCACGCACGCTTCCGGGGTCTGGCTGTCGATCGGTACAGGCACGCTGCTCATGAGCGGCAACACGGTCGAGGCCAACCAGAGCCGGTCGAGCCTCTATAGCGCATACGGATCGGGCATCTACATCACCCTGACCACCGGCAGCGCCACGCTCGAAGGCAACACGGTGAGCGCCAACTACATTCAGTCTACGCGGTCTTCCATGTATGTTGGCGACGGATATGGCGCAGGTGTCTACGTAACGATGTCCGGCGCGGGCAACCTCTCGCTCACGGGCAACCGCATCGACAGAAACACGATAGTCGGGAACGGCGACATGTTCGGTGGCGGTCTGTACATTCTGGCAAATTCTGCGCAGTCCATCACGCTGGCCGGCAACCGGTTTGCCGGCAACCAGGCATCCGCTCCCTCGGCGGGGTCATCATACAGTGGCGGGGTGCACGGCGGCGGACTCTATGTGCAAGCCAATGCCTGTCCCGCCGTGGTGATCACCAACAACCTCTTTTCCGGCAACCAGACGCTCAGACTGAACGGCAATTACGGCGCCTACGGCGGCGGACTCTTTCTCACCGCCTCGTCCAGTGCGAACATCACACTCGCCGACAACACCCTTTCCAACAACACGTCCGCAGGCTCCTCGCCGGCGAACGGCGGTGGGATGTATGCGACTGTGCCTGCCGGCACGTTGACGGTGGAGCGGAATCGCATCATCGGCAACGCGGCCGGCCCGGGTGCCGGGGCCGAGATCTCGGGCAAGACGCTGCGGCTGGTCGGCAACGTCGTGGCCGGCAACACCCAGTCGGGCTCCACGTTGAACGGCGGCGGTCTGAAGATCGTTCCGTCGACGCGGCTCGATATGGTCAACAACACCGTTACCGCCAACTCGGCAGCGGGGCAGGGTGGCGGCGCGTGGATCTCGGTGGCGGGCGCCAGCGAAATCCTGGCGGTCCACAACAACATCATCTGGGGCAACACGGCGGACGGCCTCGGCGGCGACGTGTACGTGACCGGCACGGGAGCCAGCAAGGTGTTCACCTTCAACTGCGCGGGGGACGTCTCCGGCCTTTGGGATGTCTTTTCGGACAACACCAATGCCGCGCCGATGTTTTACGACGCTCCAAATCATGACTACCACCTGATGCCGGGGTCACCCTGTCTCGACGCCGGCAAGGACGATGCGCCGGAGTTGCCTGCGGTCGACCTCGACGGTGAACCGCGCGTGGTCAATGCGCGGGTGGACATCGGGGCGGACGAGATGCCGGCCGTGACCGACACCCATCCGGCCGATCTCGATGCTGACTGGACGCTCAGCGCGGCGGAGTATGCCGACTACGCGGCGGCCTGGAAAACCAACGGCCTCTGGGTGACACCGCCCTCACCCGTTGACGCCGACTTCGCCACCCGCGCCGGTTTCCTGCGGCAGCAAAACAACGGCGCCTACCAGAATACCGGCGGCAAAAAGCCGGCCTGCTGGACGCCGGATACCAACTGAAACGCGGTGAAAGGAGGTCGTCATGAAAAACCAACTTTTACCCCGGCTCATTCTTTGCGCCGCGATGGCCGCGCATGGCGCGTCGGCTGCGGAATTCGCGTTTACGCGTTCGTCGACCAACGACGCGCCGGACGAAGCGGTGGTTACGCTGGCCATCACATTCGAGGGCACCGGCGTCTGCCATGCCGTCGAGGAGCGCCTGCCCGGGACGCTGACCGTCGCGGCCACGCCTTCCTCGGCGGGCGCGGTTCTCGCGGGCGGAAGGACGCTGCGCTGGGGACCGTTTGACCTGGTCGCCGGCACAACCCTGACCTACCGCGTCGCGGGCCGCTCCGGCAGCCACCCGATTGAGGGAAACGTCTGGATGGACGGACACGCCGTGTTCGCCCTGACCGGTACCAGTGTCATTGTGGGCGCCGCGCTTCCCGCGCCCGCGACAACGCCGCCGGCGCAGGTCGCCACGCCGACCCTTGATCCGCCTGCCGCGAGCGCGTTGCCGGTGGGGGTGAGCGTCGCCTGCGCCACGGCGGACGCGGAACTCCGCTACACGCTGGACGGGACTCTGCCGACCGCTTCATCCGCGCTGGTGGAGGGAGCGATCACGATCTCGTCCGGCACCCTGCTGAGCGTGCGCGGCTTCAAGGACGGCATGACGCCCAGCCGTGCCGCATACGGCCTGTACGCCACGCCGCCGCAGCGGTCCGAAGATCTGATCCAAGTCTCCCGCGAGATCCTGATCGCCGACTGCGCGACGCCCTTGATCGCCGTCACCGCGACCGTGCTTTCCGGCGACACCATCAGTTACAGCGTGGCCGAAACCGTGGCCTTTGGCCTGACCCCAAGCGCCATCACGGAAAGCGGGGTGTGGGACGACGCGGCGCGAATCATCCGCTGGGGACCGTTCGACGACGGACAGAGCCGCACGATGACCTACCGGGTGGGTAACATCGGTGTGAACAGGCGCGCCTACCCGCTTGACGGAACGGCCAGCGTCAACGGGTTGTCCGCTGCCATTTCAGGTGCAGATCAGGTCGAGCCGCTGTCCGGACCTTCAGGGTCGCCGGGCGCGCCCCAGCCGCCCCACGAAGCGATGGACATCTCCCGGGCGGTTGAACTGTCCTGGACGAATCCGCCCGCTGCGGTCTGCAACGCAGTCTATTTTTCGACCAATGCCGAAGCCGTGGCATCGATGGCCGTCTCCGCGCGCGTCCGTTACGACGGCACGACGCTCTGGTCGGACTATCGCTCCGCAACGCCGCTGACGTATCGCACGACCTATTTCTGGCGGATTGCGGAGTTCGATGCGCAGGGCGAGTTTTCGGCGGGTCCGGTCTGGAACTTCACGGTCAAAGCGTCAGACAGCGGTTTGGTCTTTTCGGAGGGCTTCGAGCATGGCGGCGCGATGCCGCCGGGGTGGACACAGGCGTATGTCTGGAACAGCTACTTGTGGACATTCCAGAGCGGAGGCTACTCGGGCAACCCCGCCGCGGCGCACAGCGGCAGTTACAACGCCCTGTTTTTCCGCTGGGGCGGCGCGACCACACGTCTTATTACCCCGCCTTTGAACTTGCCTTATGGCGGCATGCGCCTTTCATTCTGGCACGCGCAGGCACAATGGAGCGCGCCGGATCGCCTGTCTGTATATTACAAGACCTCGGCGGACGGCGCGTGGACGCTGATTCCCGGCGCCTCGTTCACCACAAATGTCCCTGCGTGGACGCAGCGCATTATTGACTTGCCGGGGGCTTCATCCACCTACTCCATCGCTTTTGAAGGGAGAAGCGAGTCGGGCTACGGCGTCTGCGTCGACGACGTGGCAGTCTATCCCGCGCTGGCCACGCTGGAGACGCCACACAGTTGGCTGACGCAGTACAACCTGACCGACGGCGGCCTGACGTTCGACGAGGCCGAGGCCCTGGACAGCGATGGTGATTCGTTCTTCAACTGGCAGGAGTTCATCGCGGGCACCGACCCGACCAACTCCGCGAGCGCGTTCCGCATTTCCGGCATGGATCCCGGACCGCCGGCGACCGTGATCTTCGAACCGGCCACGCCCGACCGCGACTACACGCTGCAATACGTGGATGACCTTGTGAACGGTATCTGGCTTGACGTGCCCGGTCAAGGCCCGCGCATGGGCGGCGAAGGCGAGGACACCATGGAAGATGACGGCGACGCCCCCGCACGCTTTTACAGAATAAAAGTGGAGGTGCCGTGAACGACTGAATCGAGATGACCGGAAGAAAGGAGATCGGCCATGAACCGAAAACAGATGCGCACACTGTTCATGAGCCTGTTACTCATGACAACGGCGCGGGCGGGCGTCTGGGTGGATGTCTACGCAACCGTCAAAGACGGCGACGGGGGCTCCTTGTCGGGAGCCACCGCAAAACTCTATGGCGGCAGCTCCCCCTATGGAGGCGAACCCTATACCTCGGAGACAATGTGGTGGGATACCTGCTACCTGAGCTGCTACCGCAGCGCGGGACCGGTCGTGCTGACAATCGAAAAAGAAGGCTTCGGCACATGGCGCGAGCATTGGGATGAGTCCGAAATCGGAGACTATGCCTTCTTCGAACCGATCTGCGTGCTGCTCCCTCCGTGCTCGGTGACCGGACGGGTTGAGAACGCCTCGGGCGATCCCGTCTCGAATGCCGTGGTGCGTCTCGATTGGGTTGCGGGCGACGGCGTCGTCGAACACGAGACCATCACCGACGCAGAAGGACGGTACGCGATGGACGGCATCGGCGTGGGAGGCTATTCGATGACCGTCCTGCCGCCTCCGCCATACATGGCCACCAACGCGCCGGTGACGCTGGACGCGCCTGAAACCTACGCTTTCCCGTTTACCCTTGCCGAGGGCGCCGCGATCCGCGGCACAGTAACCGGATGGTCTTCCGGAACCCCGCTCAGCAATGTCACGGTGCAGATCAACGGCCCCATGCAAGCTCAGGCGGTCAGCGACACAAACGGGCTTTACGTTGCCGATCAGCTTGCCGAAGGCGAGTATGCCGTCACCGCCGCCGCCGCAGGCTACTGCGATCATTCGAACACCGTTGCGACGGTGTCCGGCCAGACCGTCACAAACGACATCGCGATGCGGCGCCCGGCGACGCTGCGCGTCCGCGTCGATGCGCCAGACGGCAGCGCGCTCTGGGGAGCGCCCGTCGGCGTATGGCGGGTGCAGGAAGATGCGTCCGCTTCCTGGACCGCCGCCACCGACGCCACGGGGTGGTCCACGGTGACGGGCATCCTGCCGGGCGAGCGCGTGTTGCGCGTGTCGGATCCCTACTACCAGACGTTCCAGTTGCCAATCGAATTCCCTGACGGCGGCGCGGTCACGCAGCAGGTCGAGCTGGCCCGGGCGATCCATTTTTCCGGCCAGGTGCGCGAAGCCGCAACCGCCGCGCATCCTATCGAGGGTGCGACCGTGGCCGTTGCGCTCGCCGCCGACACGTCTGTTGTCTGCCGCGTCGAGACAACCGATGCGTTCGGACGCTTCCGCATGCCAGGGCTGGCGCCCGGCGCGTATCAAGTGACGGCGACCCATCCGGCCTACGAGAACGGCGAAACCAATCTCACGATCCAGGCGGGTTCTGACGTCGCACTCTTTCTCACGCCGTTGCCGGCTCCCGGCTACGACCTCTACGTGCAGGTCAACTGCGCGCTCGCCGGCATCCCGATCGGACAGGTCGCGGTGATGATGGCCGTTTGGTCTGAAGCCGTCGGCGGCGTGCTGCTGGAGGAGCGCAGGCTCGTGACCGACGAAAACGGCACGCTCTGCTTCCGGGGCGTGCCGCAGGGCCATGCCGAATTTGCGGTCAACCATCCTGACGACACGCACCGCGGCTGGTGGAAGGCCTTCGACACCGAGCGCCGGCTGGTGCAGAACGCCAAGCTGGTCAATATCCGACTCGAGCCGAAGAAAAGCGCGTTCACCGTGGACATGAATCCGCCCTATGCGTGGATGGAGGGTATGCCGGTGTACGTCCAGAACTTCTGGGTCGAGATCAAGGGGTACGACACGGCGCAGGGCACGTCTCTGTATCCTGCCCGGACGGGGATCACGGACAAGGACGGGAAGTGCTTCTTCGAGCGCGTGGCGTGTCTGCCGACGCGCATCACGATCCGCCGGCCCGGCTTCGCGCTCGCCCACTACGACATCGCGCCCGACGCCGGCGGAAGTTTCGCGACGCCGGTGATCGTCACGCGGCCCGCGATCACCGCCGGCACATCGTTCCAGCTTTTCTTCGACCAGCCGGTCTTCAACTATCTCTCGGGGACGACCTCGATTCCCATCGGCCAGCGCGGGCTGCCGAACAGCAACACCGAGGGTTTTGATGACACGTGGAGCCTCGACCGCACCGCGTCGCTGCCGTTTCGCGCGACCACGGCCTACGGGCCGCGCTCGCCCTGGGGCGCGGGCACGTACGAGCTGTTCTGCCTGCCGCTGGATGTCTACAGCGCGTTCGGGGAGCACTCCGTGCCGCCGCGGCAAATCTTCCGGTTCGCCTTCCGCTTCCCGCCCCAGCAGGTTTTCATCCGAGAGGGCGCGACCACCGAACATACCATCCGGGCGGAAGTCGTGCCGGCCGAGTATCATGGAACGCTCTTCGCGGCCGACACCCTCAGCGCGGCGGGCGAGCCCCTGTACCGGCCGGTCACCAACACCGAGGTGCGGTTCGTCATTCACGAAACCGCGCAGGCTGCGTTCACGCCCTCGAACCTGACACATGTCGTGACGACCGACGCCAGCGGCAACTACGCCGTCACGCTGCCGCCCGGCATCTACGGCATCGAAATCCCCTCCATGAACGGCTATTGGGGCGAGAAAGTGGTGTTGGCCAGAACCGGTGTCCCCGTTACGGAATATCCGTGGCCCGCCGCCTACAGCAAACCTGCGGAATGGACGGTCGCAGCCTATGACTCCGCCCATCTCAAAGGCTACGGCCTGCGCATCGATTCGGCGGATGCCGGCCATCTCGATCTGGTCACCCGGCTCCAGCGCTACCACATCAGAAAGGCGCTCGGCGAGTCAGGGGAAATCGCCCGACGGCTGGTCTTCCGGAACGCCCAGACCGAGGCGTGGGTTCAGACTTCAGACCTGCTTGAGAGCCAGTCCGAGATGGTTCTCTCCGGCGCGGGCAGCCTCCATGCGCCTGTTCTTCTTGACGATGCGGGCATGTTCGCGGTCTGGACCAATCTTGCCGCCGGAGCCTACACGTTTGAAGGCGGCACGCACGATTATCTGCAGACCCAGTCCACCGGACAGGTGTTCACGTGTTTCGACTGGGGCGACTACCCCGGCGACAAGCCGGCCGCGGAGCCGCCCTACGGTGCCGATCCCCTGCCGATGCGCATCTACGACGGAGGGGAATCCTCTTTCGCCGATCCCGGTTCCGAGGCAGCCACGGTGACTGTGTTGTTCATGGATGGCGAGGAACTGAGCAGCTACCAGACCGCCCCCCTTTATGTCCGCTACACCGAGTGGCCGACACGGGTGTTCGGCTACGCCTCCCGCGTCAATGACGCCCGCGTGGAGTGCCTCTACATCAGCCACGGCGGCGATCTGTATCAAGCCAACCGCAACGAGTTGGGCAACTGGGTCGCCAGCACGCTGGGCGCCAAGGCGAACGTGAACCTCTCGCCCTACACCCTGACCGTCACGGCGCGCCAGGCCGACGCCCAGGACTTCGCTGTTCCCGACATGCCGTTCCGTTTCAACGGCACGGACTACACGGCGCCGCATCAGTTCTCCGGCGTCACCGGGGAAGCTGTCCTCGCGGCGGTCCCCGGCGCGGCGGGCGCTTGGGCGTGGGAACGGGTCGGCTATGCGGTCAACGTGACCAATACCGTCACGGAAGTGCTGGCCACGATCTACGCCGCGCCGGTCATTGACCTGACGGGGATGCTGACGCACGCCCGGACCGGCGAGCCGGTCAGCAACGCCGTCGTGAGACTGCTGCGTTCGGATGGCGGCATGACTCGCCTGGCCAGCGGCGGGACGGCACAAGGCGTGCACACGCTGTCGGACGGCACATTCTCGCTGACGGGAATTGCCGCCGGCTTTGGCGCCTATCTGCTCGACGTGCACCATGCCGGCTATCTGCCGGTGCGGACGCGCCTCGTACTGGGCGATTTGATCACCGCCACCAACGCCCTGAGCTTCAGCGCCGCGCTCGCCCAACCGTTGCCGATAACGCCCGTGGGCCTAAGCCTGGCACTTGACGCGTGGGACCGACAGGGCGCGGTGCTGCACGGCGTGAAAGCGGGCGGCACGGAGAAGAAAGACGAGACCGAGGAGGCCGTTACCCTGCGCGTCGGCGCGTCGGCCGCGATCACCACGCAGACCTATCCGATGCAACGTTTCGATCAGTCCGACGGCTCGCCCGGGGGAACCGAGGACGTGGCGCTCGACGACTGGCTTGGGGAGTTCTGGATCGTGGACGCGCGCCGGACCGATGCCAATACCAATGCGGTTCCGCTGCTGCCGGCCACGGACACGGAGTTCTATCCGAAAAACCGCAACCACCTGCCTATGGCGGACGATCCCGCCGGCATCGAGGTTTGGATGCGGGAGACGATTCGAAACAAGGGTTTCTACCGCCGATTCGCTTTCCCCGGACGCACTGACGCGGCCGTCATCACCGGCGCGTTGAATGTGGCGGAAATTCCGGCGGGCGATGTGAATCCCGTGCTTGTGGCGCTCACGGGCAAGGGCGCCGCGACAATCCTGCCGCTCGGCACGAACCGCCTGCACTCCGTGACGATGCCGCGCTGGCTCGCGTTCGCCGCGGACATGCTGGCGACGGCCGGGTCGGTCCAGGGCAGCTACGCCGAACTCAAGGAGACTTTTGCCTCCAAACAGCCCGACGGCAAGCTTTCCGCGCTGCCGAGCATCACCGGCGGAGTCAGTCAGGAAAACGGCTACCTTTCGTACACCTACGGTCTGGGCGTCGCCTGGACCGAAGGCAACGAAGCGGCCGGCGAGGGCGGGTTGAGTCTGGGGCCCGGTCTGCTCGGGCTCCAGTTCGAGGCCTCCGCCGCGATCGGTTTCAGCGGCGAGACCCGCGACATCTCCTTCGAGGTGGGGGGTAGCGTCGGCAAAGAGGAGATCGATTTTTCCGACTACATGCCGGGCATTGCCAAAGGCATCGGCGTGGAGGGAACGGTCAACAGCATCAGCGGCATGGCGCAGACGAAACACAGCGGACAGTTCGCCGGCGGCGATTGGCGCGAGCGCGAGGTCGAGACGAGCGTCGGCGCTTCCTTCGACTTGACTTTGCGCTACAATCTCGAGGGGATTACCGGCAAACTCCCTTACGTGGGGCCGTTCCTCACCGCCGCGGATCGCACAAACCTTCTGAAACTCTACGCGCGTCTCGACGCCGGCGGCGCGGTCGAGTCCAAGGAGACGTGGCGCACCGTGGAGCTCGAGCGCGCGCCGGTCGGTGATCCCAACACCGGCGGCTATGACTCCGGCGACTATGTCATCCTTTATCCGGAACTGGATCCGCTGACGCCCTCGCGCCACGCGTTCGGCGGCGCCACCTCGACCGACGCTTCCGTGACGAACACCTTCACCCTGGGCCTGACCTTCGGCACCAGCTTCGAAGGCAGCGCGCTCGGCGATCATCTGTACGTCCGGGCCGGACTCGAAATCACCGGCAATGAGAACGATCTGGTCGCAGGCAAGCCCTCGCTTGTCATCACGCCGAACACGGTCGGCGACTGGCCCCCCGTCAAACGTATCGAGGGCGATGTCAACGCCTTCGCCACGGCCAAGCTCGATGTGTACGTCACCGAGATCGAAAAGACCTGGAGCCTGAACCTCGCGCGCATCGACTACCAGTACACGACGGAAAGCCTGATGACCATGACCGATCTGGATATTCTCGTGAACGAGGCCGCCCCGTCTTCAACAACGTTCACCGGCACCCTCCCCGTGCTGGCGCACGCTTTGCCCCGTGGCTCGTCGTATGCCGTCGGCGGTCCCTGGCTCGCCTTCGGCATGTACGACGCCGCCACGCGGCAGACCGCGCTGGTCATCAGTGTCCTTGCGGACGGCGTCTACGGCACGCCGATGGTTATCGCCACGGTCGAGGGGCTGGGGCTTGTCCGTCTCGCGGAACTGGGCGACGGGCGCTGGCTGCTGGTCTGGGAGGAACAGCCCGGACTCGCCACGAACCCGTCCGCCTTTTCCGTCATTCGGGCAACCTTCTTCGAAGATGGCGCGTGGGGAACGCCGCAGACCGTCGTGGCGCTCGACGGCTATCTCAAAGAGGCGGAGGTTTTCGCCACGGGGGATACGCTCAGCATCGCTTACGTGGAATCGCATGAGAGCCGCGAGAGCGACGAAGGACGCATCCGCGCCGTAGTTTTCGATCCGCTCGAAGCGGTGTGGTCGTTGCCGCAAAACATCCGCGCCAGCCAGCCAGCGCTTGGCGCGGCGCTGGCCTGCGTGGGAGCTTCGGCGGGCGAGGTGTGGAGCGGCGAGCCGGGCCGGATCCTGTACATCCAGAGCAACCAGTCCGTCTCCTCGCGCTACTGGGACGGCGGACGTTTCTGCGTGCCGGGAATGTCGGACTACGTCTACATCACCGCCGGACCGGTCGATCACGTCGCGCTGTGCCCCGCCGGCACGAACGACTGCTTGTACATGGGCTTGGCCGAGAGCGACGGCGAGATCCGCATCCGGCGGTACGCGCCCGATCCGGCGCGCGACCCGGAGAATCCGGACTACAATTGGAACGGGCGGTCCGTAGCCGCGATGTGGCCGGAGCTCGGGGTGGCCGCGACCGGGCAGGACACGCTTGACGACCTGGCCTGCGGCTGGCTCGGCGAGTCAGGCAGACTGCTGACCGCCTGGTCGCGCAACGGTCGGCTGGCGTGCGTCTTCTGCGATCCGGAGTCGGTCGCAAACGGCAGTCAACACGCGTTGAGCAGCAACGAAGGCGGCCAGTACGCCGACATCCGTATCGAGCCGCTATCCAACGCCACGGCGCGCGTGTTCGCGCGCTACCTCTCTCCAACGGTCCATGAGCTGCGGGCCTTCACGGTTTCGGCGGAAGAGGGAATGATCGGCCCCGACCCCGACGCGACCGGTCTCTTCACACTCATCTATCTGGCCGGAACGGGCGGCAGCATTCAGGGCGTGATCACGCAGCTCGTCAGCTCGGGCGAAAGCGGCACGCAGGTCATTGCCGTGCCCGCGAACGACAGCGGCGCGTTCGGGCGCTGGAGCGACGGCGTGATGAATGCCGGACGCACCGATGCCAACGTTCGGTCGAATCTCACGGTCACCGCGCGTTTCCGCAGCGTCGGCGGCGCCGACCTCGACTGGTACGCTGCGCGCGGTCTCGCGCCGGAAGGCGGCGAAGACTGGAGCGACGTCGACGCGCGCGCCGTGCCGGGCAAGGGCACGACGCTGCTGCACGAGAACATCGCCGACACCGATCCCGCCGACACCAACGATGTCTTCCGGGTGCTGACGCTCGATCCCGGACCGCCCGTGACCGTGAGCTTCACGCCCGCTTCGGCCGCCCGCTTCTACACGCTGCAAGCCGCGACCAATCTCGTGACCGGCCCGTGGGCCGACGTGCCCGGCCAAGGCCCGCGCCCCGGCGCGGGCGGGCAAGACACGATGAGCGAAGCGAGCGGCGATCCCGCCCGATTCTACCGCGTGAAAGTGGAGGTGCCATGAGCGCGTGAATCAAAAACAAAATCGCGGGAATTGATTCCATGGGCCATCGATTTCCCCGATAGAAAGGAAGGCGACCATGAAACGTAACGTGACGCTTCGGTGGTTCTCGGTCATGCTTATGACCAGCAGCGCCGTGTTTTGCCATGCCAACTGGGTGGTGGAAACCGAGGAAGTGGATGCCTCGCCCGGCGCCGGACCCTTCAACGCGGTTGCGCTGTGTGGCCGCAACCTGATTATGAGCCGAGCCGGCCGAAGGAATGGGGTAACACATTGTTGGTTTTCTCCACGACTTCGCCGCTTTCCAGCAGCCAGTCTTCCGCGACGATGCGCCAGGCTTTCCAGG
>JAVEYH010000099.1:0-13885 GCA_034003585.1 Kiritimatiellia bacterium
GTCCTGAACCCAAGCCGGGGAGTGAGGATCGGAGACGTGCGCGTTCACAGCGAAGCGGTTCACGTTCTCGCTCACGGGACGGCGCCGGATCGTGTACGGGTACGTGTACGGGAACGGGTGCGAAAGAAGGGAATCAGATTCAGGACAAAATCTGTCCGCGGTCTACTAAAGGCCTCGTTCAACCCCGGTTCTTCGCGTATCCATCAACGAAAACAAGCGTCGTCGTTCTGGTTGACAGTACGGAAATTGCGGCCATGGCCTGGCTCCCAGAAATTCGCGGTAGAGCCCTCGGGTTTATTCTGGACGCCGTAAGCGTTGCCCTGAATCGTGTACGTGAAGGTGCCGTGCCAGCCGCCGGGAATCTCCTCGGTCGCACGGTGGTTGACGTCGCCGTCGGGACTGTCGGGGATGTACGCGGCGTTAAAGCGCTCGATGTTGAAGTCGAGCGCGGTGACGTGGCCGCGCCCGCAGAACCGCGGCAGGTGGGTGTTGCCCTCGTCCGCGCAGTTGATCAGCGTCAGCGTCTTGGGTCCGCCGACGAACCAGTAGCCGTAGCAGCATCGCGCCGCGGAGCAGGCACGCAGGATCAGGTGATCCACCTTGTTGAAGGTGAAGCCGATGTAGAGCCCGCCGACGTTGACGTAGTCGTAGCCGATGCGGGACATCTCGTCGTTCGAGCCCGGCACGGAGTAGACGCCGATCGAACCCTTCGCGGGCATCGCGGGCTTCAAGTGCAGAAAGCGGTCGCGGAAATAATTTTCGGTGAAGACGCCGACCTGCTTCAAATACATCTGCCCGAAGTTGGAGCCGTCGATTCCGCGCAGCGGCTTCGAGGCGTCGAAAAAGAAGAGGAAGAGGTTCTCGACGTTGACGTTGTTGACGTGTGTGTAGGTGTAGAAGTCGCCCTCGGCCTTGGGTTTCTGTGCCGCACCGTAGATCAGGCGGTAGACGCCGTCCGGGCGCATTTTGTCCATCGCCGGTTTCGTGACGTGGATCGTCACGCCGAAGCGCGTGTTGTACGATTTGTTTTCCGTCGTGCCGACGAGGTTGATGACGCGGGCGGCGCCGCCGTTGTAGCCGAAGTAAATCGCGCTGTTCCCCTCGTTGGCGAACTCGTCCACGTGGTAATCGCCGTCGAGAAGCTGGATCGTGCCGCCCTTCCTCAGCGACGCGATCGCCGCGTTGAGGACGCGCTCGTCGTTCGTGCCCGTGCAGACGAGATCGGCGGCGGCCTTGTCGTCCGCCTCGGAATTAAAGGCCGCGATCAGCACCGTCCGCGCATAACGCCCGGTCCGGAAATCGCGGCGGAGCTTCGCTTCGGACGCAACGGCGGTCCATACCGTCGCCGCGCATATCGTCAGCACGATCTTTTTCATGAGAGATTCGCGGATACCCATTTGAGCGCCTCGCGCTGTTCCGGATCGAACGCGTTCGCGCGGCTGGCGCCGAAACACTGAATGTCGATTGTCACCGGCATGCCGACGAGGTTCGCGAGCCTCACGAAGCCGGCCATGTACTCTTTCGTGTGCTTGCAGCCGGGCGAAGCCCACCCGGCGGCGGCGGGCCGTTTCGGATCGAATCCGAGCGGGGCCAGAATATGGGACTGCGCGCCGTCGATGAACCGCGCCGGCGGGAGCACCGTGAAATCATTGAACTCGCCGCAGGTGAAGGTGTCCTCCGCGCCGTACTTCACGTACTTCGGCTTCACCCCGTTGTTGTTCGCCACAAGCGCCGTCGGGTTGCCCTTCCGGATGGCGTCGTGATAAAAATTCAGGTGGTGCGGCTTGTAGAAGTTGATGTATTCCGAATACATCCCGTCGATCCACCAGGCCTTGACCCTGTCGCCGTAACGGACGGCGTATTCCTCGAGGACGCTCGTCCACCTCTTCACATACGGATCCGAGACGCGCACCTTGTCGCGCGGGTCCCACAGTCCCATGCGGTGTCCGGCAACGTCGTCCTTCCACGGGCCGTCGCCGGTGTAATACAGGCAGAAATCAATTCCGTGTTTCGCCAGCTCGTCCGCAATCTCCATCGGCAGGTCGCGCTCGGCGCACGCCTCTCCCGGCTTGGCGCCGATGATTTCATCGTACGCCGCGTTCGGCGCGATCATGAACTTCGACCCCTGCATGAGCGTGAGGAAGAAATACCCGGCGCCCATCTCCTTGAGGTCGCGGGCGAGTTTCTTCACGTCCACCTCGTTCACGCGCGCGTTCCACGCCGCGGCCGCTCCGGCATACTCGCGGCCGCGCCAGGTGTCCTTGCCGTCGCAGAGAAAGTGATTGAACACGCCCCACCTGCGCGACGCGAACCGGTCCATCGCCGGACGGTATCGCTGGATGTCGAACGGCTGGCGCGCCGGAGCGGCATACGCCTTGGCGGCTTCCGCCGCGCCGCACACCGCCGCGGCGGATACGGAAAACAGAAATCCTTTCCTGGTCAACATCCATCCCTCCTTTCAGGAGTATCCCGGGGACGTTCCGCGCCCTCTGCGTGATGGACCCCCATTATGCGGGGGATGCGAAAAGAGTCAACCCCGAAACCCCTCCCTGCCCGCGCCTCGCGTGGCAAACGGTGTTTCTTTACGGGGCGGTTTGTCTGTGATACGGTAACGGCGTCTAACGTGTAACAGACGAGTCTTTATGCCCATCAGTTGGAACGAGATCAGACAGAACGCCATCCGTTTTTCGCGCGAATGGGCGGAAGAGTGCCGCGAGGACGCGGAGGCCAAATCCTTCTGGGATGAGTTCTTTCAGGTCTTCGGCGTGCGGCGGCGCCTGATCGCCACATTTGAGGAGCGGGTTAAGAATATAAAAGGGCAGTACGGCTTCATTGATGTTTTCTGGCGCGGCCTGGTGCTGGCGGAACACAAGAGCCGGGGCAAGAGTCTGGATCAGGCCGAGTCTCAAGCGTTTACCTACTACGAGGACCTCGCCCGCGAAGGACGCACAAGCGAATTGCCGCGCTATGTGATCCTGTCGGACTTTGAGCGCATCGTGCTGTACGACTTGGACCCCGACGAGCAGCTTAACCTCCCGCTTTTCTCGGGGAGGCATGTCCGCAAGACCGAGTTCCCGCTCAAGGCGCTGCACAAGCACATTCAGGAGTTCGCCTTCATCGCGGGCTACAAGCAGCAACGCCTGCGCGAGGAAGACCCGGTCAACATCAGGGCCGTGGAGATCCTTGACGATCTGCACGACGCGCTGGCCGACGGCGGCTATGCGGGCCACGACCTCGAACGTTTCCTCGTGCGCATCCTCTTCTGCCTCTTCGCGGAAGACACGGGACTGTTCGACCGTGACACGTTCACCTATTATCTCGAAAACCGGACGGCCAAGGACGGTTCCGACCTCGGCCTGCATCTGGCCCAGCTTTTCGAGGTGCTGGACATGCCGCCCGAGCGGCGGCAGACGAACCTTGATGAAATGCTCGCCGCCTTCCCGTACGTCAACGGCGCGCTGTTCTCCGAGCGTCTGGCATTCGCCAACTTCAACCGCGACATGCGCGACGCGCTGCTGCGGTGCACGGAGTTCGACTGGTCGCAAATCTCTCCGGCGGTCTTCGGCTCGCTTTTCCAAGGCACCATGGACGGGAAGGAACGGCGTCAAACCGGCGGGCACTACACCTCCGAGCGCGATATCCTCAAGGTCATCAACGCGCTTTTCATGGACGGCCTGCGGGCGGAGTTCGAAAAGGCCCGCCGCAGCAAGGCCATGCTCAGGCAGTTCCACGGGAAGCTGGGCAACCTGCGCTTTTTCGATCCGGCTTGCGGGTGCGGCAACTTCCTTGTCATCACCTACCGCGAGCTGCGGCTGCTGGAGATCGAAGTCCTCAAGGCGCTGTTCGGCGGCGAGGTGCAACTGCAGCTCAACGTGCAGGAGCTGTCGCGCGTGGACGTGGACGCCTACACCGGCATCGAGATTCTGGAATGGCCCGCCCGCATCGCCGAGGTGGCCATGTGGCTCATGGACCACCAGATGAACATGCGCCTCTCCGAGGCGTTCGGCCAATACTTCGTGCGCCTGCCGCTGCGCAAGTCCGCCAACATCGTGCTGGGCAACGCCCTGCGGCTCGACTGGAAAGCGGTCCTCCCGCCCGACCAGTGCTCCTACGTTCTCGGCAACCCGCCGTTCATCGGTGCGAAATTTCAGGACGACACGCAACGCGCCGATCTCACCTATGTCGCCGCCGGGGTTCAGAACTGCGGGCTTCTCGATTATGTCACCGGCTGGTATTTCAAGGCTGCCGACTACATTCAGGGTGCCGCCGTCTGCGTCGGGTTCGTTTCCACTAATTCCATTTCTCAGGGCGAACAGGTCGGCGTGCTCTGGAACGCCCTGTTCCGGCGCGGCGTCAAGATTCATTTCGCATTCCGCACGTTTCCATGGGCCAGTGAGGCGCGCGGCAAGGCCCACGTTCACGTCGTCATCATAGGCTTTGCCACGTTCGATATTCCCGTCAAACGACTTTGCGAAGACGCGCAGGGGACAATCGCGGTCAGCGAGGTTCGCAACATCAGCCCCTATCTGATCGAAGGCGGCAACGCCGTTGTTGTGAACCGTTCAACGCCGCTGTGCGGCGTGCCCGAAATCGGAATCGGCAACAAGCCGATCGACGGCGGCAATTACCTGTTCAAGCCCGAAGAGAAAGCGGCTTTCCTGAAACTCGAACCGGATGCGGCACCCTTTTTCCGACGCTGGATCGGGTCAGACGAATTCATCAACAGCATTGAGCGCTGGTGCCTGTGGCTTGGGGATTGCCCGCCCGCGCGGTTGCGACAGATGCCTCATGCCATGCAGCGCGTGGAGGCCGTGCGTGATTTCCGCCTCGCCAGCAAGAGTGCGCCGACGCGTAAGATCGCCGCTACGCCTACGCGGTTCCACGTTGAGAACTTCCCTCAGTCCAATTTTTTGGTTGTGCCGGGCGTTTCGTCAGAGCGTCGCCCCTTCATTCCGATTGGGTATTTGACGCCCGATGTGATCGCTAGCAATCTGGTCAACATCATCCCCGACGCCACTCTTTACCATTTCGGCGTCTTGACCTCCACCATGCACATGGCATGGATGCGGCAGGTGTGCGGCAGGTTGAAATCCGATTACCGTTACTCGGCGGGGCTGGTCTACAACAATTTCCCGTGGCCGGAGAAGCCCGCCGCCAAGCAGAGGGAGGCGGTGGAGGCGAAAGCGCAGGCGGTGCTGGACGCGCGCGCGAAATTCCCGCTCTCGACGCTGGCCGACCTGTACGACCCCGTTTCCATGCCCGCCGAACTGGCAAAGGCGCATGCGGAGCTTGACCGCGCGGTGGAGCGGTGCTACCGCCCCGAGCCGTTCGCGTCCGAACGCCAGCGCGTGGAGTTTCTCTTCGCGCTGTACGAGCGCTACACCGCGCCGCTGCTGCCAGCGGAGAAGACGAAGGGGCGGCGGGCGCGCGGCAAAATCGCACCGTGCGCCGCGGTCCGACCGCGCCGCGAGGCGACGCGGCTCTTGGGCATCAGCCCGCATACGGGGTAGGGGCCGCTTATCCGGACCGGAAAGGAGACGCCGTGTACGGGTGCGGGTGTCTCAACGCGTCAGGTTCGCCCGCAACGCCGAAGCCCGTTCCAGCGCGAGCGCTGCCAAGCGCGCTTCCATCTCGCCGGTCATCGCCTCGCGCATTGCGGAACCGCGCAACGTGTCAATGACCTGTGCGCAGAGCGCTTCCATGCGTTCGCGAATCATGGGCCAGCCCAACCGTGCCTCCTGCGCCATCTTTTGCCAAGGCGCGGCGGTGAACACGTCCAGGGAAGCGCACCCTCCGATCTTCATCGCCGGCGTCTTGGACAATTCAGGCCAGGCGAGGGTGCAGACCAGGTCGTAGAAAGGCGCGAGCCGCCGCTGGCCGCCCTGATAGAGCATGGAGTAGTTCTTGCCGTGGGCGTCGGCATTGCCGATCAGCACGTTGAAGATCTGGCCGTCGATGAAGTCGCGGAGATCGAGCACCGGCGCGGTAGACCACTCGCGGAGCAGGGCGACACAGTCCCTCAGCAAGGGGCCGCCCTCCTGCTGGTACTTGTGCTCAGGCGGGAATCCGAGTGCCTGACAGAAGTCCTCTTGATGGATGCGCGTGACCGTGCCGTCGGAAGCAACTGTGCGGTCATACCGCTGAAGGAGAAGGCACGGCTTGTCGCCGACCGCGAAGCGCTTGACCTCAGCAACCTTCAGCCCCACGGCCTTGGCCAGCGTCATGCAGAAGAACTCGTTTGCCGCCAGTCCGGGAAAACGAAGCGGCTCTGGCTTGATGATATGCGTGCTCGGCGTATCGCCAAGAGGCAGGGCGACGCGGCCGTCGAGTACGACCACCGGCAGTTTATCCTGAGCCCCGGCCAGCGAGAGCCGCAGGCCGTCCTCACCCGCCAACAGGGGCCGGTCGGGAAGTTCGGTCACAATCCGCCGCAGGTCGCCGTCGCTCAGCTCACGCACCCGCGCCTCGCCGGTGGCAGGCGGCGCGGCGCCTTCAGGCAGCAAGCTGACCGCGCCCGCGCATTCGCCGCCGAGCCGTTCCAGCAGAGCAAAGTCATTGCGCTCGCTGACGCCGAGAATGGAGGCGATCCGCCTGCGCGGTTCCTCCTCGGGTAGGATGCCGGCGAAGAACGCGCGGGCGTATCTGCCGCGGAACGCGGTACCCTGCAGCGGAAGCGACCGCGACAGGGCCGACGCTCCGTCCCGTGCGAGCCATTCCGGACGGTAGCGGAATTTGAGTAACCCGCTGTCGTCCTGTTCCAGGTCGCCGACGGCAGCCCCCGCCAGATAGACGGCCAGCCGCCTCATGGCGCACCGCCATCGGAGGTTGCCGCTACGGATCCGGACAACTCCACTCGCAGCCCCAGGGTCTGAAGCACCTGCAGGACCTTGCCGACCTGGCAGGTGGACTTGCCCCTTTCGAGATCGATCACGAAACGCAGGCCGGTGCCGCTGGTCATGGCCAAGTCCTTTTGCGTGACCTTGAGCCGCCTTCGGGCGGCGCGGATCTCTGAGCCGAGTTGAACTGTGTCTTGGATAGCCATAATTACCGGCCGGGAACATATCAGATGAAAAGGACACCGTCAACCGCAAATGTTACCGAACAGGAACATTGTGATCTATACAGACCGCCAATGGCATAAATATTCCCGAACGGTAACACAAAGTTTGGTTTTCGATCTTCCTTCTCTATTACGCCTAACTCCCGTGCAGGGCGTGTCGACGGTTCTGCGGAAGCGGAGAGATGGCTAGGAGACGTACGCGTTCACAGCGAAGCGGTTCACGTTCTCGTTGACGAGGCGGCGCCGGAGCGTGTACGTGTACGGGTAGGTGTACGGGTACGGGTGCTAGCGGGGAAAGGCTAAGCGAAAAGATGGTGGCAAGGGCCGGGATCGAACCGGCGACACGCGGATTTTCAGTCCGCTGCTCTACCAACTGAGCTACCTCGCCACATGTGACGCATCCCGGGGGATGCGAAACGGGTGGAACTTTAGAAAAAAAGGGGGGGGCTGTCAATCCCTCTTGCTTTCAATTATTCGTACCTATGTCCTGACTGCGCCACGGGAACGCGCAACGCTCAACTTTCAACGCGCAACGCTCAAGGTATAGGGGAAATAGGATATGTCCCGATACGACCCCTAAGCCGCACCTTTTGTTGATGCAAATCAGGCGAAACGCTTGATTCAGGCATCACAGTGTGCAACAATCCGGCTAAGTTCATTTGGTTTGACATGTTCGGGACAAAGAGCAGGCTGCCGCAGGGCTCCAAACGGTTGGGAGCCCGCCGCCCGTACGGCAGAAGGGATCCAGTGAAGCGGAAAGGTGACCGCGCATGAGAGACCGGACAGACAAGAAGCGAAACCTTTGGAAGGCTTTTGCCGGAGCGGCCGCCCTTGCGGGTATCGGAGCCGCCGCATGGTTCGCCTGGCGCACAGATCCTTCCCTGCGCAGACTTCAGCGGGCCGGCGCGATCCGCGTCGGCTATGCGGTCGAGGCCCCGTACGCCTTTGCCACACCCGACGGCGAAGTCACCGGGGAGTCGCCGGAGATAGCGAAACGGATCATCGGGCGACTCGGCATCGGGAAGATCGTTTGGCGCAGCATGGAGTTCCGCTCGCTGATCGACGAACTGGAGGCGGGCAACATCGACCTGATCGCCTCCGGGCTTTTCGTCACGCCCGAGCGTTCCCGGCGCGTTGCGTTCTCGATGATCACATGCCAAGTGTATTCGGGACTGCTGGTTGCAAAGGGCAATCCAAAGGCGTTGCACTCCTGCCTGCAGGTGGTTCAAGATCCGTCTGTGCGGCTCGCCGTATTGTCCGGCTCCGTCGAAGAACGGCTTTACCGTAGCTACGGAATCCCCTCAAACCGCCTCGTCATCACCCCGGACGCGCTGACAGGCCGGGCAGCGGTCGCGAACGGGCTCGCCGATGCCCTGGCGCTTTCCTCGCCCTCGGTCAACTGGATCGCGCTCAACGATCCGACGGCCAGAACGGAAGCGGCGATCCCGTTCGAGGCGGCACCTGAGGAGAAACCCGGCTGCGGTGCCTTTGCTTTCCGCAAGAAAGACCGGGCTTTTCTGCAGGCATGGAACAAGGCGCTGGGGTCTTATCTGGGCAGCGAGGAACACCTTCCCTGTGTCGCCCGTTTCGGGTTCGCCCCGAGAGACCTGCCTCGTCTGGTTGTTCAAAAATAGAGAGCGCAGAACCATGAGCCCAACTTTCCCTTTACCTTGGTTTTCCAAAGCGGCCTGGAAGGCGAAATTCCAGCGGCCCCGCTACTGGGTCTGGAGCGCCATCCTTCTTTCCGCCGTGATCTTTGCGACGGTCACCTGGCTCCATGTCCACGAAACGCGCATCCTGCGGCAAACCGCCGAAAATTTCGCAACGGTCCGACAGGCCCGGGTCGACCTTGCGAAAGGGTTCATGCATATCTGTTTGGCCGATTCCCCGGGTGCGCCGTTTGATTCAACCGACGGCGAAGCCCTTTTGAAACAGGCGGTCCTCTCTTTCGACGAGGCTCTTTCCCGCATGGCCGACGCCGACCCCGGCATGAGCCGCGACTTCCAGAAAAAGATTTCAGCCTTTCTCGGCCGGTTGGACGCAAGAAAGGAGAAAAGCTTTTCCCAGCAGCAGCTCATCACGCTGAGGGTGTCTTTCAACGAATTGGAGCGGCAGGCCGAAGAGCTTGACCGGCACATGCGCGACCATTTGCGGAAACATGCGGATCTCCTGGCCCTGCAGTTCGGCGTCGCGCTGGGCATGGCCACCTTGCTGCTGATCATCATCTGCGGGGTGGTCATCCACGCAGGCCGCACCAGCGACCGGTTCGAGAGCGCCTCTCACGAAAGCGCGGAACGTCTTCGTCTGGCCATGGAGGCGACGCGAGACGGCGTCTGGGACTTGGACGTGAAAACCGGCTCGGTTTATTACAGCCCAGGGTATTGGCGCATGCTCGGGTATCGGGACGAGGATCGGGACGGCGTGATCGAGTCGTGGGCGGAGCTGCTTCATCCCGATGACCGTGAAGCCACACTGGCGCTGAATCAGGCGTGTTTCGAGAACAGGAGCGACACGCTTGAGACCGAGTTCCGCCTCAGGGCAAAAAACGGTTCCTGGCGATGGGTCCTGTCGCGCGGCCGGGTGATCACGCGCGACGAGACGGGAGCCGCCCTCCGCATGGTCGGAACGCATGTGGACATCACGGAACACAAGCGGTCTGAAGAAGCGTTGCGGGCCAGCGAAGAACAGTTCCGCGCCATCTTCCAGGTGGTTTCCGTCGGCATTGTGCAGGTCGTTCCCCAGAGCGGCCAAATCCTTCGCTTCAACGAAAAATACTGTGAGATCACCGGTTATCCGGCGGATGAACTGCTGGCGCTGAAATTCACCGAGTTGACCCACCCGGACGACCGGCAACAGGACTGGGCGATCTTTGACCGTGCGGTCAAGAGCCGCGCTTCCTGCTACAACAACGAAAAACGGTATGTCCGCAAAGACGGCTCGGTCATCTGGGTGCGACTGAACGCGACTTTCATCCGTGACGGGACAGGAACGCCCATCCGGAGTGTGGCGGTGTGCGAGGACATCACCGCGCGCAAACAGGCGGAAGCAGAACGGGAGAACCTGCAGAGCCAACTGATCCAAGCGCAGAAGATGGAGTCCGTCGGAAGGCTGGCCGGGAGGGGTGGCGCACGACTTCAACAACATCCTCAGCGTGATCATGGGTTACACGCAACTCGCCTTGGAGGGAATGGATGCGTCCAGCCCGCTCTTCAGCGGGCTGGAACAGGTGCAAAAGGCTTCTGTCCGCGCGGCGGGGCTTACCCGCCAGTTGCTCGCGTTCGCCCGGCGGCAGACCATCGTCCCGGAGGTTCTCGACCTGAACGAGACCGTTGCGGGCATGCTCAAGATGCTTCACCGGCTGATCGGGGAAGACCTTGACCTCGTCTGGCTGCCGCAACAGGATCTTTGGCCGGTCAAAATGGACCCGTCTCAGGTCGACCAGCTTTTGGCCAACCTTTGCGTCAACGCCCGCGATGCCATCGCGGATGTCGGCAAGGTGACGATTGAGACGCAACGTCACTCTTTCGACGAGAACTTTTGCCGGGACCATGTCGGCTATCTTCCCGGCGACTATGTGCTTCTGGCCGTCAGCGACAACGGGTGCGGCATGGACAAGAAAACCCAGGAGCATCTTTTCGAGCCGTTTTTCACCACCAAAGAGACCGGGAAGGGAACAGGACTCGGCCTGTCGACCGTTTACGGCATCGTCCGGCAGAACAACGGGTTCATCGTCCCCCTTCGGAGACGGCCGCGCCCCAGGGGCGCGGAGAAACCGTGCTTGTGGTCGAGGACGATCCTGCCCTGCTGAATCTGACCGTGTCGATGTTGAAGGCGGAAGGCTATGCCGCGCTGCCCGCCGCCTCGCCTGAGGAGGCGGCCCGACTGGCCGGAGAGCACGCCGGCGAGATTCACGTGCTCTTGACCGACGTGGTGCTCCCCGGAATGAACGGGCGAGAGCTGGAGTCCCGGATCAGACAGGTACGACCGGCCGTAAAGAGCCTCTTCATGTCGGGGTATACCGCCAACGTGATCGCCCATCACGGCGTTCTGGATGCCGGTGTCGCGTTTCTCGCGAAACCGTTCTCCCGCTGCGACCTCGCCGTAAAAATCCGGTCTGTGCTGGGCAGCGGCACGCGCTCCTCCGCAAAACCCGCGTAAGCCGCCGCGCCCCTTCTCCGCCAGCCCCGCCGGTGTCCAGTTCTTGACGGATCGACATCCCCCAAAAAGAACCTACGGTGTCTTTTCTATGTGACGGGATGCGTCGGGTTCGTGGCGCTATGCGGTTCTGTGCGGGACAGCAACCGGGGCGGAGTCTTTCGGCTCCGCCCCGGTTTGGCTCACGGTTCAGACGTTCACGCCTGACGCGCGTCCGACAGCGGAATGCCGAGCGCCTTGGCGACGCCCGCGCCGTATTTCGGATCGGCCTTGAGGCAGTGCCGGATGTGGCGCAGCTTGATCTCTTTGGGGATGTCGCCCATGGCCCGCGCCGTGTTGGCGAAGAGCCGCTCCTGCTCGTCCGGCGGCAGGATGCGGAACAGGTTGCCGGGCTGCGTGAAATAGTCGTCGTCATCCTCGCGGAAGTTCCAGTGGTCGGCATCGCCGCGGATCTGGAGCGGCGGCTCGCGGAACTCGGGCTGTTCCCGCCACTGTCCGAAGCCGTTGGGCTCGTAGCCGAGGGTGCTGCCGTGGTTCCCGTCCACGCGCATCGCGCCGTCGCGGTGGTAGCTGTGGAAGGGGCAGCGCGGCCGGTTGACCGGGATGAGGTGGTGGTTGACGCCCAGGCGGTAACGCTGTGCGTCGCCGTACGAGAAGAGCCGCCCCTGCAGCATCTTGTCGGGCGAGAAGCCGATACCGGGCACGATGTTGGCGGGATTGAACGCCGCCTGCTCGACCTCGGCGAAGTAGTTCTCCGGATTGCGGTTCAGTTCCATCACGCCCACCTCGATCAGCGGATAGTCCTTGTGCGGCCACACCTTGGTGAGGTCGAACGGGTGGTACGGCACCTTCTCGGCGTCCAGTTCCGGCATGACCTGGATGGAAAGCGTCCAGCGCGGGAAGTCGCCTTTTTCGATGTGCCCGTAAAGGTCGCGCTGATGGCTTTCGCGGCACTTGCCGATAATCGCCTCGGCCTCTTCGTCGGTCAGGTTTTTGATGCCCTGCTGGGTCTTGAAGTGGAACTTCACCCAGAAGCGCTCGTTCTGCGCGTTGATCATGCTGAAGGTGTGGCTGCCGTACCCGTTCATGTTCCGGTAGGAGGCCGGGATGCCGCGGTCGCTCATCACGACCGTCACCTGGTGCAGCGCCTCGGGCAGCAGGGTCCAGAAATCCCAATTGTTCAGCGCACTGCGCAGGTTGGTGCGCGGGTCGCGTTTCACCACATGGTTCAGGTCGGGGAACTTGAGCGGGTCGCGCAGGAAGAAGACCGGCGTGTTGTTGCCCACGAGATCCCAGTTGCCCTGGTCGGTGTAGAACTTGACCGCGAAGCCGCGGATGTCGCGTTCGGCGTCCGCCGCGCCGCGCTCGCCGGCCACGGTCGAAAAACGCACGAAGAGGTCGGTTTTCTTCCCCACCTCGGCGAAGATCGACGCCCGCGTGTACTTCGTGATGTCGTTCGTCACCGTAAAGGTGCCGTACGCGCCCGAGCCTTTGGCGTGCATGCGCCGTTCCGGGATCACTTCGCGGTCGAAGTGCGCGAGCTTCTCCAGGAACCAGGTGTCCTGCAGCAACTGCGGCCCGCGCTTGCCGGCGGTCATCACGTTGTTGTTGTCAACGACCGGGGCTCCGGCGTTGTTCGTCAGCTTGGTTTGTTCACTCATGTTGAGCCTTTCCGCCGCATCGGTGCTTATCCCCGTTCCGGTGTCGCCACCCTCCCGGTGGAATCATCCGCCGCCGCGATGGGCTGCCGGGTTGGCCAGCCTCTTAATGAACGCGCTGTCTGCCCTGCTAGCCCTGATACCCATTATTATCGTGAAAACATGAGGGAAAGTCAATCCGGGGTGAATCCAAACAGTTTCCCAACTCCGTCTTGCTTTTCGCATCGTGTTGGAACAAGATAAGGACGTGTCAACGCGGTGGCTTCGCGGGGAGGGGCGCCCGGTTCGGACGATTGCGGTTGATGCGGGAGGGTTTCGGGATGCGTTACAGAAAATTGGGGTCGTCTGAGATTCAGGTTTCCGCGGTTGCGCTCGGAACCTGGTCGGTCGGCGGCGGCCCGTGGTGGGGGAAAACCGATGACAACGAATCCGTCCGCGCGATTCAGGCGGCGGTGGATGCGGGTGTCACCCTGATCGATACGGCGCCAGCCTATGGGTTCGGACGCAGTGAAGAGGTGGTGGGGCGCGCCATCCGGGGGCGGCGCGATCAGGTGGTGGTGGCCACCAAGTGCGGGCTCTGGTGGGGCGACGTCACAGGCGCGTTCCATTTTGAGCAGGACGGGCACACCGTGCGTCGCTGCCTCGAGCCGCGCACGATCCGGATTGAGGTGGAGCAGAGTCTGCGCCGTCTCGGTGTGGACCACATCGACCTCATGCAGACGCACGCGCAGGCGGCCGAACCGTTCAAGACGCCGATCGCGGAGACCATGGCGTGCCTGATGGCGTTGCGGCGGGAGGGCAAAATCCGTGAGATCGGGGTCTCGAACTGCACGCCGGAACAGATGGGGGAGTATCTCGCGGCCGGCGTAATCGTCAGCAACCAGCCCCGCTACAGTCTGCTCGACCGCGCCATCGAACGCGCGTTGCTGCCGTATTGCCGCGCGCGGGATCTGGCCGTGCTGGTCTATTCGCCGCTCGAGCAGGGACTGCTCACCGGGAAGATCGGCATGGA
>JAVEYH010000100.1:0-9304 GCA_034003585.1 Kiritimatiellia bacterium
CACCTGCGCATAACCCTTCCCTCCCGCTTCCAGGTTTGCTACCGTTCCCGGCAATGCGGCATCCGGACTGCGGATTGGTTGCGGTGCGGCCCGTTGTGCGGGCGAGTGGTGAAACTGGCAGACACGCAAGACTTAGGATCTTGTGCCGCAAGGCATGCGGGTTCGAGTCCCGCCTCGCCCACCAGCCGTACGGACGGCGGCCAAAAATTGACTTCCCGGCGCTTGCCTCCCTTGGGCGGATCCGGTATGATATCAAACCTTTTATCAAACCAATCGGAAAGAGACCGTAGACGTTATGGCTGTTATTTTGGGATTGCCCAAGGGAAGTCTGCAGGAAGCGACCTTCAACATGATGCGGAAGGCCGGGTTCGGCGTTCAGGCCGGATCGCGCTCCTATTCGCCCAGCGTGGACGACCCCGAACTGCAGTGCCGTCTGATCCGGCCGCAGGAGATCTCGCGGTACGTGGAGCTCGGGCTCTTGGACGCGGGCATCACCGGGTATGACTGGATTTACGAAAACAACTCCGATGTGCTGGAAATCTCGGAGATGTGCTACTCCAAGGCCACTTCGCGGCCCGTGCGCTGGGTGCTGGCCGTGCCCAACGACTCGCCGGTCCAGAGCGTCCGCGATCTGCAGGGCAAGCGTATCGCCACCGAGGCGGTCGGCCTGACGCGCCGGTACCTCGCCCAGCACAAGGTCGAGGCGGAGGTGGAGTTCTCGTGGGGCGCCACCGAGGTCAAAGCGCCGGAACTGGTGGACGCCATTGTCGAACTGACGGAGACCGGATCCTCGTTGCGCGCCAACAACCTGCGGATCGTGGACACCATCCTCACCTCCACCACCCGGTTGATCGCTAACCGCAAGGCGTGGGAAAATCCGGCCAAGCGCGAAAAGATCGAGCAGCTCGCCCTGCTGTTGCAGGGCGCGCTGGCGGCCGAATCGCGCGTGCTGATCAAATTGAATGTGCCGGCCGACCGGCTTGAAACCGTGAACTCCCTGCTTCCGTCGCTGCACGCCCCCACGGTCAACCGGCTCAACGACAGCGACTGGTATGCGGTCGAGTCGGTGGTCGAGGAGCGGGTTGTGCGCGATATCGTTCCGCCGCTGCGGAACGCCGGCGCGACCGGGATCATCGAACTGCCGCTGAACAAAGTCATTTTTTGAACAAAACGACAGGACGCCCCGTCGGGCGCGCCCTGCACTTCCAGGAGAAAGAACGTGGGTTCGATCAAGAAAAAGCGCCGCGCGAAAATGTCGAAGCATAAATACCGCAAACGCCTGAAGAGCAATCGCCACAAGAACAAGTAAGGCGCACACCGGCGCGCGACCGCCCGCGGATCGCCACACCTTTTCTCCCGGTTTCCCGGAAAGGAAGAGGGGTGTGGCGTGTCAGGTATTGGAGACCCAGCATGAAACCGATTGAGCCTGTTGCCCTGCGTCCGCCGATCGGTTCAGGGTGTGCGGTTCTCGGTGCGGCGCTGCTCCCCCTGCTTGCCGGGTGCCTGCTGGGCGGCGCGCCTCGCGTCCCGCAAACCCATTCCTCCGCCTCCGGCGACGCCGACGCCCGCAGGGCCGGCGCCTTGGCGCTGATGGCCCAGGGTCTGCTTTACGAGAGCGGCGAAGGCGGCGAAACCAACCGCGCCAAGGCCCAGAGCGCGGCCCTGACCGCTTTCCGCCAGGCGGTCCGGCTCGACCCGGACAGCCGCGAACCGCTGGATGCCCTGCTGAATGTCCTCGCCAGCCGCGAACAATTCGCCGAGGGGTTCGCGGCGGCCGAGGGATTCCTCACGCGCCATCCGGACGACACGGCCATCCGCATTGAGGCGGCCCGTCTGGCCGAGGCGGCCGACCGCCCGTTGGAGGCGGCCCGCCACTGCTCGCGCCTGATGGAGATCGAGCCCGGCAACCGCGAATTGGCCCTGGCGCGCATCCGGCTCTATTTCACGGCCGATTGCGAACGCGAGGCGCTTGAAGCCATGCGCGAGTACCACGCGCGCTTCCGGGATCGCGGCAGCGCGGTGCTCCCGGCGCATTGGGCGGTTCACTTTCTGCGGGAACGGGAGAGCAACCCCGCCCGCGCGCTCCGCTGCGTCGGTCTCGCCCTCGCGCAAGCGGGCGGGGAGACGCCTGTGTGGCGCGGTGGCCTGCACGCTGTCGCCGCAGAATGCCATCTCGGCCTCGCCCGCACCAATGACGCGCTCGCCAGCCTGCACGCCGCCTGCCGGGAGGATCCCGGCGCCACCGGTCCGGTGCTGCGCCTCGGCGCGATCTGGGCAACGGATCCGGACGCGACCAACCGTCTGGCCGCACGCGCGCTTCGCGATCCCGACACCGCTCCCACACGGCTGATCCTCGCCGCGGTTCACCAGGAACAGAACAACCGGCCGGCCGCCATCGCCACCCTGCGCGAACACTATACCCGCCGGCTGCGCGCCGGATATTTTCCGGACGAGCGCTTTTATCTCTGGCTCGCCGGACTGATCGAGGCGGAACAGGATCCGGCCGCGACCGAACGGATCCTGCGTGAGGCGCTCACCGTGCACCCCACTTCCGACGGGCTCCAGAATTTTCTGGCCTACCTGTGGGCCGAACAGGGCGTCCGACTGGAGGAGGCCGACCGGCTGGTTACCGAAGCCCTGCAAACCGCACCCGACAATGCGGCCTACCTGGACACCAAGGGGTGGATCCTTTTTAAGAGAAACCGTCCCTACGACGCGCTTCAGTTTCTGCTGAAGGCCGCGGACCTTGACCGCGACGAACCGGTCATCCTCGATCACACGGGCGATGTCCTCCAGGCAATCGGACGTTCGGCGGAAGCCGTCGCCTTCTGGACGCGCAGCCATCAGATCGATCCGACGCCCGCCGTGACCGAAAAACTGCGGCGGCACGGGGTCCCGCCGAAACCGCCCGCCCCGTAACCCCTGCGGCGCCGGACCCTTCCGCGCGCACACCCCTGTCATGCCCGCTTTCCTCCATATTCCCTATCTGCCGCCATTCGACCGGCTGACCCCGGAGGCCGCCGCCGAAGATTTTCCGCGCCTGCTGGCCGACGCCCATGCCGCGGTCACCAAGGTGGAACAGGCGCTCACCCCATCGTGGGCAGGACTGATACGGCCTTTGCATGACGCCTGCCACCCGCTTTTCGACGCATGGGGCCTGCTCAGCCACATGCTTTCCGTGATGAACAGCGACGCCTGGCGTCAGGTCCAGGAGCGCCTCCAGCCCGAGATCATCGCCTTTTCGCAGCGCGTCGGACAAAGCCCGATCCTCTACCGGGGGTATCTCGCCCTCCGGGATGCGGACCGTGCCTCCCCCTGCCTCACGCCAATCCGGCGGCGGATTCTCGCCAAAGCCATCCAGGCCGCCGAACACGCCGGTGTGGGGCTCGACGCGGAACGGCAGACACGGTTCAACGCCATCCAGAACGAGTTGGCGCAACTCGCCACCGCCTTCCGCAACCATGTGCTCGACGCCACCCGCGCGTTCGCCCTCACGCTGCGCGCGCCGGAGGAGGCCGACGGCCTCCCCCCCGCGCTCCGGGAGGTCACGGCCCAGGCCGCGCGCGCGGCGGGCGAGCCGGACGCCACCGCCGACTCCGGCCCGTGGCGCATCACCCTCGACACCGCCGTCTACCTGCCGTTCATGATGCACAGCCGTAACCGCGCGGCGCGCGAGCGGCTCTGCCGCGCCTATGCCACCCGCGCCGCCTCCGGCCCCACGGATAACACGCCGAAGATCGAGCGCCTCCTTGTCCTGCGGCGCGAGCTGGCCGGTTTGCTCGGATTCGACTCGTACGCCGAGCTGAACCTCGCCGACAAAACCGCGCGTTCGGTCGCCGCGGTCGACGCCCTCATCGCCCGTCTCACGGAAGCCGCCGGTGAGGCGGCCCGCGCCGAGTCGGAAGCGTTGCTGGCCTTCGCCCGCGGCCGCGGGTTCGACGGGGACGCGCTGCAGCCGTGGGACATCGCCTTCTGGTCCGAGCGCCAGCGCGAACACCTCTATGATTACAGCGACGAGGAACTGAGCCGTTACTTCCTTTTTCCGCGCGTGCTGGAAGGGCTCTTCCGCCTCGCGAACCGGCTCTTCGGCATCGTCATCACGCCCGCCGACGGCGAGGCGCCGGTGTGGCATCCCGATGTGCGTTTCTTCCGGGTCGCCGATGCGGACGGGACCCCGCTCGCCTGTTTCTTCCTGGATCCCTACAGCCGTCCGGAAACCAAGAGCGGCGGCGCGTGGATGAACGATTTCCGGACGCGCGACCGCGCCCCGGACGGCACCGCCACCCTGCCCATGGCCCTGCTGGTCTGCAACCAGAGCGTGCCGGTGGGCAACCGGCCGCCGGTCATGCGCTTTCAGGAGGTCGGCACGCTCTTCCACGAATTCGGGCACGCGCTGCAGCATATGCTAACCACGGTGGAGGAGCCGGACGCCTCGGGACTGAACGGCATCGAATGGGACGCGGTCGAGATCGCCAGCCAGTTCATGGAGAACTGGTGCTACGACCGCGCCACCCTGAAGGGGTTGAGCCGTCACGCCGAAACCGGGGAACCTTTGCCCGACGCGCTGTTTGACCGGCTGATCGCGGCGAAAAACCACCGCGCCGCCAGCGCCATGATGCGCCAACTCTTCTTCGCCGCCACGGACATGGACCTGTACGCGCGATACCCGCGCCCGGAGTGGCCCGACGCCGACACCGTCAAACGCCTGAACGCCGCGCGCTACTCCCCGACCCCGCTGTTGCCGGAAGACCGGTTCCTCTGCTCCTTCAGCCATATTTTCGCGGGCGGGTACGCGGCCGGATACTACAGCTACAAATGGTCCGAGGTCTTTTCCGCCGACGCCTTCGCCGCCTTTGAGGAGGCGGGGCTCGCGCGGGACGGGGCGGTCCGCGCCATGGGCCGACGCTTCCGTGACTCCGTGCTGGCGCTGGGCGGCGGGACCGATCCGGCCGAAGTCTTCCGCCTCTTCCGCGGCCGGGATCCGTCGGTCGAACCCCTCTTGCGCCACTGCGGTCTCCTCCGGGAGGAACCGCGAACCCGTGTTCCGGCCGTTTCATGAACACCCCGCCGCTCATCCGACGCCTGCTCGGTCTCGCCGAAGCCGCCGCCTTCCTCGGCCTGCTCTTCACCCTGGCGGGACTCTTCGGCCGCTTCGGATGGCTGCCGGAGATCTGCACCCATTTCAAACCGCAACTCGCCCTCTGTTTTCTCGGATATGCGGCGTTCGAATGTGTCGCGCGCCGCCACCGGCACGCGGCGGCCGGCCTGCTGCTGGCCGGCGTCAACGCCCTGCCCGTGCTGCTGCTCCTGACGCCCGCGGCATCCGCTTCGGCACCTCCTTCCCACAGGCCGGCGGTGCGGCTCCGGCTGCTCCAGGCCAACATCCTCACCCGCAACACCGATGCCCAAGCCCTGCTGCGCCTCGCGGAACGGGAACAGCCCGACGTGGTGATCCTGCAGGAACCCAACGCCCGCTGGCTCCGCGATCTCGCGCCGCTCACCAACCGCTATCCGGTTTACGCGTCCATGCCGCGCGAGGATAATTTCGGCGCGGCGATCTATTGCCGGTCGAACGCGCTCGAAGCCGGGATCTTCCAGTTGGATGATCCGGAGGGCGCGCCCTCCACCCGCGCGCGCATCCGGATCGGCGACCAAACCCTCACCGTGGTCGGCACGCACGCGCTCGCGCCGTACAATGCCGCTATGTGGAAGGGACGCAACCGGTTCCTGCGGAGGCTCGCGCGGCACCTCCGGGATTGGGGGACCCCGCTGGTCGTGACCGGCGATTTCAACAACACCCCGTGGTCCGCGCACTTCCAAACCTTTCTGCGGGAGAGCGGTCTCACGGATAGCGCCCAAGGCCGCGGACCCCTTCCCACCTGGCCCGCCTCGCGGCCGTTCCTCCGCATTCCGCTGGATCATTGCCTGCACTCTTCCGATGTGCGGATCGTGAGCCGGCGCCGCGGACCGGACATCGGGTCTGACCATCTGCCCCTGATCCTCGACCTGGCCTTCTGATGCGGCGGCGGGTTCGGAATCGGGGTCGAAAGCCGCTGTGCTGACGAACCCGATTCCGACCCCGACCCCGACGCCGAGGGTTCCGTCATCATGAGAATTGCCGGCATGGAGGGCCGCGAGACCGTACCCGTTCACAGCGAAGCGGCACACGTACCCGTACACGGGGAACCGGGCGGAGTCAGGGAAACGGGGGAGCCACCCAAAACGGCGGGGTGCGGACTTCTTGACAGGAGGCAACACCGGGGATACAGTCTCCGTCATTGTGGAGTTTGCCATACCTGAAGGAGGATGAGGTTTTGACTGTGCGGGCAATCGTCACCCGAATGGCGCCGCTGATGCTCACGGTTTTGTGCGCGGGACCGGTCCTGAGCCTGTCCGCGCGCACCGTACGGGTCGGCGTGTATGACAACAACCCGAAAATCGGGCTCTCCGCCGCCGGCGAGGTCCAAGGCATCTTCGCGGATCTGATCGAAGACATCGCCGCCGCGGAGGGCTGGCGCATCGAATACGTTCACGGCACCTGGGCCGAGGGGCTCGACCGCCTGAACCGCGGCGAGATTGACCTGATGCCGGATGTGGCGAGCACTCCGTCGCGGCTCCGTCAGTTCACCCTGCATCAGGAACCCGTGCTCTCCGACTGGTTTCAGATCTACACGCGCCGCATGAGCGGCGTGCGCTCGCTGGTGGACCTCCACGGCAAACGGGTCTCGGTCCTGGAGCGCTCCATCCAGCAGGAGGCGTTTGAGAAAATCATCGCGGGGTTCGATCTGCAGATCACGCTGCTTCCCTTCCCGGATTACCGGGCCGCTTTTTCCGCGGTGGCGGACGGCCGGTCGGATGCCGTGATCGTCAACCGGTTCTACGGTACCGCACACCTCCGGGAGCATCCGCTCGAAGACACGGCCATCATCTTCAGCCCCACCCGCCTGTTCTTCGCGGCGCGGAACCCCGGGGCGGATGTGACCCTTCTCGACGCGCTCGATCGCCATCTGGCGCGCCTGAAAAAAGATCCGGAATCCGTGTATTACCGCTCGCTGCGGCGCTGGACCTCCGAACGGACCGCGTTCGCCCTTCCGGTGTGGCTGAAAACCGTCATCGCGCTGGTATGCGTGTTGTTGCTCAGCAGCCTCTTCTGGAGTATCGAGCTGAAACGCCAGGTGCGCCTCCAAACGCGGGACCTGGCGCGGCGCAACCGCGAGCTTCAGGATCTGAACGAACAGAAAGAGCAGACCGAACGCAAACTCGCACAATACCACCGGGAACTGGAAGCCATGGTCGCGAGCCGTACCGCGGAAGTGGAAGCGGCCAACGAACAGCTCACCGCCATTTTCCAGACCGCCAATGTCGGTATCGCCGTCCTGCGGAACCGCGCGGTGGTGCGCTGCAATCCGCGGCTGGAGGAGATGTTCGGCTACGCCCCCGGCGAAATGGAGGGCAGGGCCACCCATTCCTGGTATACCAACGAAACGGATTACGAGACCGTGGGACGGGATGTGCGGAACGCCATCTGGTCCGGCAAAGTCTATCGCGGCCTGGTCCGCTACCGGCGCAAGGACGGCTCGCTGTTCTGGGCAAGCCTGACGGACCGCGCGCTGGACGTGCGGGATACGGAAAAGGGGTTGGTGACCGTGATTGAGGACGTCACGGCCGAACGCGAGGCCGCAGAGTCGTTGCGCCGCGCACTGGAGCAGGCCGAAGCGGCCGACCGCCTGAAATCCGCCTTTCTCGCCACCATGTCCCACGAGCTGCGCACCCCGCTGAATTCGATCATCGGCTTCTCCGGCATCCTGCTGCAGGAACGGGTGGGGCCGCTGAATCCGGAGCAGCGCAAACAGCTCGACATGGTGCGGGGCAGTTCACGCCACCTGCTCGCGCTGATCAACGACATTCTGGACATTTCGAAGATCGAGGCCGGCCAGCTCGATCTGCGCATCGAACCGTTCGACGTCTGTGCCTCCGCCGCGCAGACGGCGCGGCTCATCCAGCCGCTCGCGGAGAAAAAGGGGCTCGCGCTGCGCACCGATCTGCCGGAACAGCCGGTCCTCCTGAACAGCGATCAGCGCCGGTTCGAACAGATCCTGCTGAATCTGCTCAACAACGCGGTCAAGTTCACGGAGCGCGGCTCCGTGACCCTTTCTGTCCGCCCCTGCGGGGACACCCTCCGGATCGCGGTCGCCGATACCGGCATCGGCATCCGTCCCGCGGATCTCGATTCGCTTTTCAAACCCTTCCGGCAGATCGACACCGGCCTCTCGCGCCAATACGAGGGCACGGGGCTGGGACTGGCCATCTGCCGGCGCCTGGCGGAAAAGATGGGCGGCACGATGAGCGTCACCAGCGAGTGGGGCCAGGGCAGCGTCTTCACCTGCACGCTGCCGTATCCGTGAGGCGGGGTTGCGGGATGACGCGGGCGGTACCACCGCCTTGGTGGATCCGGGTCACATCCCCACCGCTGACGGGTCACGCTTGCCTTACATCCATGCCGGCCAGATCCTTTTCACACCTTGCGAGGTGTGAACTCCGCCGAAAACGAAAGGGGCCCCATAAAAACCGCATAAACCCGCTTGTCGCCGCACGCCGGATCGGGATACCATAGGGCCATGACTCGATGGACACGTGGGTTTCTTCCCTTCCTCGCGGCCGGCGCGGTTCTGCTCGCGCTCGCGCTCTTTTGGCGCCACCTCGCGGCGCGCCCAGACAGCGGTGTCCTCCCGGACACGCCCGTCAAGACATGGCCGTCCGGTCAGGTTGCGGCTCCCGTTGCCGGTCCCGCCGCGCCCCCGGCGTCCGCCCGCCAGACCGCCGCGCGCCGCAAACCGCCGCGCGCCGCAGGGAAAGGCGTTGCCGCAAAACCCGGCACCGGCACAGCCGCGGAGACGGCGGCGCAACCGGCCGCGCCCGCCACACCGCGCCCGGCTGCGGCGCGCTCCGCACTCCGCGAGCAGGCGGTCGAAAAGTGGGAGGCGTTCGTGGACCAAATCGCGGAGCGCGCCGCCCCGCCGGATGCCGGCCAGATGGAGCAGTTCAAAAAGGAGTTCGCGCGCCTGCATGCGGACGACCAAAGGGACGCACTCCAGACGGCCCTCAACCTGCTGCCGGACGAGCAGTTCGTCTCCCTGTTCGCCATCCTCTTTGACAAATCCCAGAACCCCGAAGTGTTGGACGAGATCTTCAACGACGCGCTGAACCGGCCCGAAGAAATCAAGGTGCCGATGATGAAAACCTTGCTTCAGGACAAGGGGCACCCGCTCCACGCCGAGGCCGCGCGCATTCTGGACGCGACCGG
>JAVEYH010000100.1:9404-13405 GCA_034003585.1 Kiritimatiellia bacterium
CGTTACCCGACTCCGCGCTCACGCGCGGCCGCCGCCATTTCCGCGGCGATCGCCCGCGCCGCCGCGCACGGGTCGGACGCCTCGAGGATCGGACGGCCCACCACCAGATGCGTCGAGCCGTCACGCACTGCCGCGGCGGGCGTGGCCACCCGTTTCTGGTCGCCGACCTCCGCCCCGGCCGGCCGCACGCCGGGCGTGACCAAAAGCGCGTCCGCGCCCAACGCCGCGCGCAGGCGCGCCACCTCGCGGGGCGAGCAGACAATGCCGTCGGCGCCGCTCTCCCGGGCGAGGCGCCCCAGCGCCTCGACCTGCCCGGCCATATCGCGCGCCACACCGAAATCCGCAAGGTCCGCCTGATCGAGGCTGGTCAGCATGGTAACCGCCAGCAGCCGCGGCGCGCCCGCTCCCGCACTCCGGGCACCCTCTTTCGCCGCACGGATCATCGCGCGTCCGCCCGCCGCATGCAGGGTCATCAATTCCACGCCCAACGCCGCGCCGGCCCGCACCGCGCGCTCCACGGTGCGCGGGATGTCATGCAGTTTGAGGTCGAGGAACACCCGCTTGCCTCGTCCCCGAACCGCCCGCACCACATCGGGCCCCCCGGCACTGAACAGTTCCAGTCCGATCTTGTAAAATGAAACGGCATCCCCCAGCCGGTCAACGGTCCGGACGACTTCCGCTACAGAGGGGACATCCAACGCCACAATCAGTTCCGCCATCTTTCCGCATCCTTTGCTTTGCCCGTATTAAGCCAAAAACCGCCCGCACAGGCAATCCCGGACGAGTGCGATTCCGTTTCGTTGAAACGGAATCGCACCCAAGGTGAAGTCAGGATTGAGGAAGGAGGAGTCTGAGAACGGGGCACCCCTTACTCAATTCCTTTGCCTTCAGGGTGTTACAACTCCTGCCTCCTCCTTCCTAAATCCTCCTTGGGATGCGAATATAGGGCTGTCCCCTCGACACTCCTTTTTTTCGCCCCACGGCAATACAAAAGTTAAACCTCCGTTTAATACGACTGTTTGAAACGACGCGCCATCCGGGCGGAGGGTTCGCCCGCAGGCGTCAGAAAGGCGGCAACATGAACAAGAAACAACGCGCACGCTTCTGGGGGACGGTTTTGACAGTGGGCATGCTGGCGGCTGTGCCGGCGAGGGCTGACCGCGTGAGCTTCGGACTGGGGATCGGTACCGGCAGCGGCTTTCTGGCTCTGGGCGTGAACCGGGGCGGCCGCGGACATCCCCACAGGCCGCAGCGGTTCTATCCTCATCATCCCCTCCCGCGGCCGCGCGGGTTTCTGCCGCCGCCCGTGATCTTCGCGCCGCCGGTCGTGGTGGCGACCGCGCCGGTGGTGGTCCGCAGCGGTTTCTGGCAGGAACGCGAAGAGCGCGTGTGGGTCGAAGGGTGCTGGATCGAAACGCTGGACGCGTTCGGACGCCGCTGCAAGCAGTGGCAGCCCGGACACTGGGAAGTCCGGCGCATCCGCGAATGGGTGGAGTGACCGGGCAGGCCGGTCTTCCGTTAAGGGGAAGCCCATCCGTATCGCGGTCATTCCGGCTTTGATGCTATTGGTTTTCCGGCGCCGGGATCGGGATCGAACGCCCCGTTGTTTGACGATCCCGATTCCGATCTCGACCCCGCCGCCGATGATTTTTCCTCCCAACGCCTGCATTCCCTTTCGTCCTCAAACTTCAGGGTTGACTCTCCCCATCCTCCCCGCATAATGAATGTCACTCGTGGGTGTCGGAACGTTACCAGGACAAGCCTGCGGGATGCTAGTGGATTATGATTGTGAAATGAGACACCCGTGTTTTGAGGTCTAGTAAAACAGGAAGAAGGAGCGACCATGAAAAACCCCGCCACCGGTTTGATCCACGTTTTGTGTGTGACCGGACTCCTCGCGGCAGGCCCGGTCTGGGCGCAAGACGGGACCGTGCTGCAAACCGGAAATTTTTCCACTCCCGCAACCTGGGTTGACGGCGTGATCCCCGGAGGCGCGGGCGCCACGCTGTACGTCAAAGGCAATTACACGCTTAACAACTTCTTCACCAATGCCGTGCTCGGGCATATCGTCACGCCCGCCGACACGCCCGTCGCCGGATTGACCTCCGTGTTCACCGTTTCCCTTCCGTGGGAAAACCGGACATCCGGTAACCCGGACCCGGTTTACGGCACCTACCGGTTCGGTGTCTTCACTAACTATCTTACCCTCGACAGCGGGGTGGAAGGCGAGCCCGCCACAATCCGCTGCCTGCCCCTCCTGACCAGTAATTTCCGGTATGCCATCAACATTCCTCTCTTGCTCAAATCCGATCTGGAGGTGCAGCACAACGGCCGCGCATCCGGGAACTGGAATAACCCGCTCACCGCAGTCTGGCTCGGCAGGGATATCCGCGAGGAGGGCGGACGCCGCGGCATCCGGGTCCGCTTCGACAAAGAGGACATGCAACTGATGCTCAAGGGCAACAACACCTTTTCCGGCGACCTGATCGTGGAAAAGGGGATTGTCCGGGCCGGGGATCCCTTCCGCTACAACGTGCCGGGGAATCAGTTCGGCGTCGACAACACCCTGATCGCCACCAGCGGGGTAGCCACCGTTGATGTCAACGGCTTCCATTTCGGGCCCGAGAAACCGATCCTGATCGGCGGGCGGGGCGCGAACGGTATGGGCGCGTTGACCAGCGGTTGCCAGTCGCCGGGCGTGACCTCGGTCTGGTCCGGCCCCGTGACGCTCGTTTCCGATGCCGCCGTGGCGGGCACGGTCAGCCGGTATCCCCGGTCTGAGGGCGGGAACCTGCGCATCGACGGCGCCGTCACGGACGGCGGGCGCGGCTGCCGACTGGAAAACGTCTCTTTGCGCAATCTGGTGCTCGCGGGCAATAACACCTACAGCGGCGGCACGCTGCTGACCAGCGGGTTCCTGGCCGCGCTCACCCCCTCAAGCCTGGGCAGCGGCCCCCTGATCTTCAACGGCGGCGCGTTCCGCATCGACTCCTCCACCGGCGTCGACCCCTCCGCCTTCACGCTGGTATCCACCAACAGCAAACCGGTACAGCTCCTCACGGACGGCGCCGATTTCACCCTGGGCCATGCGCTGACCGGTTTTACCTCCGGTTTGACCAAAAGCGGCCTCGGCGCGCTGATCCTCAAGCAGGACAACGCATATACTGGAACGACCGCCGTGGTGCTTGGCGATTTGATTCTGGACTACAGCGAAGCGGGCGGCCAGAAAACGCCCGCGGACGGGACCATCACGCTCGGGAACAACGCGCGCCTGATCCTCCGGAACGGCCAGACTGCCACGCCGGATCAGGCGGTCCGGACGCTCTCCACCTACAAAGGGGCCAGCGCGCGGGTTATCCATGATTCCGCCATGCCGCTGGCCTTCAACTTCTTGACACCCAATACCGACTCTGTCCTGAATCTGGAGGGGGAGGGGCCCTACAAGCTCATCCAGACCTCCAACGGGTCCGAAAACTCGGCCTATCCCAACATCCTGCCTGCCAACATCCTTTTTAAGGGCAGGGATTGGGCCGTGCGGACCGCGAGCGGCAACGCCATCAGCAATTTCACGGACTACGCGTCCGACTGGAGCGGCTCGAACAAGCATGTGGACGTGACCGCCGGTCTGGCGCAAAGCGTTCCCGCGAATCTGGAAGTCGCCACCCTGCGCTTCAACACCCCCAACAACGGGAATCCGATTCTCCTCAATCTGTCCGGCACCAATCAGATCAAGAGCGGCGCGATCCTGGTGACCGAAGCGATGGGGAACACCCCGGTCCATATCACGGGCGGCGCGATCGCCCGCATGGGTTCCGGTAACCTCATCATTTACAACTTCAACACCCAGGCTGTGGTCCGGATCGACAGCCAACTCCTAGGTTTTCCGGTCTTCAACACCAACGATCTGGGACAGGTCACCGGCATCACCCTTTCGGATGTCGGCGTGATGAAGGCCGGCCCCGGCAAAGTCATCCTCGGCAACGCCGACAACCGGCATGATG
>JAVEYH010000101.1:0-13363 GCA_034003585.1 Kiritimatiellia bacterium
CCGTGAACAGATACGGCAGCGCGCCGAACAGGGCCGCCGACAGCCAGCCGAGGGTCACCACCGCAAACCCGTCCCGCCGGCCGAGATTGAGGTCGCCGCGCGTCAGCGCCCCCGCCGCCAGCGAAACGGCCAGCGTGACCCCGCCGGCCAGCAGGAAGGCGCGCCGCACCTCCGGCGCGTCGCCGCACACGTGGGAGACCGCGGCGCAGGCGGTGATCGCCAATCCGATGAACAGGGTCATGTAGGCCACCAGATGGAATACCGCTCGTTTGTTCATACGCGCGCCATCATTTGCGGAACATCGCCTGGATTTTCTTGACCGCCGCCGGGTCGGCGAAAACCAGCAGGCGGTCTCCGGCCTCGAAACGCAATTCGCCGGTCGCGGGGATCACGCCTCCGCCGCGCTGGACCACCGCCACGATCGACCCCGAAGGGAAACGGATGTCACTGACCGCCTGACCCGCGTACCGGCTGGCGGGGGGCAGCTCGATTTCCAGCAGCTCCCCGGGCAGATCGTGCAGCAGCGTCGCCGCGCGCACATCCCGGCTGCGCAGGTAATGCAGGATGGCGCTCGTGATCGACTCGTAGGGGCTGATGATCCGGTCCACCAGCCCGAGGTTCTCCATGAGCGGGATGTATTCGGTGCGGGTGATCTGGGTGACTACGAAATCCGCCCCTTTTTTGCGGGCCATCAGACAGTTCATCACGTTGTCCTCATCATCGCCGGTCACCGCCACGAAGGCGGTCCCGGGAACGATGCCCGTCTCATCCAGCGCCGAGCCGGAGAGCGCGTCGGCCCGCAGCACGAGCGTATGGTCCAATTCGCCGGAACAGAAGAGCGCCCGCCCCTCGTTTTGCTCCAGCAGCACGACCTCGAATCCGGAGCGCTCCAGCCTCTTGGCCGTGGCCAGACCGATGTCCCCCCCGCCCGCCACAATCACTTTCGCAAACGCTTTCCGCAGGGGATCCATCCAGGTTGAGAAAACGCGGATGTCGTCCGGCGCGCCGACCAGATACAGCACATCCTCCGGCAGGAACGCGGTATCCCCCCGGGGAATGACCAGGCGGCCCTGGCGCCGGATGGCGATGATGCGCATTTTACGCACCAGCTCCTGATCCGGCAGCGTGGCAGGCGTGCGCCCGAGAATCGGGCTTCCCCCGACGATACCGAAACCGGCAACCAGGACACGGCCGCCGAACAGGTCGAAGGACTCCACCGCGCCGGGCAGCAGCAGGGCACTGCAGATTTCCTTCGCGCAGGCGAATTTCTGGTTGATCAGCAGATCGATCCCCAGTTTCGCCAGATTGTACTTGGCGGCGTCGGGGTCATACTGCGCGCTCCCCACCCGCGCGATCTTGCGCGGCACCCCCACCGAATGGGCCAGCAAACACGCGATGATATTGATCTCATCCCGGTCCGTGACCGCCACAAACAAATCGGCCTTTTCGGTCCCGGCTTTTTCAAGGACCGCGGGATCCGACCCGGACCCGCAGACAGTGAGCACATCCAGCGAGGCTTCGGCCTGCTCCAACATTCCGGCCGACTCGTCGACCATCACCACGCTGTGGCGCTCCCGGCAGAGGTGCGCCGCCAGCAGGCGTCCCGCATGACCGGCACCGATGATCACACTCTTCATATTGCCCCTTTAAACATCCGTATAGTACGGGATGCGGCGCGTCAGATAAACCCAAAAAGTGTTGTGCGCGCTTCACTCGTATCCCTGCCCGGTTCCGCTCATCCCCCGTACCGGGATTCATCCGCTCTTCGCGCCCTCGCGCAACACGCCGTCCTCCATCTCCAGCGTGCGGTCGAAGACATCCAGCGCACGGTGATCGTGCGTCACCACCAGCACACCCGCACCCTGCTCATGCGCCACCTGCCGGAAGAGTTCCATCACCTGTCGGCCGCGGTGGCTGTCGAGCGCCGCCGTCGGCTCATCGGCCAGCACCAGGCTTGGCCGGTTGGCCAGAGCGCGCGCCACCGCCACACGCTGCTGCTGCCCGCCAGAGAGCATGGCCGGCAGATTGGCCGCACGCGTCCCCACCCCCAGGTAGTCGAGCAGCTCGCGAGCCCGGTGCCGCGCCTCGCGCACCGGCACGTCATTGATCTCCATCGCGATGCGCACGTTCTCCTCGGCACTCAGGAAGGGGATCAGATTGGCTTTCTGAAACACGAAGCCGAGATGCCGACGCCGGAACACGCGCAGATCGACATGCGCCCGGTCCGCCTCCAGTACCAGCTCGCCGCCAATCCGGATGCGGCCGCGCGTCGGCGGATTGATCAGACCCACCGCCGTCAGCAAGGTGGATTTCCCCGCACCGCTCGGTCCGAGCAGCGCGACCACCTCGCCGCGCGCCACGCATACCGTCACGTCGTTGAGCGCCACGACCTCGGTGTTGCCCGAACCGTAAATCTTGGTCAGATTCAAGGCCTCAATGGCCAAGGGGGCCATGTCACACGCGTTCATGACAGCACCTTGTTGGGTTCGACGCTCAACGCCTTAACCATCCCGATGAGGCTCGCGACCACCGAGATCGCGGCTACCACGCCGGCCAGCATCATCAAGTCCGGCGTCTCGATCACCACCCGCCGCGGAAAACGGGGGAAGGCGAAAGTCCCCAGCCAGTAAGCCAGCCCATAACCCAATATTCCGATCAACAGCGCCTGTTGCAGAATCAGCCCGATGATCACCCGGTTGCGCGCGCCGATCAGCTTGAGCAGCGCGATATCATGGATCTTATCCAAGGTCAACGTGTAGATGATCAGCGCCATGATAATCGTGGAGATGATCACCAGCAACGCGCGGAACAACCCCAATTGTCGCCGCGCCTTGTCGACCATCCCGGAAAGCAGCAGATCCGTCTGCTGTCGCCGTGTGTACACCGTGACGTCCGGCCAGGCCGCGAACGTGTCCATCACGCGTTCGGGCGCACGTCCCGGCTGCAGCGTGACCATCACCGCGCTCACCTGCGGCGGCCCCAGTGCCGGGATCCCGGCCGTCGCCCCGGAGCTGCGATCCAACAGCAGCGGGTTGAGGCGGCCGAGATCCTGTCCTCCGGCGCGCGCGCGACGCGACGCCCGCTCCAGCCGCGTCGCCTCGCCCGGCACGTCAAACTGGATCGCCTGCGCGTCGCTGACCGTGAAAAAGGCCATGCCGTCACCCCCTGATCCGACCATGCCCTGCGTCAACCCCACCACACGGTAACGATCTTTGCCCAACGTCACTTCGGCACCCAGCGGCAACCCAAGCGAGCGGTCGGCGACGAATTCGTAATGGGCTTGCCGCAACGCGCGGCCGGCCGCGAGCGGGATCCAATCGCCCGCATCCTCCGGCCACGCCAACCCCTGCACCACCATCCGCAACGGACGGCCGCGGAACGCGCGCTGGATCGTGTGCGAGACAAAACGCCGCGCCGTCGCCACACCTGGCACGGACCGAGCGCGGTCCTCCAGCGTCGCCGGCATGCGCGAAATCTCCGCGAACGGGCCGCGCGTCGCCCCCTGCACCAACCACAGGTCAGCACCAACCGTCTCGACCAGGAGTGTGGCATCTGCGATCAGCCCGCGGTAAATGCCGCTCATGCCCATCACAATCATCAGCAGCAGCCCCACCCCGACCGTGGTCAACGCGAACCGCCCGAAGTTATGGCGGATATCTCGAACCGCCAGATTCATGTCGTCTCGCCGCGCTTCTCCGCCCGTACCCGTTGCCCCTCGCGGAGCGGCTTGGGCTTGCCGTCAGCCGGCCGCGCCACCCGCTCGCCCGGTTCCAGTCCGCGCGTGACTTCCGTGTGCTTGCGCCCGAGCCGGCCCAATTCCACCGCACGCCAGCGGATTATGCCCGCTTTCTCCACAAATACGCCGGGCGCGCGTTCCCGCCATACCACAAAGCCCGGCGGAACCCGCACCGCGTCCTCCGTCCGGTCCGTCTCGATAAACACCTCGGCGCGCTGCCCGATCGTCCAATTTGGCGGCAGGTCGCGTACGCGCACATCCACCACGAATTCCCGCGTCTCGCGGTCGGTCTCGCGTCCCAACCGCACCACACTGCCCGCGTAATCCCGCACGTCGGACCGAAACACCACCCGTGCGGTCTGGCCGGTCCGCAACGCGGCCGCGGCGGTTTCGTTGACCCAAGCCGAGACCCACAGTTCATTCGTGGCGATCACCAGCAACAGCGAACCGCCCGGCACCACGACCCCGCCGGGATCGCGGTCGCGCCGGACCACAAGGCCGTCATACGGCGAAAGGATTTGCGTGTATTCCATCCTCTGCCGTTGATAGGCCAGCGTCTTTTCGGCAGTTGCGACTTGCGCCTGCGCCTCGACGATCGCCGCTTGGGCGCGCCGGACATCGGCCTCGGCGGTGCGGAGCTGCTCGATCGCCTTGTCCATATTCTCCTGCGAGATCATCTGCCGTCCCAAAAGCTCCGCGGCGCGCCGGTGGTTGATCCGGGCTGTCGTCTCAATCGCCGCGGCACGCGCCACCTCGCTGCCCACCCGTTCCACGCTGGCGCGCGCCGCCTCGCGCGCGGCAGTCGCCACATCGATCTGCGCGCGGATGTCAGTGTCGTCGAACCGCGCCAAAAGCTGCCCCGCTTGCACCGGGTCGCCCTGATCGACCAGCACGGCATCCAACCGTTCCTGAATACGCGGGCTCACCGTGGTCTTGACGCGCGCCTCCAGCGTGCCGGTCCCCATCATCTCGCAGACCAGCTCCCCCCGGTCCACGGTGTGAACGTCCACCGGTCGCGGCTTCAATTTGAGATATAGTGCCACGCACCCAAGCAGCGCCACAGGCGCAATCCTTCTCACCCATCGAAAAAACACAGAACCTCCTTTGCCACTTATCCTCCGGCGATCGCGCCGGTCAAGCCACCGCGCGCCATCCGGTAATGACCGGCAAGCTCTTCGGCCGTCAGCGCGCGCGCGTAAATTGCCACCTCATCGCATCGGCCCTCAAACCCGGCCTCGCCCTCCGGCGTACCGCCGACCCAAATCCTTCCGGCACCTTCCGGAAGTGCCGTGACCGCTGTAAGTTCAGGCGTTGTCCGCCCGTCCAGATAGACGTTCACCCGTTCGCCGTCGCGGACCAGGGCCACATGATGCCAGCTCTCGGCCGCCACCCAGTTGCGCAACGGCACCTCGGTGCACCCGGCGACCGTCCCGCCGGGACCCTTGCCCGTGTCAAAGACCAGACGCCCCGGCGACCGCGCCGTGCCGCCGATCGCCAGCCTGTCGCCCGCAGCGCCGCACGCGAACAGATACCCGGTCACCGGCCGCGCGTCGGTCGGCATGCAGTTGTAAAACCAGAGTTCCACCGTGTAGGCGCGACCAAGGTCCGGCAGCGGCGCCGTGAACGGCACGCCGACAAAATGGGGCACGCGGTTCCCGCGCCCCAACCCCGGGAACGCCGGGGCCTGCGCGCCCGGCATGGCGTAGGCCGTCGGATGGCCGAACGCGCCGAGGAGTGACCCGTTCACCGCATTGACGGCACCGGGGCCGTTCAGCTCATCCATCGGCCAGAAGACCGATGGGCGGGAGGCCAGCACCGCGGCGGCATACGGTGTGACCGGGTCCGGCTTGCGCGCACGGCGCTTCCTGCCGTGCAGTTCCTCCAGCAACCGCCGGACCGCCGCGATGATGGCGGGTTCGGCCTCCGGCTCCAGACAGCTCGACCGCGCCAGCCACGTGGTGTAGCCCCCCATCGCCATCTGCTCGGGAGGAGGCAGATAGCCGTCGTACCCGTTGGCCAGCATGACCGTGAAGGTATGCGCGAACGGGCTCTGCGCCGCGATGCGCAGCCCGGTGATCGCGAACACTTCGCAGGGAATGCCCACCATCGCCAGCGTCCCGATGCGCAGCGCCTGCAGCTTGAGCGTCCGGGTCGGCGGCATCCCGGCCAGAATCACCTGTTCGCGCGCGTACACGCCGCGCTGGGAACCGGGCTTCTCCAGGCCGGCCGCGACATCGGCCAACACGCGCTTCGCCCACTCTGTCCTGGGCGCGCGGACCTTCAGCTCCAGTTCACACTCGCGCACATCGAGCGGCAGCCACGCCTGCCATTCGATCCGGCGGTACGCGCGGACAGCCGCGCGCGCCACCGTTTCCGCGACGGACCGCTTGTCAAACGGTTCCTGCCTCTCCAGCGTGTAGTCTTTCAGATAGGCGTCGCCGCTCACCCCGTTCGCCAGCATGCCGATGAACGTCCGGCCGCCGCCGCCCGCTTCGAGCAGGTCGCCGACCCGCTGCGCGAAAATCCCGAAATAGTCCGCCGACAGCGCCCCGGACCCGACATAATGGATGGAGAAGCTCCCGAACAGGGCGAGCGGCGTGCCGTCCGGCCTGCGCACGGCCAGCACGTTGACATCCGGATTCACCGGCCCGGACGGCTCCTCCCAATCCGGATTGCGGTAACCGGGATGCATGGTCGCGCGCGTGGTCATCTCGCCGAACGGATCGCGCTGGATGCGGTCGGGACGGGCGATCCAGCGTCGCGACTGCACCACCTCCGGCAGTTTCTCCACCGCCCACCCCACCTGCGCGGGCTCGCACCGGCTCATGGCTTTGCTGATGCCTTCCGCGATCTTTCCCGGCAGCCAGGCCCGGTACCGCGGATCATGATCCGTCCCCAAGAGGCTGACCGCAGCCGGCGCGGAGTGCGTGTGCGTGGCGGAAAGGAAAATCCGCCCGGCCGGGATCCCGGTCAGGCCGCTGGCCAAGCGTTTGGCCTCATCCGTCACCCCGCGGTCCAGCACGCAACTGTCCACAACCGCCATCGCGATCTGACCGCGGCCGTCGTCCAGCACCAGACAGCGCGCGTGCAGCGGATCCAGCGCCTTCTCCGCCTCGCGCGGTTGGAAACCGCCATTCACCTTGATCGGAAAATGTTCGGGCGTGATGTCCTGGGCAAAGGCCCCCGCGCGAAAGACAGTTGCCGTTTGACGCGGGAGGACCGGCGCGCCCCGCGTGAGACGCGTCGGCAAAACCATTCCGGCAAGGGCTGACCCCGAGACCGCCAACATGTTGCGCCGATTCATCATTCCTCCCGCCGTTTTTGCCCGGATTCACGTGCCGTAACTCTCCGGCTCTCTCCACAACTGTTGACCGACCGTACCACATCGCGGACATTCTTCCAAGGAGATCCGCCGTGCAGACCAGCTTACTCATAACCGCAATATAACGTTTAGGCCCAGAAGGGGCAAGGGGTTCGGCAAGCTGCGGCGGGAAGAATCGGATGGATCACGCGGCAAAGCAAAACGGGAAACGCGAAGCATCGGGGGAACACGGAAGCCGCCGATGGTCAAGAAACAACTATGAAAGAATTTTGAACGCGCGGCTTCCGTCTGTCGGTTATAATCCGAAACCTGACATCGGCACGGAAAGATTACCGCATGCGTTTCCAATGAGTCTGCGGCGCAAGGGAAAGGATGAAAATGAGAATACGGGGATTGGTGGCGGCGCCATTCACGCCGTTCACGAAGACGGGGCAGGTCGATTTCGCAATGATCGGACGCTTGGCGGCTTCGCTGGCCGCAAACAAGATCGCCGGCGCGTTCGTTTGCGGAACCACGGGGGAAGGGGTGTCGCTGACCGTGGCGGAGCGCAAGCGGGTGGCGGAACGCTGGCTGGCCGGCGCGGGAAAAAACCTGCGGGTGATCGTACATGTCGGACATACCGCGCTCGGGGACAGCCGTGCGCTGGCCGCGCACGCGCAACAGATCGGCGCGGCGGCGATCGGGTGCATGGCGCCCTACTGCTTCAAGCCGGCCACCGCGGAGGATCTGGCGCGCTTCTGCGCGGAAGTCGCTTCCGCCGCACCGGAACTGCCTTTCTACTACTACCACATCCCCTGCGTCACGGGAGTTACGGTGCCGGCCGCCGCATTCCTGCGCGCCGCGGCGGAGCGCATCCCGAATCTGGCGGGCGTCAAGTTCACGCATGAGGATCTCATGGATTTCGCGGCATGCGTGCGCTTCGACGGCGGACGGTTCGACGCGCTCTTCGGCCGCGATGAAATGCTTCTGGCGGGGCTGGCCGTGGGCGCGCGCGGTGCGATCGGCAGCACGTACAACTATGCCGCGCCTATCTACCACCGGATTCTGCGGGCCTTCGCGCGCGGCGATCTGGCCGCGGCGCAAGAGGCGCAGGCGCGGGCCAATGCGATGATCGGTGTGCTGATCCGCTACGGCGGCATGCCCCCGGCGGGCAAGGCTTTCATGAAGGCCATCGGGCTGGAATGCGGACCGTGCCGGCTGCCGTTGCGGACCTTGACGGAGGCGCAGGCCGAGGCCTTGCGCGGCGAGGCGGAGGCTGTCGGCTTTTTTGACTTCGCGAGCCGGGTGTGACAACATCATGCGCACTCTTGCGTCATGTGTAATCCCACAATCAGCGGCGGCTTGCTGCTGGAGGAGCGGCGCGACGAAGAAGGGGGGAGAGGATGATCAAGACGGTTTGGGCGGGATGGCGTGTTCTCCTGTTTGCGGCAGCCGGGGCGTGTGGCGCGGCCGGGGCGGATGCGCAGCCGGTGAAAGGGGAGGAGGGGCTGCCCGTGGCGGATCTGTCGCAGGAGACGGCGCGGCAGGTGGTGATCGCGGCGGGAACGCCGGAAGTGTATCAGGGGCATCCGACCACGGTCCTGTTGCCGGACGGCAAGACGGTGTTCTGCGCGTGGTGCATCAATCACGGCGGCGCGGCAGGGCCCATGGCGCGCAGCGATGACGGCGGCAAAACCTGGGTACGGATGGACGACACCCTGCCGCCGGGTTTCCGCACGCACCAGAACTGCCCGAGCATGTACCGCATTGTGGACCCGCGGGGCAAGGCGCGGCTGTGGGTGTTCTCCGCCTGGCGCGGCAAGCGGTTCAGCGACGACGCTATGCCTTCCATCCTGAGCGAGGATGACGGCCGGACATGGCGGGAGATGCCGCCGCTGGGCAAGACGTTCCGCTGTGTGATGGCCTTCAGCAGCATGGTGCGGCTCCGGGACGGGTCCACGCTCGGACTGTATCACCGGGGACCTGACGGGGCGGACCGCGCGCCGCTGGAGGTGCTGCAGTCGGTGACAAAGGACGGCGGGTTCACCTGGAGCGCGCCGCGCGTGGTGGCGAAGGTCGAGGGCAAGAACCCCTGCGAGCCGTACGTGTTGCGGTCGCCGGACGGCAGAGAGCTGTGCTGCCTGATGCGCGAAAACACGCACACCGGGAAAAGCCTGATGATGTTCAGTCCGGACGAGGGCGTGACCTGGAGCGTGCCGGAAGATACGCCGTGGGGGCTGACCGGTGACCGGCACATGGGCGTGCGCGCTCCGGACGGGCGGCTGGTGATCGCCTTCCGCGACCAGGCCCCCGGATCGCCGACGAAAGGCCATTTCGTGGCGTGGGTCGGGAGCTATGACGACATCCGGCAGGGTAAGCCGGGGCAGTACCGCATCAAGCTGCTGCACGGCCACAAGCTGGTTGATCTCGGCTATCCCGGCATGGAGCTGCTGCCGGACGGCACGATTCTGGCGACCACATATCTCAAATATTGGGAAGACGACCGCAAGCACTCCGTGGTCTGCACGCGTTTCACCTTGGCGGAGACCGACGCGCTCACGGGCGTGCGACCGATCGGGACCGCGCCACCGCGTGCCGCCAAAATGCCGGAGGCGGGCCTGCGGGTGATTGAGACCAACTGTCCCGGCAAAGGGGCGGCACGGTATTTCGAGGAGTGGGTTCCGATGCCGGACGGGGTCCGGCTCTACACCTACGGGGCTGTGCCGCCGCCGGGGATGACGTGTCCGATCATTCTCGAGCGCAATCCGTATGTCCGGGATGAGCGGGTCCGGCCCGAACGTTTCGCCGTACAGGCATGGACGCCGGACAAGTATGTGCGGATCACGCAACACTGCCGGGGATGCGGGTGCAGCGAGGGCGACTGGATCCCCTACGCCACGGAGCGGGCGGACGGTCTGACGCTTCTGGCGTGGGCACGAACCCTTCCCTTTTACAACGGGGAGATCTTTCTGAGCGGCGGGAGTTATCTCGCGAGCGTCCATTTTCTGTATCTCGACACCAACCCGCCCGATGTCAAAGGCGCCGTGCTGGCGGTCCAGGACTGTAACCGCTACAACATCGTCTACCGCAACGGGTTCTTCAAGAGCGGCCTGCACGGTGGCTGGTTCATCGGCGGGTATAAGAAAAAAAACACCGCCCTGCCGCGCAACCGGAACGTGACGTTTCTCGATCTGCCCCTCTGCGATTTCTCCCGCCGGTATTTCGGCGAAGCGGTGCCCTGGCTGGACAACGTGTTCGCCCATCCCCGGGAGGATGATCCGTTTTGGATGACCTCCGCGGGCGGGCACGATTCCTATGAGGCCGTGACCCGGGCCACCTTCCCCATCCTGCTGACGACCGGACTGTACGATATTTACACGGGCGGCATTTTCGACATGTGGGCGCGGATCCCCGCCGACCGGCGCGCGCGCTGCGCGCTGGTTGTCGGCGCGTACGACCATGGCGGGAACGGGATGACGGCATACCGGAAAACGGCGGAGCGCCCCGTCGAATTTCCGCAAGGTTCGCTGGCGATGGTTTGCCCCAACAGCACGATCGAGTGGTTCGACCACATCCGGAAAGGGACGCCGCTGACCTTTATCCGCCCCGGCAAGACCAGTTATTACGCGCTCTACGAAAACGCCTGGCATCACACCGACCGCCTGGTCAACGGCCCGGTGGCCCACACGCTGTATCTCAACAACCGCACGCTGGACGAGCGGCCCGGGCGGCCCGTTGCGCACCGGTATGTCTACGACCCCGGAAAACCGGTCCCGTTCAAAGGCGGGCTCTGCCTGAACTTCGGGGGCATGCCTGTCCAGGATCCCCCCGATTTCCGGCCTGATGTCATCAGCTTTCTTTCGCGGCCGTTCACGCAGATGCTGGATGTGCGCGGGCGCATGACCGCGCGCCTGGTCTGCACCTCCGATTGCGGGGACACCTGTTTTTACGTGCGGCTGAGCCTGGTCAAAGAGGGAACCGCCTATCCGCTGCGTGACGACATCACCTCGCTCTGCTATGCGACGCCGGACTATACGCCGGGCGCGGAGAAAGCGGTGGCGTTTTGTTTTCCCGATCACGCCTTCCGGATCAGCCCCGGCGACCGGTTGCGGCTGGACGTGTCGTCCTCCAGTTCTCATTTTGTGCCGCACACCAACAACAAGGGCCTGCAGTCCGTGCAGCGCGCGCGGCGCATCGCGAACAACGCGGTGATCGGCGGCAAGTCCAGCGTTACCCTGTATTGTTTGGCTGAAGAGGCCAAGCGCCGATAGAACCGCTGATTCTTACGAAGGGGGGATATGCGTTCCTGCAACCCCAAGGCGGTTCCCCCCTTTCGCAAGTCACAGCCGGCCGGATCACCTGAGCTGAATCTGCGTGCCGGGCGGCGCGTAGTAGAGAACCAGGCGGTCGGGGAGCGTTCCCACATGCCAGCCGTCCGGAAGCCCCGTGACGGACGCGAATGAGCCGGAGAGCGTTCCGGTCCATGTCGCCAGCGTATAGGTCTGGCCGCGGATCAGGGAATCCGGCTGGAGGGTGAGGGTCACCCCCTCGCCGAGCGTCAGATTTCCGGTCACGGCCAACGTGCCGCCGCCAGAAGCGCCTGCCGCCACAATCAGCGCGTTGGTCAGCGTGGTGTCGCCCGTAATCGCCAGCGTGCCGTCCAGCACCGTATGGGGGCCGGCGTTCTGCACGGATCCGGTGAGGATCACCTTCCCGGGGCCGGTCTTGATGATTCCGCCGGGTCCGGTGATCGCACCCGAGAAGGTCACGCCGCTGTCATCCGTGTTGGCCGCGTGCAGGCACACGTCGCGCGTCAGGGCGAGGTCGCCGGTGAAGGCTGACGCGCCGGTTGTCTGATTGCCACCCAGCGTCATGAGCGCGCCCGGCGCGTAGTCCATCAGGATGATGCCGTTCCCCACGGTGTACGGGCCGTCCGTGAGCAGGGACAGCGCGTCGCCCGGTGCGGTTCCGGCGTCGCTCAGGATCACCCGTTCCGTGCCCAGCGCGCCCACCGTGCCATTGCCGGGCGAGTCCGCGCCGACCAGGATTGTGCCTTTGCGGAGGGTGACGCTGGTGGTCATGGCGTTTGTGGTACCGGAGATACGCCAGGTGTTGTTCCCGGCCTTGACAAAGCGGAAGGCCCCGCGGTTGGAAGATCCCCAGGTTCCCCAGAGATACCCTTCGAATTCGAAGAACCCGTTGTCATCGCAACCGATCAGGGCCACATTGTCGGAATCGCTGTTGTAAATGCCGCGGCCGCCAAAGGCGCCGCTCCCGGTCACCCGTCCGAAATGGAGCGGATAATGCGAAGGGTAGCAGGAGGTGAAACTGTACACGCGATGCTCCGGCACAACCAGTTCGCCGTTCGGCAGGCCGCCGCCGTACGTGGCGTCGGCCGCCATCAGGCCCGACGCGTCGAAGCGCCCGGTGAACGCATGGTTGAGCAGGTTGTAGAAACGGAAGGAAGCGCCGGTGGCCGAAGAGTTGGTGATCGTCAGCGTGCCCGGCCCCTCCAGCCAATCCGAGGTGCGGGTTAACCCGTCAAAGCCGGACAACCCCATGTTGACGGTGATGCCGTTGAGATCCACGGTCGCGCCGCCCGCATCGATACGGAGGACTTTGCGGATCGCGACATCCTCGGGGTTGCCGCCTCCGTTACCCCCGCCATTGTTGCCGTACAGGAACCCGCCGCCTTTGAGCACCGCGTTGTTGCGGACGGTCATGGACATCGACCCCTCACCCAAGAACGAGTTGGCGGAGGTCGTTCCCGCACGGTGCTCGATCGAGCCCTCCTCCACATCAAAAAACATCGTGTACTCCCGCGCGGTGACGGTATCTTCCGCCCGGTCCGCGCCAGAGCCGAAGCCCCGGCCGACAAACCATGTTCCCGCGCCGCGCTTGACCAGGCGTCCTCCGTTCCGCAAAACAGGAGTGGGGTTCGCGTCAAGATTGGCGACCCGGTCCCCCGCGCCGCTGACGTTGAGCACGCCGCCCGCGCTGTTGATGTCAAGCGTGGTGATATTCGTATAGCCGGGGTACACCTCACGGGCGAAATCGAAACTGCCGGTCGTGGTCAGCGTGCCGCCATTATAAATCATGACGAAGTTCTGCACACTCTTCCAGGAGCCGTGCCAAGAGCCGACACCCAGACACTCGGGGCCGCTGATCTCCAGTTCGCCTTCAAGAACCGAGGTGTAATCATCATGCCGGTTGTCGGCGTTGCCGAGGATGACTTTGCCGGGGCCGGCCTTCATCACGCCGACATCCGAAAGGGTGATGCCGGTGACCTGTCCCAGATCGTTGGTGTTGAAGACCGGAAAACCTAG
>JAVEYH010000102.1:0-13319 GCA_034003585.1 Kiritimatiellia bacterium
AGTTTCGCCTGCAGCGCGGGCGCGATCAGTTGCGACAGGCGCCGCTGCGCGCGCCGGAACAGCCAGAACCAGACCACCCCGACCGGCGGGATGATGGAGAGCAGCAGCAGAAACCATGGATAGACGAAACGCATGTAGAAAGGAGGAGTTAGGGGTTAGAAAGGAGGAGTTAGGAAGGAGGAGTTAGGAGTTGGGGAGGAGTACAAAGGGTCAGGGTCGAAGGCAGAAGCTTCGCAAACACAGCCATTCTTTTCTCGCAGGGTTTTCGTGATCGAAGAGAGGATACGGATCAGTTCCTCGCAGTCGGTCCGCAAGGATTCGAAGGCTGCTGTTTCGATATAATCCGTATCATGCAACAGCCGTAACCAATAATGGGCTTCAAGCGCTTCTTTATATCCGATTTGAATTTTTGATGCGAACTCCTTCTCTGAATACGCTCCGCCAGCCTCTTCCACGTTTGCACCGATGGAAGTGCCGCACTTCAGGATTTGTTTGGAAAGCACGTATTCGTTGTGCTGCTTGCATAACCACTGGAACAATCGCACGATGCGAACAGCAAACGCATAACTTTTCACCTTTACTGGCGTCTCACGCATAGCCACTCCTCCCTCCTCCATTTTCCTTTCTCCTTATAAAAGTCTCCGGGTCAAGGTCATGTTGAGGGTCAGCGCGAGCGTTGCGAGCGCGGCACCCCAGAGCAGGAAGCGGACGAAGTGTTCCTGGTAACGCTGATACACATGCCGGTCGATTTTCGTGGTCTCCAGCGCGTTGATCTCCTCGAGCGCGGCTTTCAGTCCCGCGTGATCCCGCACGCTGAAGTATCTTCCGCGGGTTCGGCCCGCGATCGCTTTCAACTGGGTCTCATCGAAAGTGGCGTCGGCGTAGGCGATGGTCTCGCGGCCGAACAGGTCGCGGGTCTTGAAGGGGGTGCGGTTGTTGGACCCCACGCCGATGGCATAGACGCGGATGCCGAGTTTGGCGGCGGCTTCCGCGGCCTGGTCGGGGGTGATGAGCCCGGTGTTGGATTCGCCGTCCGAGAGCAGGAGGATGATGCGCGTGGCAGGTTCGGCATCCGTGAGGCGCGCCACGCCGGTGGCGAGGCCGTCGCCGATCGCGGTGAGGGTTTCCTCGCGGTCGATGGGGCGCCCTTGGGCGTCGGTCTGCGCGCGGGGGATCTCGACGCCTTTGAGAACGTGGATCAGGGCGCGGTGGTCGGCGGTCAGCGGCGCGCGCGTGGAAGCGTACCCGCCGAAGGTGACAAGCCCGATCAGGTCATCGGGCCGCGCTTCGACGAAATTCGCGAACGTCTCCTTGACCACGTCCAGACGGGTCCGCCACTCCCCCTGCGAGGGGGAGAGGTCCAGCGCCTCCATGGAGCCCGAGACATCGACCACCATGCCGATGGCGATGGCGTTGACCGAGCGGCGCTCGCGCGACAGCGCGGTACGCGGCCGCGCGGCGGCGAGGATCAGCAGCAGCGTCCCGGTCAGAAAGATCGGCGGCACGAGTTTCGCCAGGGTCACGCGCCAGCCCGCAGTTTTCGGGGGCAGGCGGTGCGTGGCTGCGAAAAGCACGCCCGCGCGGCTTCCGGCGCGGTACAGACGCCAAGCGGCCGCGGCCCAGGGAAGCAGCAGGAGAAAAGCGAGCGGTGTGGCAAAGGTGAGCATGGGGGAAAGGAGGAGTTAGGGAGAAAGGAGGAGTTAGGAGTTAGGGTTTAGAGCGTTTTCGCAAAAGGGGTAGCCGTTTCGGGTAGGGACGCCTCCCCGAGGCGTCCGCGGACGGTTCGGGGAACCGTCCCTACCGACAATCGAACCTCGTCTACAGAATAACATAAACCGCTCTAGGAGTTTAGGAGGGAAGGGGGCATGAGAAAGGAGGAAATGAAAAGAGAACGGGGTAAAAGGTGTTACGTGCATGATTCCTCCCTCCTCCCTCCTCCTTCCTCCTTCCCTACGCCTTGCGCGTCCGCGCAAAGGTAGGAGCGGGCTTTCGCGGCAGCGTTGTCGGCCATTTCCAGCGTGGCCTCCTGGCCCGCGAATTTGACGAGGTCCGCGGATTCGAGGAAGGTTTTGAGTTGGGCGAGGAGTTCCGGCGTGAAGCCGGGATGCGTTGCGGCGGCGGCCAGAAACTCCGGCGTGGTCTGTTCCGGAGCGCGGATGCCGCGCGTGCGCTCGATATACCGGCGCACGACCTGAGTCAGTTCGATATAAAAATCCTTGTACAGGCCGCGTCCGGGCAGGTTGCGGCCCAGCAGGCGCCGCAGTTCCGCCAGGGCGCGGTCGATGGGCGACATCCGGTATTCGCGGACGCGGCGGGTGAGGCGGGTGAGGGCGAAGAGGAGCGCGCCCAACGCGGCGAGACCGGCCAGGGCCGCGAGGGACCAGAGGGTGACCGCGCGCGCGGTCGGCGGGATGCGGACCGGTTCGGGCACGACCTCGGGGTCGCCGGTCACCGGCGGGCGCGCGCCCTCATCCGGGAACAACACGGGCCGGGTGGCGAAGAGCAGGGGTGCGGCGGCAGGCTGACGCGTGTCGCGGACCGTGACCGCGAAGGGTGCCAGGCGGTAGCGCGCGGCAGCCGGTTCCGGCACAAGCCGCCAGCGGAAAACCTGCTGTTTGCGTCCGTTGGCCTCCGTGGGGTCGCCGGCGAAATCCTCCGCCCGCGAGAAACCGGAAAAGCGTTCGCGCAGATCGGGCAGCGTGACAGCGAGATGCGCGGGCGCCTCGACCGTGAACGTCAGCATGAAATCGCGCGCGGGCGAGACCCGATCCGGCTCGGCCTTCAGGGTGATGGCGACGTCGCCGTGCGACAGGTCAGCGGTGAAGGCGAGAAGAGAGGGGACAGGGGACAGGGAACACGAGATCAGTGCCGACAAGAGACGTGCCGCACGCGGAACACGTCCAAATGAGGGAAAGTGTCGGGTCACTTTCATGACGATTCGTTATCCTCTTTTCCGCGCGCGGCGGCGGAAAAGCGCGCGCACGTCGTCGATGTACGGGGTGTCGGTGGAGAGCCGGATGAAGTCCATGCCAGTCCGCTTCAGAAAGCGCAGGAGCTGTTCCTCTTCGGCGGCGGCCCGGTCACGAAAGGCGCCGCGCACCGCCGCGGAGGCGGTGTCGACCAGGAGCAGCTCGCCGGTTTCGGGGTCCTGCATTTCAATCAGGCCGACATCCGGCAGGACGGCTTCGCAGGGGTCGGAGAGGGGGCAGGCGATGACGTCATGATGACGCGCCGTGACGCGCAATTCGCGTTCATACCCAGCGTCTTGGAAATCGGAGACCAGAAAGACCACAGCCTTGCGTTTCTGCACGTTGTTCAGGAAGCGCAGGGCCGCAGCGATGTCGGTGCGCTCGCGGGTCTCGTCCGCGGCGAGCACTTCGCGCACCAGCCGCATGACCGCCGTGCGGCCTTTGCGCGGCGGGATGGATTGGAGGATGCGGTCGCTGAACAGGATGAGGCCGATCTTGTCCTGATTGCGGATCGCGGTCATGGCGAGCAGGCAGGTGATCTCCGCGGCGAGTTCGGACTTGGAGCGCGTCCCTGATCCGAAAATCTGCGAACCGGACACATCAACGAGAAAGATGACGGTCAGCTCGCGCTCCTCCGAGAAGCGCTTGACGTGCGGCAGGCTGGTGCGCGCCGTGACGTTCCAGTCGATCGCCCGCACGTCGTCGCCCGGCACGTAGGGGCGCACCTCGTCGAACTCGACGCCCTGGCCCTTGAAGACCGAGTGGTAGTCCCCCGAAAGACGGTCGTCGATCAGATGTGTGGTGAGGATCTTGATCCGTCCCACCTGCTTCATCAGCTCTGTGGTATCAATGGACATGGAGTAAGAAGTAAGAGGTGAGAAGTAAGAAGTAAGGGGTGAGAAGTAAGAAGTAAAAGAGAAGAAGTAAGAAGTCAGAAGTAGATTGAAAAAGAAGGTTTTGTGGGCAAAACACGTTTAGGAGAAAGAGGGCGCTTCGTCTGGGACACCCTCCCGCACCTGAGTCGGAATGGACTCGTTCTTCGTTTTGAGTGTCTTGACGATTGATGTGAAAAGTTTAATGAGTTCTTCGCAATCTTCAAAAATGGAGGTTGATTGTTCGTCGGCGATGTACCCGGTAGCCTGCAATAACTCAAGCCAGTAAAGGGTTTCGGCGCACTCACCAAGCGCGATTTCATTTTTTGGAGAAAGTCTTTGCCGCTGCACGCGTAGACGGCTTCTGTCCGATTCGCGCCAATGCTTGTGCCGCTACGCAACACTTGTTTGGAAAGAACAAACTCTCGCTGCTTTTCTGTCAGGTGTTGATACAGTCGGACAATGCGAATCGCAAACCGCTTCGCCTTTTCTGTAACGGGATCAACAGCCTGTGTCATATACCTTCTTCCTCTTGTTGCGTCTTCCTTCTAACCTCTTCCTTATTCCTTCTTACTATTTCCCTCTTGCTTCTTCACGGTACCGGCAGCGTGTTCAGGATGTCGGTGATGACGCTGTCCGTCGTGACCTCCTCGGCCTCGGCCTCATAGGTGAGCAGGATGCGGTGGCGCAGCACGTCGTGGGCGATTTCCTTGACGTCCTGCGGCGTGGCGTAGGCGCGGCCGTGCATCATCGCGTTGGCGCGCGCGGCGAGATTGAGGCAGAGCGTGGCGCGCGGCGAGGCGCCCATCTGGATCTGGTCCGCGAGCGCGTCGAGCTTGTGGGCCTTGGGCTCGCGCGTCGCGAAGACGATGTCGAGAATGTAGTCGCCGACCTTCTCGTCGCAGTAGACCTGCGCGAGCGTGTCGCGCAGGGTTTGGACGTCGGCGGCGGAAACGACCGCCTGCGCCGGCGCGGGCGGCTTCTGGGTGAAGCGGTTCATGATGCGGCGCTCGTCATCCCGCGACGGGTGCGAGATGACGCACTTGAGCATGAAGCGGTCGACCTGCGCCTCGGGCAGCGGGTAGGTGCCTTCCTGTTCGATCGGATTCTGCGTGGCCATCACCAGAAAGGGGGCGGGCAGGGGATAGGTGTTGTCGCCGATCGTGACCTGGCGTTCCTGCATGGCCTCGAGCAGCGCGCTCTGCACTTTGGCGGGGGCGCGGTTGATCTCGTCCGCGAGCAACAGGTTGGTGAAGACCGGCCCCTTCTTGGGGGTGAAGGTCGCGTCCTTTGGGTTGTAGATCAGGGTGCCGACCACATCCGCGGGCAGCAGGTCCGGCGTGAAGGAGATGCGCTGGAAGTGCAGCCCGAGGGTGTCGGCCAGCGTCTTGACCGAGAGGGTCTTGGCGAGTCCCGGCACGCCTTCGAGCAGGATGTGCCCGCCGGTGATCAGGGCGATGATCAGGCGGTCGATCAGCTTTTCCTGGCCGACGATCACCTTGTTGACTTCCTGCCGGATGGCCGTCAGGGTCTCCGCTTGCGCGGCGATCAGGTTGGTGGTGTTTTGGAGGTCCATAAGTAAGTCCCGGGCTCGTCAGTCCATTCGCGCATGAGTTGAAAACACTTCGGTGCGTCAGACTCATGCACGGATGAACCAACGCACGAATGAACTATTTCGCTTCTTCTTTCTTGGCCTCATCCTTCTTGGGCTCTTCCTTCGCCTTGACGAGATCGGCGCGGGCCTTGGTCATGTTTTCCGCGCTGTAAGAGGAGATGGTGTAGGCCCATTTGCCGGATTTGGCGTTGAAGGCTTCGATTTTTTTCGTGAATTCGGCGTTTTCGGCCGCGTTGGTTCCGGCCGGGGTGAAGGCGCCCCGGATCCGGAAAAAGCGGTCTGTGCTGTTGGATGCCGTGTTGCCGATGCGGGCCGTATACTTCTCGCCGGTTTTGAGCGTCACGCTGAAAACCGCGCCGGTGGCCAGTCCGAGCTGTTCGTCCGTCAGGGCGGGATCCGCCACGGTGTTGAAGTTCAGGTAGTTGAGCGCGGACTCCACCCCGTAGCTTTTGGAGGAATCAAACTCCTCTTTCGCGCCCAATCCCTCGAGCGTCCAGGCACCGTCCTTCTTGGCGAGCTTGACGGTCTTGCCGGCGTTCGTGAGGTCGATGGCCGTGACGTCGGCGGAAGGCACGGAGGCGATCTGGGTGTCGGTCCAGTTTTTGGGGTCGCCGTCAAACGCTTCGAGCGTTTCCTTGACCAGGACGACGGTGTCGTCTGCGCCGCCGGCGACGTAACGCCCGTCCGGATATCCGCCGCCGCCGAACTGCGCCATCTCGCCGGAGGGCTGGCGCGTGTGCTTGTCGCCGAGGCGCAGACAGGCGAGCGACTTGCCGGAGGCGTTCTGCAGGTCAACCAGCACCGGATTCTCCAGTTTTTTGCCTGTGGCCACATGACCGGCTTTGAGGTCCTGGAGTTTCAGCAGGTTTTCGCGGATTTTGGCGATGTCGGCGGGGTATCCGAAGAGAGAGCGGATCACCCAGCCGGCATCCGTGCTTTCGAGCGACAGCTTCGCGCCGTCCTTCGCGCCGGCCTCGATCTTCGCGACTTCGCTGAGGTCAAAGGCCTGGATCACGGGTTTGCCGACCCGCGAGGGGGCCTTCATTTTTTTGCTGGCGCTGCTGAGATAGGCGAGGCCGGCCAGCACGGCGGCCACAGCGGTGAGGGTAACGAGTTTCTTTTGTGTCATGATGCGAATCCTTGTTGAAGAGGTTACGGGACAAAAGGGGTGCGTTGGGAAGACGGGACGGCGGAACCGTCCCGGCTCCGGGGTCAACGCCTTCTGCGGCGCAGACCGCGCTGGATGCCGAAACCGATCACCAGCAGCGGCACCAGGGCGAGGTTCACGATTTTCAGGAGCAGCCCCAAGCTTTCGATCTCGCTGTTCAGGTTCTTGCGCACCGTCTTGAGCTGCTTGCGCGTCTCGACTTGGGTTTTGCGGAACTGCTCCAGTTCGGCCTGCTGTTCTTTCGAGAGGATCAGGCGCTCGTTGCCGCTCTTTTTCTGCTGGAGTTCGGTCAGGCGCTGCTGCGTTTCCTGCAGCGCGGCCTCGAGACGTTCCTCCTCGGCCTGCCACTGCCGCATGGCCTTGACTTCGAGCTGGTCCACCTTGACGAACGGGCGGTTGAACTGGCCGCGCGACCGCACGCCGATCAGCTCCTCCCGGCCGGCGAACTGCTCGACCGTGTTCCCGAAAAGGGTCAGGTTGTCATTGATCGGCTGCGCCATGGAGCCGAACAGCGAGTTGACGACCTGCACGCAGAAGCGGTCATTCAGGAAATCGGTGTCGCCGAAGACCATCACCGTGCTGGTTCCCGCGGTCAGGTGATTCGGCGCGGCATTGGTGGCGGCTTGGGCCGTGCCGTTCGTGCCGACGCCGTCGGGGAAGGCCGTCTTGAAGGTGCCGTGGAGGCGGGCCGCCAGCACACGCTGCGCGCCGTCGGGTTTGAGCTGGGCGCGCATGGCGCCCATGCCGAACTGGGCGTTCATCTGATCCACCAGGCAGGCGTGATCGCGTGAGGTGGTGATGAGCGGCGTGAAGGTGATCTCCTTGGGCGTGTTGGCAGAGAGCGCGCCCGCGAAGGGCATCATCACCTGGGTCAGTTGGGCGGTCAGAAGGTCATCCTTCGCCATGTTCGCTGTGCCCAGCGAGAGAAAGGCCGGGTTATCCTCGACGCGCCCGTTGCCCGCGTTCAGTTTGGTGGCGCAGCTCAGGTCGGCCACGACCTTGGCGGTGTCGAAGCTGACACCCCAGGCGTCAAACAGTTTGCCGAGGGTGGAGGGGCCGGCCTGTCCGCCGCCCATCTGCATCATCATCGGATTCTGCTGCTGGTTGGCCTCGAAGTCCGCGATGCTGAACGGGTCGACGCAAACCACGAGCCGTCCGCCGCGCAGCACGAACTGGTCGATCGCGAAGAGCGCCTGATCGGAGAGGTCCTTCGGATGGATCACGATCAGGGCTTTGACGTCGTTGTCGATCGTTTCGGTGTCCGGGCGGATCTCCCGGACGACATAGTCCTTGCGCAACTCACGGAAGGCCATCCAGCCCTGGTCCTGCTGTTGGCGGCGCTGCATCATCATCATGGGGTTCTGGGGGGAACCGAGCACGCTCAGGCTGCTCAGCACGCCGAGCACCGGTTTTTCCGGCCAGGCCGCCCGGGTGATGAGGCGCGTGATATCATATTCCAGCGTGGCCTCCGTGCGCGGGTTGAAACCGGGGATCACCTGTTCCTGATCCCCGCTGACCGCGACCAGGCCGAAATACACCGGCTGGCCGAAGGGATTGGTCTGCTGCGGTTCGATGCCGTAGCGCTGCGCCCACTCCTCGGAATCCGAGTCGGGTTTCGGGTCATAGGCCTCCAGCGTGATGCGCCCCCGTCCCGCGATCTCATACTCCTTGAGCAGATCCTGCACCTGCGTGGCATAGGTTTTGAGGCCCATGGGCATATCGGAGGAGCTGGCGCTGAAGTAGAATTTCAGCACCACATCGTTCTCCAGTTTGCCCAGCACCTGCCGCGAACCCTGCGAGAGGGTGTAGAGTTTCTCCGCGGTGAGGTCCACCCGCAGGCGCAGGTTCGCGATGATGAGGTTGGCGGCACCGAGGATCACCAGCAGGACGACGAGACCCGCGGCACCGGTGCCGATGCGTGAAAACCCTTTTTTCTGCATGTCAGACATGACTGTACGCTCCCAATACGTGATGGCTGTGTTACGATTCCGGACGGGCTTACGAGGCCTTGCGGTTGTCGGTGACGACATGTGCCGCGGCCAGCATGAAGACGATCACGCCGGCGTAATATCCGATGTCATAGAAGTCGATCACCCCGCGCCGCATGGCATCGAAATGGCGCATCAGGCTGCACGACGCGACGGCATCCACCAGCCCGGCAGGCACGCCCCAGCCGGCGACGGCGTTGATCACGGGGTCGAACCCGATGATCAGCATGAACAGGCAGATCGCCAAGGCGATCACAAAGCCGATGACCTGGCTGCGCGAGAGGGCCGAGGCGAAGACGCCGATGGCGACACAGGCGCCCGAGAGCAGCAGCGACCCGAGGTAGCCGCAGAGGATCGCCCCCATGTCAGGGTTGCCCAGCCATGCCGTCGTCAGCACGATCGGGAAGGTCAGCGCCAGCGCGATGCCGATAAAGGCCCAGGCCGCCAGGAACTTGGCCGCGAGGGTCTCCACCAGCGTCACCGGCAGGGTGAGCAGCAACTCGATCGTGCCGGTGCGGCGCTCCTCGGCCCAGAGGCCCATGGTGGCCGCGGGCACCAGCAGCAGATACACCCAGGGGTGCCAGAAAAAGAAGGGCATCAGGTTGGCCTGGCGCCGCTCGTAAAACATGGTCACGCCGAAGGTGAGGAAACCGATCAGCACAAGAAAGGCGACCAGGAACACGTAGGCCACCGGCGAGTCGAAATAGGATTTGAACTCGCGTTCGAAAATGGACTTGATGTTTTTGACATTACACATGGGAAACGCCCTCCGTCATGGTCAGGTTGCGGAACACCACATCGAGGCGTCCCTGGGGATCTTTCGCGCGCAATGCGTCGGGTGTGCTGTTGGCGACCACCTCGCCGCCCGCGATCACAATCACCCGCGTGCAGACCGCGTCCACCTCCTCCAGAATGTGGGTCGAGACAATGATCGCCTTGTCCGCGGCCATCTCCTTGATCATCTCGCGCACCACGAATTTCTGATTCGGGTCCAGCCCGTCCGTGGGCTCGTCCATGATCAGGACCTGGGGGTCATGTAAAATCGCCTGGGCGAAACAGGTGCGCTGCCGGTATCCCTTGGAGAGCGTCTCGATGGTCTGGTTGCGAACCGTCTCCAGACGGCTCTTTGTGATCGCCGACTCAACCCGCGCTTTCAGCGCTGAACCCGCGTATCCCCGCACCTTGCCGATGAAGGTGAGAAAATCTGTCACAGTCATGGTGTGATAACTTGGCGCATTCTCGGGCAGATAGCCGATACACGCCTTGGCCGCAACCGGGTCGGTCATGATGTCATGGCCGCAGATCGTTGCGCTCCCTTCCGAAGGAGGGATGAACCCGGTTATCATCCGCATCGTTGTGGACTTCCCCGCGCCGTTCGGCCCGAGAAAACCGAGAACTTCGCCTTTTTCGACAGTGAACGACACGCCTTTCACCGCCTGGATCGTGCCGAAGTTCTTTTTAAGGTTACTTACGGTCAGCATCCTGACTCCCCTTTGGTTGATGGTTGAAACATGGTCCCTTGCCGGAGCAGAGGGATGACAAAAAGTCACGTCGAAGATAGCAGGAAGTGTGCCATTCGTTGTGTCTCATGGGCCGCACGCTCAGTACGGGAGGTTGTGCTCTTTGATTTTGCGTTGGATGGTGCGGCGCGAGAGTCCGAGCTGTTCCGCGGTCAGCGTGCGGTTGCCGTTATTGCGGCGGAGGCTCTCCTCCAGCACCGCGCGCTCGATCTGTTCGAGCGTCATGCCCTTCGGAAACGCCGGGCCTTGCGGCGCGTCGGGAGCGGCGGCGGCGCGCGCGCTATCGCCGGGCAAAGCCGCGGAGTCCGCGCCGAGTTCGCCGCCGGGCGAAAGCAGCACGGCGGATTCCACGATGTTGCGGAGCTGCCGGACATTGCCCGGCCAGGCGAAGGCTTCGAGCGCGGCGTAAAACTCCGGCCGGACGCAGGTGATGGTCTTGTTGTTCTCCGCGGCCGCGCGCGCGATGAAGCGGTCGGCCATCGGGCGGATATCCTCGCGCCGCTCGCGCAACGGCGGCACGCGCAGGGTCACGACGTTGAGGCGGTAGAGCAGATCTTCGCGGAAAGCCCCTTCGCGCACCAGGGCATCCAGATCGCGGTTGGTGGCGGAAACCAGCCGCACATTCACGCTGAACGCCTCTTTGCCGCCCACGCGCCGCACCTCTTTCTCCTCCAGGGCGCGCAGCAGCTTGACCTGCACGGACGCGGGCGCGTCACCGATCTCGTCCAGGAAGAGCGTGCCGCCGTCCGCGCGTTCGAACGCGCCCTTGTAAACACCGATCGCGCCGGTGAAGGCGCCCTTCTCGTGGCCGAAAAGTTCGGATTCGAGCAGGGTTTCCGCAAAGGCGCCGCAGTTCACGGCCACGAACGGGCCGGCGGCGCGCTTGGAGTCGACATGCAGGGCGCGGGCGACCAATTCCTTGCCGGTGCCGCTCTCGCCGCAGATCAGCACCGTGGCGGAGGTGTCGGCCAGCGCCTCGATCTGCCGGATGACCTTCTTCATGCCGGGCGACTCGGCGAGGATCGCGGTGGAGGCGTACTTCTCGCGGACCGACTGGGACAGCTTATCGACCTGCCGCCGGAGGCGCGAAATCTCGCAGGCGCGCCGCAGTTTCGACTGGATGTCGTCCAGGTCGAGCGGTTTGGTGACGTAATCGTAGGCGCCTTCGCGCATGGCCCGCACACCGGATTCGACCGAACCGTAGGCGGTCATGATCATCACGGGGACCGCCTCGTCGATCTTGCGCAAACGGGCCAGGACCTCCAGGCCGTCCATATCCGGAAGGACCAGATCGCTGAGCACCAGATCGGGGGTCCGGTTGCGGAACGCCGCCACGCCGGCCGTGCCGGTGGCGGCGCAGACCGTGACAAACCCCGCATCCTCCGCGGCTTCGGTCACGGAACGGGCGTTGTCCGGGTCGTCTTCAATGATCAGAAGTGTGGGGGTGGCGTTCATAATGAATAAAGGGGGACGGTTACGGGTGAGGGTTACGCGTCGGGGGGCGGCGGGGAGGAGGGGGGTGCCGCGGGCAGGGTGATGCGCAGATCGGCGCCACCCCCCCCGCGCGCGAAAGCCTGGATGTCGCCGCCGCAACGGCGGACCGCGGTCCGCGCCAGAAAGAGCCCCAGGCCGGTCCCGCCGGGACGTCCCGAAACGAACATCTCGAAGACCTTTTCCCGCTGGGCCGGCGGGATGCCCGGGCCGCGGTCCAGCACGTCCAGCACGATTTGCCGGTTGCGCGCCTCGATGACGGCCGTGATCTCGCTGCCCTCCGGGGCGAACTGGATCGCGTTCATCAGGACATTCAGCAGCGCCCGGCGCAGCGCGAAGGGGAACGCGGAGGCGGGCGGTATCTTGTCCGGAGCGCGGATTGCGACACGGACCGCGGCCTGTTCGAGGCGCGGGGCGAGGGTGTCCGCGCACTCCCGCACAACCTGTTCGATCCGGACGGGTTCCGGTTGCTCGTCAGCCGGCTTGGCGAGGAAGAGGAACTCCTGGAACACCTTGTCCATCCGCGACATGGTGCGGGCGATGCGCTCCGCCAAATCGCGCACGCGTTCCGCGCGGAACCCGTCGGCGCGGTCCATTTCCCGGCCCAGCATCTGGGCATCGAGGCGTACGGCAGACATCGGATTGCGGAAGTCGTGCAAGATTCCGTTGGCCAGGACTCCTGAAAAGGCGAGATGCTCCTCGCGGCGGGCGCGCTGCTGGCGACGCCGGTCGCGCGCGACAAAAAACATCCCCACCGCCGCGCAGAGCGCGAAGGAGAGAAACACCACCACCAGCGAGAACCAGAAGAGCGAAGAGACCAGCGATCGCGCGGTCCGCTCCTCGGCCCCGACCGCCTCACGGCGGAAGGTAGCCTCGGTGACCACCCGGCCGCCGTCATCCAGAATCTGGGTGCGCGCGATGACGAAAACCGGTTGCGGTTTGCCGTTGATTTCCAGAGTGCCGGGCGCGATCTCGGTCTCGACCCGAGGATCTTTATTCCGGACAGGAAACTCCGTGTCCCCCCCCCCCGGAGGATGGAGCCCGCCCGCCTGGCGTTGGAAGACCGTGATGCCGTTGCGCGATACCGATACGGATTGCACGTCTTTGCGGACCGCGAACGCGCTGTCCACCACGGTCGAGAAACGCCTCCATTCTCCGGGCGAGGGATGGGTCGAACAGCAGACGCCCAGATCGCACAGCGCCTGCAACAGCGCCTCCCCCTCCTGCAGCACCGTGGCGGTCGCCGCCAGATGCGCCTGCCGGTCGTGCCGGTCTTTGAGAAAAACCAGCACGCACCCCGCGGCCAAGGCCGAGGTCAAAAGCGCGCTTAACAGGATGAGTTCCAAACGCCATCCTCCTTGCGCGCCACGGTTCACGGGTCTGTCGCTCTGTCGCAAAGGTCTGTCCCTCTTTTGAGCAACGGTTACAAGTCTGTCCCCTGTTCTAAGGTCTGTCCCTCTTTTGAGCAGGGAATGTGCCGGGAGCGGAGGCGGGCGATGTGCCTGTGCCGCCGGACCAAACGCCGATTAGAAAATAATTTGCAAATATACAGGGTTGAGTGCGCCGAGACAAGATGAATGCGACATTCTGGCACGTTGATGCGTGTCAGGATGTCGCGTTTTGGGTGTTGTCGCGAATGGAGAAGGTAACCCCATCCCATTGCGGGATTAACAAAACGGGGTTTACCAGCAATTCT
>JAVEYH010000103.1:0-13113 GCA_034003585.1 Kiritimatiellia bacterium
CTGCTGTCGGGCGCGTGGCGTCCGGGGCCGTACGGGCAGTTCCGGGTGACGGACCCGAAGCCGCGCACGATCAGTTGCGCGCCGGTGCGGGACCGGGTGGCGCACCACGCGCTGTGCGGCGTGATCGCGCCGCTGCTGGAGAGGGGGTTCACGGAGGACTGCTACGCGTGCCGCGTCGGCAAGGGCACGCACCGGGCGGCGGCGCGGGCGCGGGAACTGGTGCGGCGGCACGGCTGGACGTGCAAGCTGGACATCCGGCGGTATTTCGACAGCGTGCCGCACGACCGGCTCTTGGAACTACTCCTGCCCATGTTCCGCGAGAAAGAAATCCACCGGATGATCGAGATGATCGTACGGCATCCGGTGCCGGGGCTGCCGGAGGGGCGGGGGCTGCCCATCGGGAACCTGACGAGCCAGTGGTTCGCGAACTTCTACCTGTCGGGGCTGGACCATTACGCCAAGGAGGGGTTGGGGGCTCCGGGCTATGTCCGTTACATGGACGACATCGTGCTGTTCGCGGACGGGAAAGCCGAAATATGGCGGCTGCACGACGGCGTGTGCGGATGGGTCGAGAGGGATCGCGGGCTGGAGATCAAGGGCGAGCGGACGGTGACCGCGCCGGTGTCCGAAGGACTGGCCTTTCTGGGGCTGCGGATATTCCCCGGAGGTTGGCGTTTCCAAAGAACGCGTCTGTTACGGACGCGGCGGAAGTTCAGAATGCGGGCACGCCAATGGCTGACGGGCGGAATCGACGAGGCGCAATTGGCAAGATGCGAGGCGGCTGCCGAAGGCGGGGTACGCTGGTACGGGTTCAGGGGAATCCTACGGTCGACCCTGACGGCAAGGAAAAATCTTAGGGCGGGCGGAGAAGGGGCGGATTCGGGTTCGAACCGCGTGAAACGGGGCGGAAGCTGGAACAACACCGCGTCGAACTGCCGTTCGGCGTATCGCAACAACAACGACCCGTCGAACCGGAACAACAACATCGGCTTCCGCCTCGTGAGCACCATGCGGCCAAAAGGACAAGCAGGGTCCCATCCGCCGCCGCCCGCGCCCCGCGGAGGCGGGGACGGACACGCCCGGCTCCGGGCGGCCGGTAGCCCTGCCGCATAGGTCGGTCAAAAGCCGTGCCGGAGCCTTTTTTTCAAGCAGGTTTGAAAACAAAGAAACGAAAGGAACCAAACGATGATAACGACGAACGGAATGATGGCCGCGCTGGCGGCGGGGGCGCTGTTGGCGGGGCTGGCGGGCGCGGAGGTGATCGCGTACTCGGACGCGGTGCCGCTGGACACGCGGTCGATCTTTGCGGGAACGGACGCGGAGGATCAGCCGCTGAACTCGCGTAGTTTTGATGTAGACTGGTCGGATGCACGCAAGCTCGACACCAGAAAGATCGTAGGCACGATGATCCTGATGCGGTGACGGGGGAGGAGGGGGGAAAGAGAAAGGAGGAGTTAGGATTTAGGATTTAGGAGTTGTTGTTCCGATTGGCACCCGTTCAGAAGTTGAGAAGTGGAAGTTGAGCGTTTGCGGTGGCGGATGTGAAAAGCGTTGTTTTCAGTGTCCGTTCTCAAACTCCTCCCTCCTAACTCCTAATTCCTCCTTACGTTCGATTCCGCAGACTGTACGAAAGGAGCCGGAAACGTTATGATCCGGTGTATGGATAACACGGCCCAATCGGGCCGTTCCGCACACCGGGAGGCACGATGACTTTCCGACAGGGGCTCTTTTTTTTAATCGTCATGGCGGGTGCGCTCGCGGAAGGCACGGCGCGCGCGGTTTCTGCGGCGTGGACGCTGGAGACGGTTGACCGCAACGCGCGTTTGGTCGCCGACAGCGTGCGTCCCGATCCCAAGCAAAGCCTCGTCTGGGAAAACGGGGCGTTGTACGCGGGGATCACGGCGCTCGGGCTCTCCGATCCGTCCCTGCCCTACCTCAATCAGATCCGGCAGCTCGGCGCGCATCACGCATGGGGCCATCGGGACCGCACGTACCATGCGGATGACCATTGCATCGGCCACGCCTGGCTGGAAATGGCGGCGTTCGACAACAACCCGGTCTATGCCGCGCGGATGCGCCAGACTTTCGAGTACATCCTCGCGAACCGCCACGGGGGCTCCCTCGACTGGGCGGAGAAGGATCGCGGGAAACGCTGGTGCTGGAGCGACGCGCTGTTCATGGCGCCTCCCGTCTGGGTCAAGATGTACGGGCTCACCGGTGACCGCCGCTACCTCCAGTTTCTGGATCAGGAGTACAAGCTGACGACCGGGTTTCTTTATGACAAAGAGGAGTCGCTCTATTACCGCGATTCACGCTACTTCGTTGAGCGGACGAAAAACGGGAAGAAGGTTTTCTGGGGCCGCGGCAACGCCTGGGTCTACGGGGGGCTGCCGCTCCTTCTCCGCGACCTGCCCGCCGATTGGCCCACCCAGCCGTTCTACCTGAAGCTGTTTCAGGAGATGTCGGCGGCCCTGAAAAAAACGCAGGGGGCGGACGGCGCGTGGCGGCCCAGCCTGCTGGACCCGGAGGACCCCGACCTGCCGGAGATGAGCTGTACCACGTTCTTCGCGTACGGCATGCTCTGGGGTGTCAACAACGGGGTGCTCGACAAGGAAACGTTTTTGCCCTGCGTCAGGAAGGCCTGGGACGTGATCAGCGCCAGCGTCAACGGGGAGGGCCGCTTGGGCTGGACCCAGCCGCCGGGCTGGGCGCCGGACAAGGCGTTCACCGCGGACACGCATGCGGTGTATGCGGTCGGGTCCTATCTGCTCGCGGCCATGGAGCTTCGCAAGCGGATTATCGCGGAGGCGCATCCCGAGCGGAAAACCGTGAGGGTGACCAATCCGTCCGAACGCTTCCGGAGCACCGAAACCCTCTCCCTCAACTGGGCGCCGCTGAAGCTCGACGCGGCCAAGACGCGCGTGTTCGACGTCCGCAACGCCGCCTTCCTGCCGCATCAGCTCATCGACAGCGATCTCGACGGCACGCCCGATGAGTTGATTTTCCGGAGTGCTTTCGGAGCCTGCCAGAGCCGTGAGTTCTGGATTTTTGAGGACGGAAACATCCTGCCGCCCGCTTCCGCGGACCTCTGCTTCAGCCGGCATGTGCCGGAACGCATGGATGATTTCGCCTGGGAGAACGACCGGATGGCCTACCGGATTTACGGGCCCAAAGTCTCGCTGCCGCCGCCGCAGGGCGAGGGGCTGTTTTCCAGCGGGATCGATGTCTGGTGCAAAAAGGTGCGGTATCCGGTGATCAACGCCTGGTACAAACATGGGCGGTATCATGACGATCACGGCGAAGGCATGGATTTCTACAAGGTCGGGCCGGGCCGGGGGTGCGGCGGGCTGGGCGTGTTCCACGCGGGGGCCTTCCATGTCAGCGGAAACTGGGCCGCGTGGAAGCATATCGCGAACGGACCGGTGCGGACCGTGTTCGAAGTGACCTACGCGCCGTGGGAGTGCGGGAACGGCGCGCGGGTCGCGGAGACGCGGCGAGTGAGCCTGGACGCGGGTTCGCACTTTACCCGGTTTGAGAGCCGCCTCACCCTGAGCGGGGCGACCAGCCTGGCCGCGGGCCCCGGAATGGACATCTCGGTGAAGAACGGGCATAACGGGCTTTTGACATGCCGTCCGGACCAGGGGTGGCTGGCGCTTTACGGCCCAAAACAGAAAGAGGCCGGGGCCATCGCCACCGCGATCCTCCTGCCTGCGGCGGGGAGCCTGATGAGCGACGGCGGCAAGAATGTCTACCTGCTGGACGAGGCGTCGTCCGGCAAGCCTCTCGTCTGGTACGCGGGGGCGGCCTGGAGCGGCGCGGGGGATTTCGTCCGGCCGGAGTACTGGACGGAACAGGTGTCCGCTTTTGCCGCAGGGCTTGCGGAACCGCTCGTCGTGATTGTCCGGTAACCGCCGCGGACGCGGGATCGGGGGATCATATCGGGAAAGAAGGGTGGCGCGGCTACCCGGAAAAGGGGAGGCGGGGGAATGGGAAAAAAGATCGTTGCGGCGCTGTTTGCCGCGGTGGGAGTGGCTGCGTGCGCCGTGGCGCAGACGCAGGATCTGGCGGCGGTGACGCTTCCGGGGGCGAACATTCAACGCACGATGCGGTTGCTGGAGGAGTCCGCGCCGCTCAAGCGCAACACGGTGCGCGTGCTGTTTTACGGGCAGTCGATCACCTGTCAGGATTGGTGGAAGGAGATCGCGCAGGAACTCCTCACCCGCTATCCCCACGCGGATTTGCGCATCGAGAACCGCGCGATCGGCGGGTTCGGCGCCTCGGAGCTTGTGAAAATCGCGGAATACGACCTCTATCCGTTCTATCCGGATCTGTTGATCTTTCATGATTACGGCTGCTCGGACAACGGGGCGTACGAGGCGATGATCCGTCGCACGCGCGAGCGGACGACCTCCGAGATTCTGCTGATCACGCATCATGATATCGGCAACGAGAAGAATTACGAGGAGTCGAAGCGGATCCGTGAGATTGCGGTGAAATACAACTGCGGGCTGATCGACATGGAGCGCCACTGGCAGGCGTTGCTCAAGAAAGAGAAGCTGACGTACAAAGACCTGCTCAGCAGCGGACCGCACCTGAACGCCACGGGCAACGTCCATTACGCCGGTTTCGTCCGGGATTTTCTGAAGCGAAACCCCAAGGCCAGGGAGGGTGTCGGCGAAGAGGCGGTGCAGGAGACGGCCGTCTACCGGAATCATCGGCTCAAGCCGCTGGCGGACGGATCGATCGAAATTCCCTTCACGGGCAACCGGGTTGACGCCCTGCCTTTTGAATACGACTACCGGATAAACGGCGACGCCGTGGCCGATATCCTGATTGACGGGCTCAAACCCTCCTCGTTTCCCGAGGCGTACGCCGTCACCCGGCCGGGCGCGGCGCCGTACGTCTGGTGGCCGGCTTTCAAGGTGCTGCGCCGCAACGCGGCGCCGGTGGCCGAAACGTGGGAGCTCACGGTTTTGGAAAACTCGCCTGACGGCAAGCGGCTCCGGTTCCGTGTGGCAGGATCGGTGACCGGCGAGGACGGCGAGGGAACCAGCGGGGAGACCTTTGTGTCCAAGTCCGGGCGTGTGGTCATCGGAGGCGGCAAGGAATGGACGGTTGCGGGGGCGCTTTCCTATAGAAAGAAAGAGATGCCCGCCGGATACCGGGTCTCCTGGTCTGTGGTGCCGCGCTTCCGGGATGTGCTCGCGTACCCGGACAGTCAAATGGACGGCACAGATAACGCGGTGACCCTGGTGGAAGGGATCGCGAACGGGCCGCACGTGCTCCGGATTGTGCCCCGGCCGGGACACGCATTGTTGAAATTGCGCGCGATCCGCGTGTACCGTCCGCCGCAGGAGGAATCGGGAGAGACGAAGTAGGAGGAGGGGAATCCCGCGGCGCGTCTGCGCCGCAAGGGATCGAAGGGAATCACGCAACGCTCAACGCCCAACGTTCAAATTATAGGTAGGGGAGGCAACATGAGACGATTGGTGACAAGGATCGGGTGCGGGCTGTTCCTGCTGGCGGGGGAACTGGCCGCGGCAAGTCCGGCGGTGTTTCATGTGTCGCCAACGGGACGGGATGAGCATGCCGGAACGGCCGACGCGCCGTTTGCGACGCTGGAGCGGGCGCGGGACGCGGTGCGGGCGCTCAAGCGTGAGCGCGGCGGCGGCCTGCCGGAGGACGGGGTGACGGTCGAGGTCGCGGCCGGCCGCTATCGGCTGGCCGCGCCGTTCCTTCTGGCGGAGCAGGACTCGGGTACGCCGCAGGCTCCGGTGCGTTACCGCTGCGCGCCGGAAGCGCGCGCCTGGCTTTACGGCGGCGCGGATGTGCCGGTGTCGGCCCTGCGGGAGGTGCGTGATCCGGCGTTGCGGAAACGGTTGCCGCAGGCATCGCGGGCACACGTGCGGGCGTTGGACCTGAAGGCGCTCGGCATCCGGTACTACCGGCGTCTGCCCGACCGCTTCAACTGTCAGTTCATCACGCGTTATCCGAAACCGGAGCTCCTGCAAAAGCTGGGCTGTCTGCCGGAATACGGGTACACGAATGCCGCGTGGGCACCGCTTGAGCTGTTCTGCGACGGTCAGGCCCTGACGCCGGCACGCTGGCCCAACACCGGATACGCATTCATCGATCAGGTGACGGACAACGGGGAGGGCTTCGCCCATGCCAACACACGGGGCGGAACGTTCGAACAACCCTCGCTCAAAGAGAAGCTGAAGCTTTGGGCGCAAGCAGACGAGGTGATCCTGCACGGCTATTTCTACCGCGATTACTTTTGCTACAGCACGCGCGTAGCGATTGATCCGGAAACCGCGCGCGTCACGCTGGGCCACGGGCTGCTGGACGGCGCGCACAAGCCGCACCAGCGTTTCTACGCGCACCACCTGCCGGAAGAGCTGGATCTGCCGGGCGAGTGGTATCTGAAGCGCGAAACCGGCATGCTGTACGTCTGGCCGCCGGAAGGCGCGGGGACACTCATGATCCCGGTGCTGGAAACCGCCGCGGTCCAGTTCGACAAGGTTTCGCACGTCACGGTTCACGGATTCGGCATCGAGGGCGGCCGCGGCCGCGGGATCGAGATTGCCGGCGGGGTTTCCAACCGGGTGACAGCCTGTGAGATCCGCAACATCGGCTATGAGGGGGTGGCGGTGACCGGGGGAGCCGGGCACCGCGTGGCGGGATGTGACATTCACGACACCGCCAGCGGCGGGATTCTGCTGGACGGGGGAGACCGCCGCAAGCTCGAGCCGGCCGGCCATGCCGCGGAAAACAACCACATCCACCACGTCTCGTACCGCGGCGCCCGGTACGCGCCGCTGGTGATCCGCGGCGTCGGGAACCGGGCCGCGCGCAACCTGCTCCACCACATTCCGTATGTGGTCGTGAACTTCACCGGCAACGACCACCTCATGGAGGGGAATGAGATCTTCCTCGCATTGGAGGGGGTTAACGAGCTGGGGGTCTTCTACACGGGCCGCGACTGGACAAGCCGCGGCAATGTCATCCGCAACAACTTCATCCACCATGTCACGGGGGTTCCGACCTGGGGCGTGCGGTTTGTGCATCTCGACGATTCGGCATCGGGCACGGAGATCTGCAACAACATCTGCTACAAAATGGAAAGCGGGGTGGACATCTGCGGAGGGCACGACAACCACATCCACGACAACCTGTTCGTGAAGTGCAAGGCGACCGTGTCGCTCATGTCCCGCGGCATCGACATGTTCCGGAGTGACGGAAAGGGCGGATTCCTCAGCAATTCGGAGAAGGGCGGATGGAATACGCTGGCCAACCGGCTGAAGATGTACCGTTGGAATCAGCCTCCCTACAGCGAGCGGTATCCGAGGCTCAAGGAGATTTTCACGAAAAATCCGATTGCCGCGCCCTGGTGGAACCGGATCGAGCGGAACCTGGCGGTGGATTGCGCGGGCCACATCGCGCCCACGGAGAAGAGCCAGGCTTGGGAGTGCGTCATCCGCGACAACTGGGAGGGGGAGGATCCCGGATTTGCGGGGAATCCCGCCGAATTGGATTTCCGCCTCCGGCCGGATGCCGAGGTGATCCGGAAGACCGGATTCCGTCAGGCGGATTTCGACCGGATCGGCGTGTACCGCTCGGCGGAGCGCGCCTCCTGGCCGGCCGTTGCGGAGCGTCCGCCCGCGTCATGGCTGCCGCGCTGGATGCGGGAGCGCGAGACGCGGAAGGGGACTCCGGTACGGGTGTTTCCCGTGGCGGAGATCAAAGCGGGGCGCCGGGTCCTGATTGACGGCGAGGTGAACGACGAGGAGTGGAGCCCGCCGGGTTACGACGGCAGCGAGCCGAAACGCCACGCGGCGGCGGTGATCGCGAATCTGCCGGACGGCGGCAAGGCGGATGTTCCGGCCACCGCCTATATCGAGACCGACGGCGAGGCCCTGCTGGTGGCGGTGACCGTTGACACCGGGGCGGGGCAGAAGGTCAGCCGGGGGCACACGTGGGGGCGGGACGATGCGGTGGAAGTCTCGCTGGCGGTCGCGCATCCGCCTGACCGGATGCCCGGGCAGGAGCGCGCGGTCATTTTCCGGGGCTTTGCGGACGGGCATCTCGCGGGCAGCACCGAATCCGGCTGGTCCGCACCGGATGTGGCCCATTCGCTGCAAGGGGCGGCGTATGCGGCGCGGATCGAGCCGGGCAAAAAATGGACAGCCGAGTTCCGGATTCCCTTCGCAGCCTTCGGGTTTCAAAAGTGGAGCGAGGGCAACCGCCCGATTCTGGCCCATCTCGCCGTGTTCCGGCCGGAGAAGAAGCAGTGGCAATTCTGGCGCGCGGCGGGGGGCGCGAGCTGGGAGATTCACGGCGGCTGGGCGCTCTGGATCAAGCCTTTCGGGCCGCCCGCCTATCTGCCGGGTGTCCGGGCCGCAAAAGCCGTGGCGCATGTGAAGCTGGATGACGGGACGCCCGAACGTTCCGTACAGGCGGGGGAGAACGCGGAAATTCCGGCATGGGAACGCCGCGGCAACCGGGTCGCCGCCGATTTCGGCACGGTCTTCGGGGACCGTTGGCGCACCTTCTCTTTCCGTTTCACACCGAAGGCGGACGCGCGCGCGACGCTGTTTCTGATGGGGTCACCCGATGCCTGGACCTATTATGACGATCTCCGCGCGGAGGGCGTGCGCTTGGTCAACCCTGGGTTCGAGGAGCGATCGGAAAAAGAGAACACGACGCCGGGATGGGGCGTGCAGCGCGACAAGGGCGCGGCGGTTCTGCGTCCGGCGGACGGCGCGGCGGAGGGGATGTTCGCCGCAAAGGCCCACTCGGATGCGCGCGTCATGCAATCCCTGTCACTCAAGAAGGACGTGCCGGTCACAATCACCTTCCGGGCGCGCGCGGCGTTGCCGCTGGGCGACGAGTAAAACAACACGGCCCTTGGCGCGGAAGGGGACGGGGGCTTGGAACATGGGGCCGCGCGCCGGGATGGCGGGTTCACCGCGCGCCGATCAGGAAAACACGGAAAAAGGAGGAAAGACGGATGAGAACGGTAAGGTGGATTGCGGGATGGGGCCTGTTAACCGGCGCGTGTTGCGCGGAGTCGCTGCTGAGACCGGATGACCGGATTCTCTTTGTGGGCGACAGCATCACGGCGCAGGGGGTCGGGGAAACGCAGGGGTACTACCACCAGTTCACCAACGCGCTGAAGACGGTGTATCCCGACTGCCGCAATGAGGTGATCGGGCTGGGCTTTTCCGGGCATACGGTTTTCAGTTGGACCGACAGCCTGGAGGTCCGGAGCCGGACCGGGTCCGTGCCCGCCAACACCGGCGGCTTCGATGTCCAGACCGCCTTTGCCCAGCCGGCAGGACTGGTGCTGGTCCTGCTCGGCATGAACGATATCCTACGGCCCACGGTGACGGATGAAGAGGCGTCGCTGCGGGTGTGGCAGGGCAAGTACCGCGAGCTGATCCGGGCGATCCGCAAGCGTGTCAGCCCGCGCGAGTTTGTGCTGTGCGAGATAACGCCGCTCACGGAAGACCCGCTCGCCCCCAAGAACCGCGTGCGTGACCGGATGACGCAGCTCGTGCGCGAGCTGGCGCGCGAAGAGAACTGCCGCGTGGCGGAAACGGGCGGCGCGCTCTTCGATGTCATCGCGCGCGCCCGCAAGGCGCGTCAGGACTATCTGGTCATCCCGGACACGGTCCATCCGCGGCGGCCGCTGGGGCATACCGCCATCGCGCGCGGTATGGCTGCCGCACTGCAGGATGCGAAGCTGACCGCCCTGTTCGACGCGCGTCTCGATGCCGCGATTACCGGACTCCGGCCGGCCCAAGCGGCTGTGACCTGGCGCCTCAAACCGCAGCCCGGCATCGCGGCGGAGGGTGCGGAGCAAGTCTACCGGATCGAGTGTTTTTGGGATGACGGAACCAAGGCGGCCGCCGCGCGCGTGCCGACCTTCTCGCTGGCGGTGCCCGAAGGGTGGCGCGTGGCCGAGGCGCCGGTGACCCGGACCGAAGCGGCCTTCACCGTGCGCGGCACGCCCGAGCGGTTGTTGACGCCGCTGACGATCCTGGCCAAGGCCGGTGACGAGGTGATCCGCCAGACGGTGCAGATCCCGGCGCCGTGGCGCGTGGTCTGCGGCCCGGGAAACGGCGGCGCGTGGAACGCCGGACGGATCTATCAGCCGGACAACGGTGTGCCGTTCATGGAGGCGGATCTGGTGGCGGGCAAACATTTCCTGGAGGCCTTCACAAACGGCGGGAAACGGTACGGCTGGCAGATCAACACCCCTTGCGTCGACTACACGGCAGGCGACGATCCCGATTCGGTCGTGCCCTACAGTCTGACCTTCGGCAGCGAGAATGACGTGCTCTACGCCGTGCGCTGGGTGTACAGCGCCAAAGCGCGCCCGGTCCGGATCCGGTTTTCACACCGCACGTTCTCTGCCACACTGGGTTTTGTGGTTTGGGTCAACGGCGAGCGGGTTCTGGTCGCCGATCTTAACCGGAGCGGCAAAAACAAGACAGTCGGGCAGGCCATGCTCAAAGCGGGCTGGAACCGCCTGCTGGTACGCAACGACCATCTGCAGTGGCAGCGCCAATTCGCCTGCGCCCTGCTGCCGGTCGAGGGCGACACGCTTGACGATCTGCGCTACGCGATCACGCCGCGGTAAGCCCGGACCCTCCGCCGCGCCGGTCCCTTGCGCAAGACGCAATCCGGCGAAGCGAGGATCTCCGTCAACACCCGGCCGTCCGTGTCCGGCAACGTGAGCCCCAGCAGCTTCGCGATGGTTGGGGCAATATCGACGATCGAGATGCGCTCAAGCGAGACGCCCGTTTCTCAGTACTCGAAACCCGGCACACCGGGCCGCTCCGAGGCTTTCGTCGGGGTGGCGGACGACAAGCAAACAACGAACAGGGTCACCGTCACGACACGTGTTTTCATGTTACAGCTCATCTTTTCCGGTTCAATGTTTGGGTACGGGCGGCATCCGGGGCCGCTCTTTGACCCAGCCCCATTTGGGCCAGAGCGGCAGGTCTTTCAGGGCGGCGGAACAGTCCAGCGGCTGAGGCAGCCAGATCCGGTAAAGCGACCGCTCGTCCCAGGTGTTTCCGGCAGAGGCGAAGTCACACAGCGTGAGCGTATGCCGCGTGCCGTCCTTGGCCGTGAAGGCCACGTCGAACGCCAGGCGCACGCCGGCTTTTTGGGCCGCCGCCACGTTCCGGGTGAGCGTGACCGATGCGCTGTCCGACGGTTTGATCTCCAGCCCCGCCGGCGCATTGTCCGGACAGAGACGGCGGTCGAGCGCCAGTACCAGCGGCCCGCGCGCCAAAGCGACAAAGCCTTGACCCGTCGGCTCGGGGATCAGCCGGCCGCGCAGGTCCAGCCTGAGCTCGACCGTGTCGCCCGCAGCCCAGGTGCGCTCGATCCGCGCATACGCGCCCGGCGTCACGGCACCCGGCCGCTTCTCGCCGTTGACCCAAATCTCGTTTCTCAGGCTCCACGCCGGAATCCGCAGAGACAGCGCGAACGCCACGGGTTTCTCCGGATCGACCTTCAGCGTGATGGTGTCTCCGGCCGGATATTCGGTTTCCTGGGCCAGCCGCACGCGCGTGCCCGAGCGTAGCCGCATCTCCGCTGTTCCGGGTTGATACAGGTTGACCACAGGCCCAGCCGCCGCGCGCATGACCGCCCACTCCGGAGTCAGCAACAGCGCGCGCGGACCGTTTGCCGGGCAACAGCAGGTTCCGACATCCGTTTGCTGCACATGGCTTGGCACCCTCTCGCCTGACAACAGCGTGCCGTACGCCCACCAGTGGCTTTCCGGCGTCAGCGCGCCCAAGAGCGCGTTGCAGAGGCTGGTCTCCAGCGCGTCGGCGTATTTCGGATCTCCCGTGAGCCGCAACAACTGAAAACAGAACTTCATCCACGTGACGGTGACGCAGGTCTCCATGACGAGCGGCTCTTTTCCGCTTTGTTTCTCCCGTCCGCCGCACCAGAGTTCCAGATGGGAGCCGGAACCGATGATCGTCAACTCATCCCGAAAGATGCTGTCCGCCAACTTGACGGCGGCATCCAGATAACTCCTCTTACCGGTCACGCGATAGAGTTCGCAGAGCCCCTCGTAACAGGACATCATCTCATACGCTTTCGGCGCGCCGCCGATCCGGGACGCCGGCTTCCCGGCAAGGGCATCCTCGATCAGGCGCAACCCGTTGGGCGACCAGAGGTTGGTTTTGTTCCACTGGCCCACGATGTACTCGGCGAACGTCAGGTAGTTCTTCTCGCCCGTGCGTTGATAAAGCCGCACAACCGGCTCCAGCACGGAGCTGGGCGGCAGGCCTTTCCAATTGGCATAGCCGATCGCGGCGATGTTGACTTTGCCCGGCCCGCACTCGGAGATGAGGCTGTCCGTGTGGCGTTTGGCGGCGGCCAGAACCGCCTTGTCGCCGGTGATGTCGTAGTCGGCGAGGAGCCCCAACAACACGTATTTCCGGCCCCAGACGTCCCAGCCCTTCAGGTGGTGCTCCGGTTTCCGGGTCCCGATATACCCGTCCGCGTCCTGCGTCGTTAAAAGCTCGCGCACGCCTTTCGCGAGCGTGTCCCGGTGCGAGGGCGTCGCCTCATAGCGGCAGGCCAAGGCCGCTGAAGTCGCCCACTTGCCCCAATATTCGCAGCGCCAATCGCTGTCGCCCACCTCGTTCTTATCGCGGTAAGGCTGTACGATGCGGTCGATGTTCTGCGCCATCACCTGGTTCCGGATCGACGCGCCGAGCCGCGCGCCCAGCGGTCCGTTGACCCTGACCTGCCCCGGCCCGCAGGGCTTCAGCGCATCCGCGACTCTGCAGACCGCATGCGGTGGAAGGGGGGCCGGGAACGCCGTCCCGAGCGCTGCCGCCGCAGTTGCCGCAAGGCATGTGGCGAGCCCTGCCGCGGCAAACAGGTGCCACGCGAGTTTCTTTCTACTCCTTTTGCCCATCAGATCCGATTTTCTCATAATCATTCCCCTGCCCGGAATACGCCAGTCCCCATTGTCCAACAATTCTCATTATGGCACTTCCCCCCGAAATCGATGAAATGCGCCGGGCTTTCGATAGCGATCCCGATAGCGATTTCGACTGTGTCTCTTTGCAAAATTAG
>JAVEYH010000104.1:0-6232 GCA_034003585.1 Kiritimatiellia bacterium
CGAGACAAAAACAACAACATCATGCCCTATAGCGCGTCCCGTATCCCGATCATCCGCTGTTACCACCATTGGCGCGATAACCGTCTTTACGGGGTTGCATATGCCGACCGTGCCAGCCGTAAAGCCACCAAGCAATACATCACCATCAACGTGGCCTACGCAGGCAACGTTTTCGTCGGCCCGCCCTGGTGGGAGGGCACGCTGCATCCCGGAGAAACGCGCGACTGACCCGGAACCTGTCCTTTTCACTCTACACCCCAACACGAGACCAAAACCATGAGACTATCCCCGATCCCGTTCCGAACGACTGACGACCGACTCTCGACGAACGACACGCGGAAAGACCGCAGGCCTTTGGCCGCGCGTCCTTCGCTCTGCGCCCTTCTCGCGCTCCTCGCGGGCTGCACCAGCCCCAAGACGCCGGAACCGGCCCCGGAGCCGCCCGCCCCGCACGCGCCCGAAGTGGTGGCCGCCGACCGGCTTTTCGAGGCCGGCAAGACGCAGGAGGCGATCACCGCGTGCGTCGATATCGCCCGCAAAAACCCGGACGCGGCCGGCCTGGCCGATCTGCAGCAGCGCATCACCCGGAAATTGGCGGATGAGCGGCTCGCCGCGGCCGAGAAACGCGCGGAAGCCACCACCCGGCTCCACACCGCCGACGCGAACCGCTTCATCGCTTCGCCTGAGCGTTACCGCCAGCAGCGCCATGTGATCGGTGACCGCGCGCCGCTCCGCACCGCCCCCACCGCCATGCAGAAGGCGCTGCAGAATCCGGTCACCGTGCATCTCGTTAACGCCGACATCAGCGCCATCATCGCCCAGCTCGGCCAGTCCGAAAACATCAACCTGATCGCGGACAGCGAAATCACGCCCAAAACGCTGACTCTGCATGCCGAAAAAACGCCGCTCGTCGAGGTGCTCGAATACATCGGACGGAACCTCAATGTCACCTTCTCGGTCGGCGAGAACCTCATTTGGGTCACCCCGAAGGAGGAGCCCACCTCCGGTGTGCCGATGGAGACGCGCGTCTACCGCCTGCGCAAGGGCCTGGTCGGCTCGGAACTCGGCAAATCCGCCCAGGGCCAGTCGCTCTTCAAGGGGCCCGAGGAGCGTAACAGCTCGTCCAGCCGCCAGGAACAGGAAAAGGAGGGGCAGGGCAAAGATGCCCAGATCGGACTGCTCGATTCGATCCAGCGCTTCGTGCCGCAACCGGAAGGCGCCGACCTCCTCTTTAACGACAAAGTGCATGCCCTGATCGTTAAGAACACGCGGGAGAATCTCGTTCTGGTCGAGGACCTCATCGAAGCCATGGACGTGCGGCCCGTGCAGGTGCTCATCGAGGCGCGCTTCGTGACCACCGGCACCACGGACCTGCGCAAACTCGGTGTCGAGTGGCTGATCGACAACCGCGGCAACGCCCAGTTCGACACCGGATCGCTCAATACCAGCGACCCGTGGGCGCGCGGCCTGAACAAGGTGACGCCGGTCCGCAGAGATGTCTTCAGCGGCGCGTTCAGCGGCGTGGATGACACCGGCGCGGGCGGCGCGAACCTGGCCTACCAATTCCTGTTGGGGGACACGGCGCTACAGGCGGTGTTGCACGCCCTGGAGAAGTCCGGCGAGAGCCGCACCGTGGTCGTGCCGCGCGTCACCACCCTCAACAACCGCGAAGCCCGGTTCCGCGTGGGCCAGGACATCACTTACTTCGAGGAGGTCGAAACCGACATCATGACCAGCGGCTCGACCTACGGCAGCAGCGAGTCACGCGACAACGTGACGTACGATTACGACACGCCCATGACCGTGGAACTGGGTTACTCGCTGATCGTCACCCCCAGCGTGGGCGCGGACCTCTCTTCCATCACCCTCGTGCTACGGCCCGAAATCAGTTCGCTCGACAAAACCAGCGACACCGGCAACAACGGCTGGATCGAATACTCGCTCAGCAGCCTGGCCAGCGCCACACGGGAAGAGCCCAAAATCAAGCTGCCGATCATCGCCCGCCAGTACATCGAGACCGAGGCGGTGGTGCGCAGCGGCGAGACCGTCGTGCTCGGCGGGCTCGTCGACTCCAGCAAGTCCGAGTCAACTTCCGGCACGCCCTGGCTCTCCACACTCCCCTGGATCGGGCACCTCTTCAAGACCGAAGAAGAGGAGAAGGTCGCCAAGAACATCCTCATTTTCGTCACCGCCACGCTGATCAGCGATGTCGGCGAGGAGCTGATCCCCCTCAATGACCTGGAGCGCTACGGCCTCCCTGTCCCCGATGCCGCCAAAGTGCCGGACATCCTTAAAGCCCCCTGACCCGGAAGAACGTTCAACGCTTACCTTTCAACGCTCAACCCGGAACCCGAAACCAGAAACCCGGAACCTCTCCAATCCCATGTCCAACAGCAAACAGATGATTGCCCTCGATATCGGCGCGCGCTCCGTGCGGGCCGTCTGGGTGAGCCTGCGCGGCTCCGGCCCCGTCATCACGCGGGCCGAGACCCTCGCCCTGCCGCTGGACGCGGACTCGCCCCACGCGCTGATCCGCGCCTGGGCCGACCAGCTCGGCATCAGCCGGCGCTTCAGCGCGATCGCCCTGCCCGGCGCCCATGCCGTTTTCCAGAGCGGCCGGATCATGCACAACGATCCCCGCACGCCGGAGCAGGTGGCCGCCATCGACATCGCCCAGTTCAACGAGATGGCTGGGGACGAGATGCGCTATGCGGTCTCGTCCTTTGAGACCTCCCTGGAAATAAGCGTGCGCCGCACGATCCTCTCCATGGCCCGGCCGGCCGCCATCGCCGCGACGTTACAGGACGCCGCGGAGTGCCACATCCGGCCCGCGGACCTGATCGCGGCGCCGGTGGCCCTCTACAACGCGCTGGAGCCGTTCGCCGGGGACCATGAGGAGCCGTGGTGTTACGCGGCCATCGGGCACACCCAGACCGAGATCGCGATCGGCGTCAGACAGGGCCTGCTCTTCGCGCGCTCGCTGGCGGTGGGCGGCAAGATCTTCTCGGATGCCGTGGCCCAGGCCACCGGACTGCCCCCCGCACAGGCCGAGGTGCGCAAGCATGTCGATTGCGGACTGCGCGAAACCGACGCCTGCTGCGAGACCCTGCGGGCCGCCGCAGACCGCTGGCTGTCCCAGTTCAACGCCTGCCTGGGGGTCTACCGCAGCCAGTTCCAAGACCGCAAATTCAATGTCTCGCGCGTGGTGGTCACCGGAGGCGGCGCCCAGCTCAAGGGGCTCAAAGAGTACCTCGCCGCCAAAATGCCGGTTCCGGTGTTCCACGCCGCGGAACTGCCCGGCATCCCGGAATCCTACCGCGCCCACGTGGGCGCCTATGATCTGGCTTTCGGTCTCGCGCTCACCGCGCTGCAAGCGGCCCCGGCCTACCTCTCCCTCCTGCCGGAGGACATGAAGAACGAGGTCGTGTTCCGCGAAAAGAAACCGTGGTGGATCGCCGCGGCCGTCTTCCTGCTCGGTGCCATGGCCCTCTACTCCGTCACCGGCGTGATCCTCCTGCGCCGCGATTCGGCCCAGCTCGACGAGCAGCGCGCCCTGCTCCGGCGGCGCGAGCAGATTGACAAGCTGATCTTGGAACTCAAGCAGCAGAGCGGTCAGACGCTGACCAATGCGGTGCCGCTCTCCGGCCTGCTGATGAACGGCCCCCTCGCCCGGGAAGTGCTGACCCTCGTGGCCTCCACAGTCGATCCGAACGATTGGATCACGCTCTTCTGCGACGAGAAAATCTACAATCCGATCGAACAGGAGGATGCGGCCAAACCGCTGGCCCCGCAATCCGCCGCGCGCAGCCCCTTCTCGCTTTTCCGCACCCTGCGCCCCGCCGCCGCGCCGCAGACGCCCGCCGCGCCGGGCGGCGCGCGGCCGCAGGCGGCCCTGCCGAAAAAGGAACTGGTCGCACCGCTCGCCGGCACCTTCATCATTGAGGGCTACACGCCCAACCCCAGCCTTCAGAGCGTGCGCGAGATGATCGACCGCCTGAAGACCTCGCCCGCCGTGGCGCGCGCGGACCTGCGCAGCGATGACCAGGTGTTCGCCCCCACCGGCATCCCCGGGCTGGAAACGGAGAAGATCCCGGATTTCCGTCGCTTTGTGATTGAACTCGAAGTGAAACGACCATAAGAATTGGTTTCAGGTTTCTGGTTTCTGGTTCTTGGTTCTTGGTAAAAACCGGGTTGCACGATGATTCGAAACTTTGAAGAGATTGAAGCGTGGCAGTTGGCCCGTGAATTGACAAAGGCGGTATACGCCATTGCCAAAACACCGGCTTTTGCCCATGATTTTGATCTCCGTGACCAGATCCGGAAAGCTTCCGTCTCCATCATGGCCAATATCGCCGAAGGCTTCGAACGCGACGGAAATAAGGAGTTTATCCAATTCCTTTCTCAAGCAAAAGGCTCATCAGGCGAGGTCAGGTCGCATCTGTATGTTGCATGGGATGCACGTTATATTGACCAACTGACTTTTGACACACTATCCAATTTGACTGTACGGATTGGAAAAGCCTTGGCTTGTTTCATTAAACATCTCCGGACTTCGGACCTGTCCGGGTTGAAATTCCAACGCTCCGGTACGACATCTGGAACCAGAAACCTGAAACCTGAAACCTAAAACCATGTCCTTCTCCAATCTTCATATCCCACCGGCCCTCCGCCTGTTTTCGACCGAGCGTATGCAGGTGGTCTCCCTCCTGCTTCTCATCGTCGTGTGCGCGGGGCTGACGGCCCGCTTTGTGGTGAGCCCCCAGCGCGAACTCGCGGCAAACAACCGGCAGGTGCGCGAACAGCTCCGCCGCAGCCGGTACGCATCCCTCTCGACCGCCAGTATGCAAGCCCTTCAGGCGCACGAATCGGCAAACCTGAGCGCCCTCTCGAACGAATGGGCGCACCTGGCCGAACGCCTCGCCACCTTCCCGGACAGCCTCGCCATGCCCGGATCCGAGGTGAACCGCATCGACTACAAGGTCGAGCTGTACGCGATCCGCGAGCGCCTGCAGGCCAAATCCGGCGAACTGAAGATCCAACTGCTGCCCATCGAACTCGGTTTGGATGAGACCGTGGCCAGCGGCGATATCATCCGCGTGCGGATGCTCCAGCTCAAAGCGGTCGAACGGCTCGCCGACCTCGCGCTCGACCGTCAGATCCAGCGTTTGGTGGAGATCTACCCGCTCCAGCCGGTCGAGCACCGCGACGCCAAGGGCCGCCGCACGTTCGAGGAGTATCCGGTGCGCCTGGAGTGCGATGTGGACTTCGAACATCTCTTCACCTTCTTCCAATCGGTTTTTGAGAAGGATCAGGTCTTCGTTTTCCGTAACCTGCGCATCGAGTCCGGCCCGACCTTTGACGCCAAACTGCGCGTCAAGGCCATTCTCTCCGCGCTCAGATTCGATTGAAAGGATCGCTCATGGACACGCTCTGGAAAGGAATCATGCGCCTCAATGCGAAGGCGTTCTGCCTGCTGGCCATGCTCTTCTTCGCGGGTGTGGCCGGCTTCTGCCTCTGGCAGTACCGCCACCCGGCGGAGCCGATCCGGGATCATGACTCGGCCCCCCCCCCGGAACCGCCCGCCGTGGTGACCATCGGCCTGCTCGATTTCGTCACCAACCAACTGACCGCCGAAACGCTCGTCATGCCGGTCGACCCCTTCCGCCCCACCATCGAGGCGATCTTCACCAACGAGGTCGAGCGCGCCGCATTCCTCAAGGCCCTCAAGGCCGCCCAGACCGCGGCATCCGGCATCTCGGCGGCGACCGGCGCGGACCCGGCCGGAAAGGCGAAAGAGAACCCCTTCGCGCACCTCCGCAAAAAAGCGCCCGTGCCCGGCGGACTGGTCGGCCCGGACGGCACGCCCCTGATCATCCCCAAACTCACCTTCGTGGGCTTTTTCGAGCGGCCGGACGGCAAGAGGGCGGCCCTCTTCCACGACTCGGCCGAACAGAGCACGGTCTTCTATGACTCCGGCAAAGCGGTCCACGGCGTGGAGATCCTCTCCGCCAACGTCCGCGAGGCGGAGATCCGTTTCCCGGACGGCACCACACGCAAACTGGAGATCGGGACTTCCGTGGAACTCGCGCCCGAACCCGCCAAAGCGAAACCCAGGCCCGCGGCCAAACCCGGAGCCAAAGCCCCCGCCGCCGCGAACGGCAAGGCCAAACCCGCGGCCGGCAAACCGGGGGCCGCTGCAAGAGGCAAGGCCGATGCCAAAAAGCCGCAGCCC
>JAVEYH010000104.1:6332-12625 GCA_034003585.1 Kiritimatiellia bacterium
CCCTTTCCCCTCGTCCCTATGAATGCTGACCGTCCCATCCGATATTACACCGACGACCTGATCGCCGAAGTGACCCAGCACCTGGTTGACCGCGGCCTGCTCACGCCCGGCAAGCTGGCGGAACTCCAGAACCGCTCCGCACTCACCCTGCAGGGCATCGACCGGATTTTGATCCAGGAGGGGATCGTCAACGAGACGGATCTCCTGAAGGCGTTTTCCGCCATCAGCGGCATCCCCTATCACATGATCGGCGATTTCAAGATTGAGCAGGAGGCGATCGAAAAAGTCACGGCCAAGGTCGCCCTGCGCCACCGGATCGTCCCGCTCACTTTTCAGAACGGGATCCTGCTGCTCGCGGCCAGCCGCGTGCCCAACCTGACCACGGTGGACGGCCTGCGCATGGTACTCGACGCCGGAATCGATTTCGTGCTCTGCCCGGAAAGCGACATCGCCATGTCGCTGACCCATTTTTACGGCCTCGGCGCGGAGACGATCGATCTGCTCATCGCCGAAGCCGAGGCCATGCCGCAGACGCAGGAAGAGGACGACATTTCGGTCCAGACCCAGGAGACCGGCATGGTGCGTTTCATCAACCTGGTCATCGCCGAAGCGATCCGGATGGACTGCACCGATATCCACATCGAGCCGTTCGAGAACACCCTGCGCCTGCGTTACCGCATCGACGGCATTCTGCAGGAGATCCCGCTGCCGAAAGGCGTAGACAAGCTGCGCAACGCGGTCAGCTCCGCCGTGAAAATCATGGCGAACATGGACATCGCCGAACACCGCAAGCCCCACGACGGCCGCATCAAAGTGCGGTGCGGCACCAACGACTACGACCTGCGCGTCTCGGTCCTGCCCACCGGGTGGGGTGAGACCTGCTGCCTGCGCATCCTCAACCGCGGCACCGTCAAGATCGATCTCGACACCCTCGGACTCTCCCCTTACCAGCTTCCCAAAATCGCCAAGCTCACCGAACTGCCCCACGGCGTGATCCTCATGACCGGCCCCACCGGTTCCGGCAAGACCACCACGCTGTACGCGCTGCTCGCCCGCCTCAACAAGGCCGGCACCAAGATCATCACGGTCGAGGATCCGGTCGAATACCAGATGCAGGGCATCAGCCAGGTCCAGACCCACAGCAAGATCGGACTGACCTTCGCCAGCGTGCTGCGCTCGATCCTGCGCCATGACCCGGACGTGATCCTCATCGGCGAGGTCCGCGACTCCGAGACCGCCGACATCGCGGTGCGCTCCTCGCTGACCGGCCATCTGGTGCTCAGCACGCTCCACACCAACGACGCGCCCAGCGCGGTCACGCGCCTGATCGACATGGGAGTCGAGCCGTACCTCATCTCCTCCTGCGTCGAGGGCATCGTGGCCCAGCGCCTCGTGCGCCGCGTCTGCCGCAACTGCAAAGAGACCTATGAGGTGCCGGAAACCCTGCGCAACGAGATCGCCATGACCTATCCCGACCGCATCGGCGAGGCGGAGTTCATCCACGGCCACGGCTGTCCGGCATGCGGCTTCACCGGATACCGCGGCCGCAGCGCGATCAACGAAGTCATGATCATGTCCGACCCGCTGCGCGCCCTGGTGGTCGCGCGCGAACCGGCCAACATCATCAAGGAACTGGCCATGAAAGAGGGCATGGTCACGCTGCGCCAGGACGGCTGGCTGCGCGTGATCGAGGGCCGCACCTCGGTCGAGGAGGTCCTGCGCGTCGCGGGACGGATGGAGGAGTGAGATGAACACCCGCCGCCCAACCTCGAGTGCCGTGTTGATCCCGAAAGTCGAGGATCGGGTGTCGAGTGCCGGGAAAAAACGCCCCTTCCCCCGACGCTCGACATGCGACGCTCGACGCTCGGGTGAGCGGCGCAGCGGGATGACCCTGATCGAACTGGCCATCGTGATGGGCATCGTCTCGCTCCTCATGGCCCTGGTGCTCGGCCTCGCGCGACATGTGGACGCAACGGTCAAAATCCGCCGTGCCCAGGCGGAATTGGGCGAATGGCACGAATCGCTGAACCGCTGGCACCTGAAATTCGGGGAATACCCCCACGCGCGTATCGACACCGGCAACAATACCGAAAAACCCGAGGAGCTGTTTGCCCCCCCAAAAACCGAGTTCGCCGACTCCAGTGATTTCCCCCTCACGGTCTTGACCAACCAGTGCGAAATCCTTTACCCAGGCAAAACCGTGACCTTCCGCTCTTTTCTCACCTCAGAAAAGGTGAACACCGTTGACCCCTGGGGCACGCCCTACATCTACCTGCCTTCCGACAACGCCCTCTCCTATGCCCTCTTCTCCTGCGGCCCGGACCGCAAATCCGAGGGCATCCCCACCGGCACCCCGTCCACGCCCGACCCCACCCTCGACGACATCCACTTTGAACGGTGAAACCTATGCGTTCTGTTCTTCCAACTCCTAACTCCTCCCTCCCAACTCCTCCTTCCGGCGCGATTAAGCGCCGGCAAGCCTTTACCCTGATCGAGATGATCATCGTCATCGCGATCATCAGCTCCCTGCTGGCCCTGCTCTACGGCGCGCTCGAACGCGCCCAGAAATTCAGCCGCCGCACCATCACCTACACCGAGCTGAAGAACATCGAGTCCGCCTTCAAGCAGTACCACGCCCACTACCACGCCTGGCCGACCAACTCGCTCGACGCTTCCCAAATCGAATCCGGCGAAGACCGCGGCTTTGTGATCAACCGCGAAATCGCCCGGGCGCTGCAGGGGGTCTTTGACAACGACACCTACCGTGACCTCAATCCCGAAGCGATCCCCTTTATCGAGTTCTCGCGCTTTTCCCCCGCTTCCGGCTACCCGGCAAACCCGTTCAAGGCGACCGGCAACAGCGCGGCCGACACCACCCGCGCCTACAAGGTGCTCTTCGACACCAACGGCGACCGGCAGATTGAAATCCCGGGCAGCGACCCGGACGCCTCGGCCCTGCCGCGAACCAACATCATCGCCAGCGTGGCCGTTTGGACCCTCATCCCCGGCACACGCACATCCGACAGTTCCGGCAACACCGAAAAGCAGCAGGACGTGCTCTTCGGCAGTTGGGATTCCTTCAGCGTGAAATAGACCCGTTTCAACATGCTCAGCACCACACATAGTCACGCTCGACACTTAATAACGAACGTCCGACGCTCGACGCTCAACACTCGACTGTCTTTGTTTTTCCCACACTTTAGAACTTCCTCCCTCCTCCTTCCTCCTTCCTCCTTCTCCCCTCCTCCTTCTTCCTTCTCTTCCGCCTTCACCGTCCTCGAACTCATGATGGTCATCGGCGTGCTCTCCGTGCTGCTCGCCATCGTGATCCCCACCATCAAGACTGTCCATGCCTTCGCGCTGAAAAAAAAGGCGCGGGCCGAAGCCACGGCCTTGGTCCAGGCCGCCATCCGCTACAAGACCGAATACGGCTTCTGGCCGGGGCAGCTCGTGTACAAGGATGATGTGTCGGTCAAGCTCAACGACGAGATCAACAACAAGGAGGCGATGCTGCACCTGATCGTGAGCGGGCCGGAAACGTTCACAGATGAGCTGCGAGTGGACATGGGCGCAAGTCCCAACATTCTCAAAATCAACGATAACGCCGTCTATCAGGCGTTCCGCACCATTGGACCCGCTTCCGGAACCCGGTACGGCGTGAACCCCCTGAACCCCAAGGGCATCACGTTCCTGCGCCTTGAGACTGAGACCGATCCCAATGCGGTCGATTACCCCGACCCGTGGGACCAGTCTTATGTGCTCTTCATGGGCCTGAACCCCCGCACCGTGTTCACCTACGAAATCAAAGATTCCGCAGGCGCGGTGATCGCCACGCACTCGGTCTCCAACCAGATCGCCTTCGCCTTCTCGCGCGGCCCCGCAGGCCCGAACAACACCAACTACCTCTACAGTGCGGGGGTGAGGCCATGAGGACCCCGGAAAAACGCTCAACGTTCAACGCTCAACGTTCAACGTCCAACTTTAGAACGTTAGCACTCCGGAACTTTAGAACTTCCCGCCACGGCTTCACCCTCTTCGAGCTTTTGGCGGTACTCACCGTGATCGGCATCGGGCTGGCGGTTCTGGTGGGCGCTTACGGCTCGTGGGGCACGGCGCACGCCCTCGCCGGCGCCACGCGCATTGTGGAAGCCGGCCTGGCGCAAGCCCGTACCCTCGCCGTCACCCGCCGCGCCTACGTCGCCTTCAGCTACGGCAGCGACGTGACCAACCAAACCCGCGTCGTTACCGGGTTCCAGTCCTTCCTGTGGACGAATGACGAGATTTCTGTGGAAGCGGCCCTGAATTCTGCGTCAGCACAGAATGGCGTTGACCCCGATTGGCCCATCACGCCGGCCACCCCTTTCCAACGCCTTACTGGCCATGTGCGGCTCGCCTATGTTCGCGAAACCGACCTGAGTGCCACCTATAGCGACATGACGCTCTTTTTCCGTCCTGACGGCAGCGTGCTCAGCGACCCCGCCGACACTCATGCCCATCACATCGCCGTGTACACGCAGGAGCGTTTCCACCGCGGCGGCAAGACATCCGACCCGCTGCTGCGCTATCTGCGTATTGACCTCGCGACCGGCCTTGTGGCGCTCATCGAACCGGAGGTGACGCCATGATGATATGGAAAAACGTCCACCCCCCAACCCGGTCTTTTTTTAACGCAGAGACGCAAAGACGCGGAGACGCGGGGGAAAAACTCCGAACGGCGAACGGCGAACCTCGAACTCCGAAGTTTTCCCTATTCTCCCTTCTGCGTTCTGAGTTCGGCGTTCAGCGTTCAGCGTTCTCCCCTTCTCCGTCCTTATTGCGCCCACTCCGTGGTCGCAAAAAGGCCTTCACCCTGATCGAGACCGCCCTCGCCATGCTGGCCATCGGCCTCGGGCTGCTGGCCGTCTTCGGCCTCGGCCGCCTGGGCCTGCAAGCGTCCAAAGAGACGGATCACGACCAGCGCTGCGCCATCATGGCCGACGCCATCTTCGAAACCCTCCGCGAATACAACGCCCGCTTCGTGGATGACGCGCGCACGAACGGCAGGCCCGACCGTACATGGGGACAACTCTGGGATGACGCGCGCCGGAAGCAATTCGATATTCCTTTCCCCCCTGTCACCGGCATCCCTTTTCCAGACACCGATATCACGCTCAACTTCTCCGGCGAGATCACTTCCACCTATTCAGCGAAAAACATTTCCCTTGCGAACTGGAACCCCCGTTACGCGTTGGTAATCAACCCCCTCGGCGCCTCTCCTGTTGCCCAAAACTGGAACCGTCTCCAAGTGGAATTGCACATCTACCCCGACGGCGACACCTACTCATCCGAGGCCCGCATCTTCCAAACCACCCTCACCAACCCCGGAGGCCTGCCGTGAATACCCGCCTCCTGGTCAACGCTCAACGCTCAATGTCAGAGCGTGTGAACTCTAGAACTTTAGAACTCCCGAACTCTCGAACTCCCGAACTCTCCCCCCGTTCCGGCTATACCCTGATCGAGCTGGTGGCCTCGCTCGCGCTCTTCGTAATGATCCTCGGCATGCTCATGACCGTGCTGAACAGCGCCACCGACATGTGGTCCGGCTCGCGCGGACAAAAGCGGGAACAGACCGTGGCCGCCGCCATCACCGACCTCATCGCCGACGATCTCTACCAAGCGGTAAGCGATATTTCCGAATCCGCTGACCTCTACAAATCCTTTTACCTGTACTCGCCAGACCCCACCAACACCCATCCCGATACGGTCACGATCCTTTTGGCGTTTCTCCGGCCCGCATCCCCGCGCACGCGCATTCCCGCCGGCTTGGGGTCCGGCACCCGCACCTCGCTGGACGCGGTGTTCTACACCGCTTACTCCCACGCCCTGTTCCGTCACGCCATCCCGGTCACTCTCGATTTCGCGCAGGCCGTGACCAACGGCGTCGCCCTCCCCCACGAGTTTCTCACCGAAACCATGCCTCTCGTGAATGATCCCTCCCTTCACCAAAAACTTCTGGACCCCTCCGCCACTCCGCCTGCGACATCCTCATCGCTTCTGGCCGAACGGATTCTTCCCACCTTTCTGGCACACTATCTGGATGATCCCGACCCCAAACCGGATGATGTCCAATCTGATCTGCCGCCTCAGTATCTTGACCTCTCCCTCCACCTGTTCAGTGCGGAAGAGTGGGGCACGTACCAGTCCGGGTTCAACGACTCCTCCCCTAGCGCCCTCTTGAAGCGCGCCCACCTCGGCACGCTCGTCTCCCGCCGCATCACCCTGCCCCAAGCCGGAGGCTCGCGTCTGCCATGAAA
>JAVEYH010000105.1:0-12482 GCA_034003585.1 Kiritimatiellia bacterium
ATCTGGCGCTGGCCTCCGGACGCGACCAACGCATCGCTGACCGTTGTGGGAATGGCGGGCACGGTGCTGCAGACGAATCTCACGGCCGCGGTCTCGAATGTGCTGTGGCGGGTGTGCGAGCCGGGCGCGCAACCTGTCGAGGAGGTGTATGACCTGACCCTGACCTTTCTCGGCACGGACGAGACGGTTGTCGGCGCGCTGACCTCGCGTCTGACCGTGGTGGAGGGCGCATTCGGGACGGTTCCGGTCAGCACCGATCTGACGGAAGACCGCTGGCGGAAAATCCGTGAGAACGCGGTGATTCCCTACGACGCCGTATGGGAAACGGACACGGCGGGCGCGGCAACCGGCCGGTTGGTGATCGCGCGCGGCGCGCTTTCGCACACTGTGGCGCTGCCGTATCCCGCCGGGTATTTCGGCTGGAATGTCCGGGGCGGCGGTTGGGGGTACGGTGTTTTTGATCTGACCCTGGACTTTCCGGAAACGGCGACCAACACCTGGAAGGCCGTTCTCACACGCGATCCGGACGGCACGCTGATCCGGATGCAGTAGGTTCGCGCGCGGCGTGAGGGAGGTGTGGCAAACGCCTAATGCCCAACTTTCAAGTTACGGGAGAGGGGAGAGCCGATGAAAGCGAAATGGTTGCGACTGACGGTGGGATTGCCGGCACTGTGCTGGTTCTGCGTGACGGCGCTGGCCGAGCCGTCCGTCAGCCGGGTGGTCGTGCGGCAGCGCTGGCCGTGGAGCCCGCTGGTGGATATCGATTACGTGCTCTCGGCCGAAGCGGGGCAGACGTTCGATATCGCGGTGCAGGCGTATAACGGCGACACGCCGCTGGACATTCCGCCGGATTCCCTGAGCGGAGACCTGTATTCGGTTTCCAAAGGCACCGGCCATCTGGTCTGGGATCCCATGGCGACCTCCCATACCAACCTTGGCGATCTGGCGGCGTTCCGTGTGAAACTCACGCCGACGCCCGTGCCGCTCTACATGGTTGTGGACCTGAGGCTGGACTCTGGCGCGGCGGGGCAGATCGAGTACATCTACCCGGGCGACGCGCGGCTGGAGACTTACGGGTACTGGACCAACGTCTGGTTCGGCGTGACCAACGACGCGATTTACGCGACCGACAAACTCGTGATGCGGCGTGTCCGGGCGGGTGCGTACAAAGCCGGGTTCGATATCCCGCCGAAAATTGACGTGACAATCAGCAAAGATTTTTATGTGGGGGTGTTCTCTCTCACGGTCGGACAGTACAACCGTGTCACCGGTGCCAGCGGCGGAACCTTGGCGCAACCCAAAGGGCTGATCTGTTATGACGCGATCCGCGGGTCGACCAACGACCAGCCTGCGGTGAATTGGCCATTGACGGGATCATACGTCAATCCCACGAGCTTTCTGGGGCTTGTGCGCGCTAAAACGCGCTTTCCGGATTTCGACCTGCCGACCTGCGCGCAGCGGGAGTATTTCTGCCGCGCGGGCACGGCATCGTATTACAACGACGGGGAATCGACGAGCTTCAGCACCAACATTCTGGACCGGCTGGCCTGGTGGGTCAACAATGCCGGCGTGAGTTTATGGCCGGTCGGTCTGCTGGAGGCGAACCACTGGGGGTTGTACGATACGCTCGGCAACGTTTACGAGTGGTGCCTGAATTGGGGAGAAAGCGGCGAAACGCCGGTAAGCGGGACGGACCCCAAGGGGCCTGAATCGGGGACGAAAAGAAGACTGATGGTGCTGAACCGGGCCGGGAGTGTTTCCGGCTACCGGCCTTCGTACGGTCATGCGATGGCTCCGACGAACGCCGCTACAGCCTCCGCCTCGTTCCGCCTCATCCGGGCTCTGCGGTGACGGGCGGGCAGAAAGGCGGACGTGAAACAGTGTGACCGGATGCGGGAGTTAGAGGGGTGAAGGAATGAAGACGAAGCTCATCGGGATGGCCTGCATGGCGTGGGCGGTGTTCTGGGCCTGTGTGACGGCCGCGGCCGAGCCGTCCATCAGCCAGGTGAAGGTGCGGCAGCGCTGGCCGTGGAGTCCGCTGGTGGACATCGATTACGTGCTCTCGGCCGATGAGGGGGTGCAGGTCGATATCGCGGTGCAGGCGTTCGAGGGCGAGGCCACGCTGGCGCTGCCGTTGGGTTCCTGGAGCGGGGACCTGCACGCGGTCTCCAAAGGCGCGCGCCACATCGTTTGGGATCCCACGGTGACCGCCTGCACGAACGCCGGGGTGCTGACCGATTTCCGCGTGTCGCTGACGCCGACGCCCGTGCCGCTTTACATGATTGTGGATTTGACCCGTTCGCCCGGTGCGGAAGGCCAGATCGAGTACGTCTATCCGGGCGACGCGCGGCTGGAGACACACGGGTACTGGACCAACGTCTGGTTCGGCGTGACCAACGACGCGGTCTACACGAGCGACAAACTGGTGATGCGGCGCGTGCGGGCCGGATCGTACAAAGCCGGGTTCGAGGTCCCGCCGACGATTGACGTCACGGTGAGCAAAGATTTTTACGTGGGCGTGTTCGCGCTGACGGTCGCGCAGTACCGGAAAATCATGGGGGGCACGCCGAGCGCGTCGGCCACCCCCAACGGATATATGCCGTACTATGGTGTCCGGGGGTATCCGAGCGACTCGCCGCCGGTGAATTGGCCGTCCACGGGTTCTCATGTCAACCCCACCAGTTTCATCGGGGTGGTCCGGTTCAAAACGGGGATCAGCGACCTCGATTTGCCGACCTGCGCGCAGCGGGAGTATTTCTGCCGCGCGGGCACAACCTCCTATTATCATGACGGGGAGTCGACGGGGCCCAGCACCAACATCCTGGACCGGCTGGCCTGGTGGGTGCACAACGCTGGCGTGACATTGTGGCCGGTCGGTCTGCTGGAGGCGAACCACTGGGGATTGTACGACACGATCGGCAATGCCTTCGAGTGGTGCCTGAACTGGGACAGCGGCGCCACGCCGCTGGGCGGGGTGGATCCGACCGGACCGGAAACGGGGACCAAGCGCATGCTGATGGGGTACAACCGCTCGGGTTCGGTCACGTCCTGCCGACCCTCGGCCACGCTGCTCTTGGACCCCTCCAACCCGGGGGGCGCGTCCACCACCGTGCGGCTCATCTGGCCTTTGCCTTGACGGGGGACACGGCGCGGGGGTAACGGGAAAAAAGGGGGAAGGGATGCGGCTCCAAATTTGGATGGGGGGTGCAAGTGCGGTCGTGGCGGCGTGGACCGCGTGCGCGGGAAGCGGTGGCGCCGGACAGCCCGTGACCCGGTGCGGCGCGAAAATCGTGCGGTCGGAGTTAGGCGTGTCCGCGGTCACGCCGCGCGTGTCGGTTCCCGACAACGCGGCCGGCTGGCGCCTGATGGAGGGGGAGGCGCACACGGGCGTGAATCCCCGCGAGTTCTATTTCACGCTGGAGGCCGCGGGCAGGAGTCTCCCCTTCCCGAAAGTCGAGGTTGTCTGGCCCGGCGTCCGGGTCGCGCGCGTGCTGGGCGCCGAACGGATTTCGGACACCCCTTCCGGCCTGGTCGCGCGCGTGACGCACAAACGGGCGCCCACCCAGGTTTGCTCCATCATTTCAACCGGTTCGGTCCACATGGCGGTCCAGCACAACTGGGAGATCCGCCGCGCCGGGCCTTACCGCGAAGGGGCGTGGCCCGCCAGACAGATTCAGGCGCAGCTCAACTACCTGTTCGCCGCGCGGGAGATGTGCCGGGCGATGGGATTCACCGCGACCCGTGACCCGGGGTTCAGGGGAGACATCCGCCTGTACGGGTTTGAAACCAATTTCCCGAACGGGCATGTGGACCATCCGCCGCATTTCCACATCATGCTGGGCTGGCCGGGATGGGAGGGCACGCACGCGGGTCATTTCCGTCTGGACGCCGAAGGAATCATCCTGAAGAACGAGGTCTCGAGCGGCTCCGGCAACCGCGCGTACGCGCGCGGCGAGGTCTGCCGGATGCTGGATCCGGACGGTAGAACCGGGTTCGAGCTCATCGTGATGGAGGACGGGAAGGGTGTGGTCATGCGGCGGGCGCCGGGCCGGCCGGAATACCGCATCCGCGCGGCCGGCCATGCGGAGGGTGCGGTCCGCGCCGTCACCGCGGGAAAGCGTGCGGCCGGGGAGCAGGCGTGGACAACGCTCTGCTCCGTGCGGGCCGAGGACGACCCGGAAGCCGGGGTTCTGCGGATCACCGTCACCGATCCGTCGGGCGGCGAAGAACGTGAGACGATCACATACGATGCCGATACGGGCACCGTTCTGAAGACGGAGCTCGGATTCGGCAGCGCGTCACGCAAAAATCAGGCGAGTCCGCGCGCCGCCAGACCGGTCTCGTCACAGCCGAGATAATGGCCGAGCTCATGCAACAGGGTGGTGCGGACCTCCTGCCGGAAGCGGACGGGGTCGTCCTGCGCCTCGTCACGCAGGTTCTCCACAAAGAGGCGGATCGCGGCCGGCAGCGGCATGTCGCCCTCTTCGCCTTCGGCATAGGCCGGTCCGGTGAAGAGGCCGAGCAAGTCCTCGCGGTCACCCGGCTCGGTCCTCTCGGCCGGGGAAGGCCGGGGATCGAGCGTGACGGCGATCCGGGAGAGGCAGGCGCGCAAATCCTCCGGCAGGGCGCGGCAGACCGCGCGCACCTCCTCGTCCGCGAGCGCGTACCAGTCCGCGCCCGCCTCAGCGGTATTCCCGTTCGGTGAGATCGCGGAGCTCATTGGTGAAGAGGTTGACGCGGATGTATCGCGTCACGTGATCCTTTACGGCGCGGACATAGACGAATTTCTGGCCCTCGCGGACCGTGATCGGGAACCGGGCCTGCCCGTTGCCGTCCACCCGTGACGTGATCTCGGTCTCGGCCCCGCCGGGCATTTTGTAGTAGAGGCGCGACCCCGGTTTTACGGACAGGGTGACGGTGGTGGCCGCGCTGGCGGAGACGTCGGTCGAATCGAAGACCGCCTCGACCCCCGCGGCCTTCAGGTTCAGGGCCTGCTTCCGGCTGCGGGACCATGCCGAAGCGGACTCGGCGAACAGCAGTTTCGGATGGAGCGTGTCGAGATCCGCAAGGCGCGCGACACGGAAACGGTACTCGGGATAGGCGGCGGTCCCGGCGCGGGCCACGGTGCCGACCGCCACGGCCCGGATCGCGGCCTCCACGCGCATCTGATCCTCGGAGCGGGAGAGCATCTTGAACCGGTAGGTGCAGGGGATGCTGCCCGTGTCGTTCGCGCGTTTGCCGAATACGGCGCAGCCGGACGCGGCGAGCAGGAGGCAAAGGGAGAGCGGGATGATGCGTGTCATGAGTGGGCTCCTGAGTCGGGTTTGTGGGAATCGCGCGGGGCGGCGGGATGGGCTTGGCCCATCAGGTGCTGGCCGCCGTCCGCAAAAAGGATCTGGCCGGTTACGGATTCGGCCTCCAGCAGAAACAGCACGGCTTCCGTGATGTGCCGCACGGCCGGCCGCCGTCCCAGCGGGAACACGCCTGCGGGCTCACGCCCCGACTCCGCGACGGGTGTCAGCACCGCGCCCGGCGCCACGGCGTTGATCCGCAGGCCGGAGGGCGCCCATTCCAGCGCCGCGCAGGTTGTGAAGGTGGCGAGGGCCTGCTTGGAGAGCAGGTAGGGGAGGCAGCCGGAATGCGGAAGGGCGATCCGCTGGTCCAGCAGGTTGACCACGCATCCGGCGGCCTGCCGCGCGGCCGTGTGGGCGGCCAGCCGCTGGGCCAGCCGCACCGGGGCCAGGGTGTTGAGCCGCCACAACGCGTCAAACGCCTCGGGGGTGGCGTCCGCGAGCGGTTGACGCTCGAAACGCGCGGCGTTGTTCACCACGGCATCGATCTCTCCGGCCGCGGCGAGGGCGGCGTCAAACACGGCATCCGCCCCGCCGGGAAGCTGGAGGTCACCTTGCGCGAGCCAGGCTTGGGCGCCCTGCGCGCGGAGTTCGCCGCGCAGGATGTCCGCCGCGCCGATTGAGCGGTGGGCGTGCAGCACCACGTTCCAGCCCGCGCGGGCGAGTTCCCGTGCGAGGGCCGCTCCGATCCGGCGCGCGGCGCCGGTGATGAGTACGGTACGGTTCATGGGAGTCGTTGGGATGAAAGGTTGCGTGTTGACAAGCGATGGGACGCATCATACCTTAACCCGCGATGCGACGTCATGCACAAAACGTGAATCTGCGGGTTGCCGAGCGCGATTTCAAGTATTACCTTTTCGATTGGGACGACAACATCCTGCACATGCCCACGCGCATCCATCTGGAGAAACGCATGCCGGACGGCTCGTGGCAGCCGCACAGCGTTTCGACCGCGGCCTTTGCCGTTTTGCGGAAGGAGCCGGAGCGTTACCGCCCGCCGGGCGGGGTGTGGCCGCGCGCGTTTGTGGAGTTTCAGGATACGCGCGGCGAGGACGAGAGCCGGTTCATGCGCGACACGCGGGACGCGCTGCGGCGCGTGCTTTCCGGCGAGATCGATCCCGGGCCGAGTTTCGAGACGTTGCGGGAGACGTTGCGGGAGGGGCGCCTTTTCGCGATCGTGACCGCGCGCGGCCACGAGCCCGGCTCGATCCGTGAGGCGGTGCGGCTGTTCATCGGCATGGTGCTGACGCGCGAAGAGCGGGAAGAGATGATGGCGAACCTGCGCGGGTACCGCGCCTGTTTCGACGGGATGACCGCCTTCGGCTCGGACGAGCAGGAGCTGGAGCACTACCTTTCCCTGAACCGGTATCACGCGGTCACCCATCCCGGGTTCATGCGGCGGATGCCCGCAAAGGGGGGAGGCGTCGGGGGGGCCGACACCGCGCGCGCCAAGCAGTTCGCGATCCGCGATTTTGTCGAGCATGTGTTCCGGCTGCTGGAGCGCACAGGGGCCGAATCCCTGCGCCGTCCGATCAGCGTGGGGTTTTCCGATGACGATCCGGAGAATGTGGCGGCGGTCGAGCGGTACATTCAGGAGGAGCTGTCGCGCCGTTTCCCCGCGATCAAGTTCTGCGTGTATGACACCTCGGACCCGGCGCTGAAAGACGGGCGGAAGGTGACGGTCGCCGGGCAGCTGGATTTCGGGTTCTGACGCCGCATATGGCGCTTGAAGCGGAAACGCGGCGGGATTAGAATCAGCGCATGAACACGGTTAGGGATGAGGCGACGCCGGCGGGAGGCGCGTTGGGGCGGTTGCGGGAGAATTTGTGTGCGGTGATCCGCGGCAAGGACCGGGTGATCGACGAACTGCTCGTTGCCCTGCTGGCCGGCGGCCATGTGCTGATCGAGGATGTGCCCGGCACCGGCAAAACCACGATGGCCAAGGCCTTGGCCGTTTCGCTGGACGCGCGGTTCTCGCGCATCCAGTTCACGCCGGATCTGCTGCCGACCGATATCGTGGGCGGCATGATTTACTCGGCGGCCAACGGCAGTTTCACTTTCCGCCCCGGACCGGTCTTCGCCAACATCGTGTTGGCGGATGAGGTGAACCGCGCCTCGCCGCGGACGCAGTCGGCCCTGTTGGAGGCCATGGGCGAACAGCAGGTGACCCTCGAAGGGATCACACGTCCGCTGCCCGCGCCGTTTCTGGTGCTGGCGACGCAGAACCCCATCGAATACAACGGCACCTATCCGTTGCCGGAGGCGCAAGTGGACCGGTTCTGCCTGCGTCTCTCGCTGGGGTATCCGGAACCGGAGGATGAGCGGCAACTGATGGAAGATCAGACGGTCATGCATCCGCTGGCCGCGCTGCGCGCCGTGATGGGCACGGAGGCGTTGGCGCGCATTCAGGCCGAGGTGCGCGAAGTCGGGGTGGAACGGTCGGTGATGGAGTATCTCGTGCGGCTGGTCGGACGGACGCGGCGCGACGCGCGGGTGCGGTTGGGCGTGAGTCCGCGGGGCTCGCTGGATCTCCGCCGCTGTGCCCAGGCGGCGGCGTATCTCGCGGGAAGACGGTCGGTGCGGCCGGAGGATGTGCGTCGGCAGGCGGTGCCGGTGCTGGCGCACCGGCTGGTGCTGGACGTCAAGGCCCGCCACGGGGGATTGGCGGGTGAGGCGGTGATCGAGGAAGCCCTCCGGTTGGAGCCGGTTCCCGCATGAGTGCGCGCGCCGGACGGCTGCGCCGCATCGCGTATCGGCTGCGCCATCCGCCGATCGGCTATCAGCACGGCCGGCGCGCCCGGTTTCTGCGGCTGTTCCCGATGGTTTGCTGGACGTATTACGGGCTGGTGGCGCACACGACGCCGCGCGGATTGCTTTTCGGGCTGATCGGTGCGGGGCCGACCGCGTTGTTCCTGCTGGTGGGACTGGACAGCCCCGTGCAGCAGGCTGCGTATGCGCTGCTGGCGTGGATCGCGGTCTGTGTTTTCACCGGTCTGATCGGGTGTCCGCGGCTGCGCGTCACGGTGCGGATGCCCGTGCGTGTCGAATGCGGCAGCCGGTTCGAAACCCGGTATACGGTCACCAACCTGGGCCGGCGCCGCGCGCGCGACCTGGCGGTGGACACGCTGATCTTTTCCGACTGGATGAGCCTGCGGCGCCAGCGGGCCCGGCTTGATGCGCTGCATGCCGGAGAGACGGAGACGCTGACGGCCTCCGGGCATGCGTTGGCGCGGGGGATCTACACGCTGCCCGCGCTGCGTTACGATTCGGACTTTCCCTGCGGGTTCTGGCGGTGGGGAAAGACCGACACCCGCGAACGCTCCCTCTCCGTCTATCCGCGGTACACCCGGCTGGAGTCGCTGGAGATCCCGCTGGGCAACCGGAACCGGGCGGACCTCGCCGCCTCCCGGGAACGGGCGCGCGAGGCGCTGGAGTTCCACGGCTGCCGCGAGTTCCGGGAGGGGGACGCGCTGCGTCATGTGCATCCGCGCTCGTCGGCGCGGTTGGGTGTGCCGGTCGTGAAGGAGTTTCAGACGGAGGGCCGTTCCCGCACGGCAGTGCTGGTGGACACGCGGATGCGGCGTGCCGGGCATGCGGGGTTGGCGGCCCGTCTGCGGCGCGAGGATCCGGTGGAGGCCGCGCTCGCTCTCGCGGCGGCGGTGGCGGATGCGCTCTCCGCAACGGACCGTGTGCTGGAACTGCTGGTTGCCGGACCGCAGGTTTACCGGTTTGTGAGTTCGGGGCGGATCGGGTATCTCGAAGAGGTGCTGGATCTGCTCGCGGCAGTCGAGCCGTGCGGCACGGATCCGTTACGGCAACTCGAACCCCTGCTGCTTGAGGAGATCCGTTCGATTCAAAGCGTCTGCCTGATTCTCACGGGATGGGACGCGCGGCGCGCGGCGCTGGTGCAGGAAATCCGCGCGCGGGAGATCGGGCTCAAGGTTCTTCTGCTCACGTCCGACGGACGCGCGGGCGCGGATCTGCCGGAGGAGGTCACGTGCCTTGCTGTCCGGGATGTGTTGCGCGGGGAGGTGTCGCGCCTGTGAGAAGCCGTAGGACAGTCCGCGCTGATCCGCAACCGGTCCGCAGCCGCTGGCCGGTGGGGGTCGGCGCGTTCCTGCTGCTGTGGTGCGCGGCGTGGTACTGCCGGGAGGGCAGTCAGGCTCTGCTGCAGCTTGCCCTGGGGCTCTCGCTGCTGGCGGCGGTTCGGTCGCGGCCGCTGCCGGCTACGGCGCGTTGGGTCATCTGGGGCGGCGTGCTGGTCACGTTGCTCTGTCTGGCCGCCAACGTCTCGCGGCTGGTGCCGCCGGAGCATGCCTGGGCGGAGAGCCGGTTCGCCGATCGCGCGGTGACGGTGGCTTTTGCGGTGGGGCTCACGACACTTTTCTTCCGGCCGTCGATCCATGGGGTTACGCTGCTGGCTGCGGGGACTCTGCCCATGGTCATGCTGGGGGTGGCGCGCCAAAGCGGGATGCCGGGCGCGACCGAGGGGCTCGGCGGGAGGATCGTGTCGGGATGGATTGCGGCACTGATTCTGACGGACGTGGCGCAGCGGGTCACGGGTTCGCGTGCGGGGGGGCGGTCGGGCGGGGGGTTCCGTGAGGCGGTGTGGCGCGTGGCCATTCTGGCGGGTGTGGCGGCGCTGGCCTGGGGGGCGCGGCTGCCGCTCGAATGGGGCGTGCGGCAGGCGCAGGCGCGCCTGTCCGGATGGATGTTCTCGACGTCGCGCTATACTCGGCGCCGCGCCGGGGATTTGCTGCTCACGCTGCCCGCGCCCGCGAATGCCCTGCGCCGGACGCGGGCGGTCCTGCTGGTGGATGCGGAGGGCATGCCCGGGTATCTGCGCGAGCGGGTCTTCACCCGGTATGATGCGGGCCGCTGGCTGGCGGGCAAAACGGAACAGGCGCTGAAGGCGGCGTCCGCGGAGCCCGGGTCGCCGCCCGCGGCCGCCTATCCGCTGGTGCCGCGGCAAACGTCGTCCGTGACGGAGACCTGGCGGGTGGAAGTGCTTTCCCCCGCATGGGTTGAGGCCTTCTGCCTGCCCGGGCACGCGGTGGCGTTGGAGTGTGAGGGCCTGCCGCCGCGGGCGGATTCGAACGGCATGGTTACCGCCGGTGAGCGGATGACGGATGCGTACACGGTGCGTGTGGCGGCCGGTGGCGGGGGGATGCGCGCATTCCCGTTTCCGGACGGGCTGGCGGATCCCGCGTATGCCGAGGTGCCCGCGTCGTTGGCGGCGGCGGTCTCGGATTGGGTGGACAACTGCGAAGGGCTGCGCGAAGCGGCCACTGCCGGACAGGCCATCCGCCGGGTGGAGAGGTTTTTTGACGCGCACTTCACCTACCGTCTGGGTGTGCGGATGCGGGCGCAACCGGATCCGCTGATCGACTTCATGACCCGCAGGGAGGGTGCGTGCACGCTGTTCGCCAGTGCGGCCGCGCTCATGTTCCGGGAATGCGGACTGCCCGCGCGCGTGATCGGCGGCTATGTGTGCGGCAGCCGCAATCCGTGGCTCGGACAGTGGGTGGCGCGCGAACGCGACGGCCACGCCTGGGTCGAGGTGTGGGACCGGGAATCGGGGCGCTGGCTGTTGGCGGACCCCACGCCGCCGGAGGGTCATCCGGCCGGGTTCCGGAATCCGGGTCTTTTCCGGTGGGCGCTGGATTTCCGCTTGGCGGTATGGCGGCGCGCGCTCGCGTTTCTCCGGGAGGCCAGTCTTCTCGAACGGATTGCCGATGCCGGCGAAACGCTGGTCCTGTTCGTGTGGCACGCGGTCTGGAGTGTGCCCGGCGCGGTGACGTTCGCCGGGTTGGGGCTTCTCGGGTGGTCCCGGCGGCGGGCGCGCCGCCGCGTGTTATCGCGGGAGGCGGTTTTGCGGGAGGAACTGATCCGGAGCATGTTGCGGATCGAACGGCGTTGCGTGCCGCCCGCGCTGCGGCGCCGGGCCGCGGAAAGTTGGGACGAATGGTGGTGCCGGGTTCATGCGGCGCTGCCTGCGGCGCGACGAAACGCGCTGCGCGCGCGGCTGGAGGCGTATCAGGCGTTGCGGTACAGCGTGACCCCGGATGAGGACGGCATCCGCGCGTGGCTCGCTCAGCGCCGCGGGGAGCCCTGGTAGTCTGTAAAACGAAAACCGCTTTAGCTCCGGCTCGCGGGGCGCGCCGACTCCAGCCACGCGACAATCCGCAGGCCGACCTCGTGTTTGCTCAGAAGCGGCAGCGGTTCCGGCGCGGCGTTTTTCGCGATTAGCGTGACGCGGTTGGTGTCGACCTCGAACCCCGCATCCGGCAGGGTCACGTCATTGGCCACAATCAGGTCAAGCCCTTTGGCTTCCAGTTTGCGTTGGGCTTCGGCCAGAGGGTCACCGGTTTCGGCCGCGAATCCGACGAAAAGCCGGTTCCCCTTCAGGCCGCGCACCGTTGCGAGGATATCCGGGTTCGGCTCCAGTTCGAGCACCGGCGGCATGGCGGCTTTTTTGAGCTTCGCAAGACGGATTTGCCGCGGACGCCAATCCGCCACGGCCGCGCACATCACGAGCGCGTCGTGCGCGGGCAGCAGCCGCTCCACGGCCGCCAGCATCTCGCGCGCGCTGACCACATCCGTGCGGATCACGCCGTCCGGCGTGGGCAGCGCGACCGGTCCCGCAATCAGGGCGACCTCATGTCCGCGCTCCGCGGCGGCCCGCGCGAGGGCAAACCCCATTTTGCCGCTCGACCGGTTGCTGAGGAAACGCACGGGGTCGAGGTGTTCGCGTGTGGGGCCGGCTGTGATCAGGATTTTCATCGTTTCGGATTGGCGTCCAGTATACCAGAAAAGAAAGGGAACGGGGCATACCCGTTTTTGGGGTGCGGTTCCGCTTTGTCGAATCCGCACCGGTCACGCAGCAATTCTCCTTATGGGTTTTCCCCCCGAAATCTCTATCGCTATCGGGACCGGAATCGATGAAATGCGCCGGGATTCGATAGCGATCCCGATAGCGATAGCGATTGCGACTGAGCCTCTTCGCAAAATTAGGTAAGATGAGAAGGCTGTTCTCCTTGTGAAAGGATTTCTGGCAAAATACCAGAGTCCAAGAACACGCACTCAGAGGTGCAAAACACAAGGAGAACAGCGATGAAAAAGGTTAGCGTA
>JAVEYH010000106.1:0-12332 GCA_034003585.1 Kiritimatiellia bacterium
GCCTCGCACTCCCGCACCTTGCGTTCATAGAAGGGTTGCAGGATCAGGCCTCGGTCGCGCAGCTCCCGCAGCATGCGGAGCCGCTGTTCCACCTGTTTGCGCGTGAAGGCCGGTTTGGCCGGCGTTTGCGCCCCTGTTGCCGCATTCGTCCGCGCGGCCTGCGGCTCCGCGTTGGTGGCGGCGGCCGGGAGGGGGCGTTGCCCGCGCCGGTCGGGAGAGGTCCTCTTGGCCGGCGCTTGGGCTAGCGCGGCGGCCGCGCACGCCATCCATCCGCAAAACCAGAGCCACCTTTCGCGTCTCATCACCGGACCCCCTTTCCGATCACGGGTTCAAACGCTGAAGCTCAAGACAATCGATGTAGACCGCACGGATCGCGGGATTCGCGTTGCGGGTCTTCTTGTCGAACCGTCCCGGGCCGATCCAAACGTAGTGGGCGCTGTCCGGCACCCATTCGGCCACATCGTACCAGGCGTATCCGTCGCCTGTGGCGGGGCTCTTGGGCTCGACCGTGCCGTGCCCTTTCTTGTGCGGGGGGTCATACACGCCGGCCCAGAAGGCGGTCCCCTCCTGGCCCGGCACCCGCTCGACGCGCGCGCGCATCCGGATGCGGTACCGCGCACCGGGGTCGAAGGCCACCTTGCCGAACGGCAGCGAGGCGCACCACTCATAGTGGGTGTTGAACAGTTTGAGCGCCGAGCCGTCCCCGGCCTGCGGATCGGCCACCTTCTCGCCCCACACGCCGGGGCGCCCGAGCGAAAGCGCCACGTCCTCGATGACCGCGCGGTCGCCCGGGGGCGGCAGGGAGGGCGGCGAGGCGATCGCCTGCCAGTCGGCGAGGGTCTTCGCGTGCCGTTCCGCACTCTCGGAAAGACGGATATTCCGGGCCTCGCCGAAACGCGCCAGCAGCTCGGCCGCCAAGGCGCGGTGTTCCGCCGGGACCGCATACCGCTGCGGGTCCGAGGTGACCCACACGGTTTTCGGTTGGGACGCGGGCAGCCGGCTGAACCGCGCGTACAGCACGGGGAAGGCTCCCATGCGCACATTGTAGGCGTGGGCCGGCGAATTCCGCACCGCCGCCTCGGCTTGGGACCACAAGGCCGCGGCGCGTTCGAGGAATGCGTCCGGCAGGACGGGGTTCCGCACGTCGTCGAAGATCCGCAGAGGCTTGTGCGCCGGGTCGCGGTAAAAGGTGTGCAGCTCGTCGAAGTATTGCCGCACGAGCGGCGCGGCCGCGCCGTAATAGCCGGCGAAGAAATCCGCGAGCAGCGGCTCCGTCGGCAGATCAGGATCCCACAGCCATTTGGCGAGCAGCCAGGCCTTGAGTTCCGCGAAATCGCCGTGCCGCCCCTGATAAGCCCCCTGCTCGAACAGTCCGACCACGCGGTGGTCGCGGAAGAACCGCACGTTGTCCCGCAGCGTCAGCACATTGGGAAACGGGGCGGTGTAGTGGCGGAAATTGGTGGTGTAGTCCCAGATGTAAAGTTTGTCGGTCATCGCGCTCCAGCCGCGGATGTCCTCGACAAACGCGCGGTTCTGTTCGTATGCGCTCTGGTCCAGCGGCGCCGAGAAGTCGCACTCGATGGTGCAGAGGCGCGGCACGACATTGCGGCGCGGACGCACGGTCTTGGGCGGTTTGCGCGTGTACTGGTAGGCCAGCGTCTCGATCCACACTTCCGGGAACTCCCGCTCCACCGCCTCGGCCACCCGGTTGACGAAAGTAATCAGCGTGCCGGCGTGCGACCCTTCGCGTTCGTCGAGCGCCTTGCACGCGGGGCACGCGCACGGGTTGCGCCAGTCGTTCTGACTCACGCTGAAGAGTTTGGCGGTCGGGTCTTTGCGGATGCGCTCCAGCACGCGGGCGGTGACGATCTTCAGCACGTCGGGGTTCGTCAGGCAGAGTTGGGTGTGGTCTTTGATGCGCTTGCCGTCGATCTCGCTGAAATATTCGGGATGGGTGTCGAAGAACTCCCCGGGCGGGCAGAGCGGGTTGAAGGTGTGGCAGAAGAGCCCGCCGCCGAACCGGATCTTGCCGCCGTGCCGGTCGGCGAGGCGCATGGCGTTGCCGTTGGCCTTGTTGCGGGCCGCGAGATCGCCGTCGAACAGATCGAACCAGAAGGGTTCGCGCAGCGCGAAGGCGGGCTTCCGCGTCTCATCCGTGCCGGGCACGGCAAAGGTCTCGCGCTGGGGGATCACGCTGTGCCAAGAGGCGTACCAGCGGCAGCCGCCATACCGCTCCAGCGTCTCGTACACGCCGTACAGCGTGCCGCGGACCGGCCCGCCGAGAATCAGCAGGTGCGGCGGCCGGGTCACGATGCGGAACCCGTCGTCGCCGAGCGCCGCCGCATCGGCGGCGGCGCTGAGAACTGCGGCAGTGTGGCGCGTTACGCCCAGCAGCACCGCGCGCGGGGGCAGCGGCCCGGCATCCGTGACGATCGGCAGCCGCACGCCTGTCATCTGTTCCGTGAAACGTTGCAGCTCTTCCGCGGCGTGACGCTGAGACGGCGAAGCCCCCCCGGGCCGGACGATCACCATGTTGTCCGCCTGTCCGCGCGCGGCGAGTGTCACTCCGCCCGGCGCTCCCCGCACGCTTGCCGCCGCACACCCCGCCAAACCGACGGCCCAAAGGATACCCTTGCGCATCTCGTCACCCCCTTTTTTCTGAAATCGTTCGCATCACCCCGCGCCGGGTGCCGCATGCGGGCGGTCACGGGTCAGCGTCTCGTGCACCCGGAGGGAAAGGTCCCGGAGGGTGAACGGCTTCTGGATGAACTGGATGCCCTCATCCAGCACGCCGTGATGGGCGATCACGTTCGCCGTGTAACCGGACATGAAGAGGGTCTTGAGAGAGGGGCGCCGCTCCTGCAGGGCGCGGGCCAGATCGCGGCCGTTCATGCCCGGCATGATCACATCGGTCAGCAGCAGGTCAATCGTTTCCTTCCGCCCGTTCGCGAGTTGCAACGCCGCCTCCGGCGTCTCCGCCGTCAGGACCCGGTACCCGAGCCGGGCCAGCATGGTCCGGCCCAACCGCAGAATCGCACTGTCGTCCTCCACGAACAGGATGGTCTGCGCCCTGCCCTGCGGCAGGCCCTCCGGTTGGGGTGCCGCGGTGTCCGGCGCCTCACCCTCATGGCACGGCAGGTGGATGCGGAAACAACTGCCCTGGTCCGGCTCGCTTTCGACCTCGATAAACCCGTGATTCTGCTTCACGATGCCGTGGATCGTGGCCAACCCCAGACCGGTGCCTTTGTTGACCGCTTTGGTGGTGAAGAACGGCTCGAACAGGTGCGAACGGGTCTCGGCATCCATGCCGCAGCCGTCATCGCGGACCGTGAGCACGGCGAAACAGCCGGGCCGGTGCCCCTCCCGGCGCGCGCACGCCTCTTCTTCCAGTTCCGCCTGCGAGGTCTCGATCGTCACGCGGCCCACATCGCGGATCGCGTCCCGCGCATTGATGCAGAGGTTGGTCAGGATCTGGTTGAGCTGCACCGGGTCGATCCGCACCAGGCAGCCGATCGCGCCCGGGGTCCAGACGAGCCGGATGTTCTCGCCGACCAGCCGCCGCAACATGTTCAGCATGCCGCCGACCGCCTCATTCAGATCCAACACCTTGGGCGCGATCACCTGTTTGCGGGCGAAGGCCAGCAATTGCTGGGTGATTTCGGAGGAGCGCTTGGCCGCCAGCACGATCTCGTTCAGCTCCTCCCGCTGCGGCGCGTCGGGCGGCAGGCCGAGCAGCGCCAGTTCGGCATTGCCCAGGATCACGCCCAGGCTGTTGTTGAAATCATGGGCCACGCCTCCCGCCAACTGCCCCACCGACTCCATCTTCTGGGCCTGATGCAGCTCAGCCTCCATCGCCAGGCGTTCCGTGATGTCGCGCTTGACGGAAACGTAGTAAACGATCCGGTCCGTCTCATCGAAGACCGGCGCGATGGAGGCGTCTTCCGTGAACAGCGTGCCGTCCTTGCGCCGGTTGGTCATGCGGCCGCGGAAGACCTCCCCGCGGGAGAGGACGGCCCACATCTCGCGGTAGAACGCCGCATCGTGCCGGCCGCTCTTGAGGAGGCGCGGGGTCTGGCCCACCGTTTCGGCGCGGGAATACCCGGTCACCTCCTCGAACGCCTGATTGACATACTGGATGACCCCCTTCTCATCCGTCACGACCACCATTTCACCGCTGTGCTCGATCGCCAGGGCCAGCCGCTTCTGCTCCGCCTCGTTCTGCTTGCGCACGGTGATGTCGTAGTAGTACTCCACGCGCCCGCCCGCGTACAGGCCCGAGAAGACCGGCTGGCTCCAGTGCTGGAGCCAGCGCTCCTCGCGGCCCGGACCCGGCAGCACATGGCATTCGAAGGTCTCGGTGTACGTGTTGTTGTCGTAGGTGGCGAAGACCTTGGACGCGAACGTTCCGGCGTCCTCGAAGATCGGCTGGAAACGCTCGCGGATCACGGTGCGCTTGTCGGCCCCCAGCACCTGTTCGCGCTCGAACCCGAAAAACCGCTCCATGGCGCGGTTCACCCAGGCGATGCGGAAATCGGCGTCGAGCAGGAAAATGCCCGCCTCGGCGTTGTCCAGCACATCATCCGTCAGGGACCGGTACCGTTTCTCGCTCTCGCGCAGCGCCTCCTCCATGCGCTTGCGTTCCGTGATGTCCTGGAAGATCGCGGCAAACCGTTTGGGCGCGGAACGGAACGCCGTAACCTCGAACCATTTTCCGATCTGCCGCGCGTACCGCTCGAAATGGACCGGCTCGCCCGTCAGCGCGACGCGGCCGTAGATTTCGATCCAGTGCCGCTCGGTCTCCGGCAGCACCTCCAGCACCGTTTTCCCGATGATGTCCTCCGCGCGCAGGCCGGTCATCCGCTCAAACGCCGGGTTGACGGTGCGGAACCGGTAATCCGCGGGCCGCCCGGCCTCGTCCAGCAGAATCTCGTGCGAGGCGAACCCGTCCAGCATCTTCTGGAACAGGATTCGGTAATTCTGCTCCAGCGTCTGGTCGCGGAACACCAGCACCACACCGCTGATCACGCCCTGGCGGTCGCGGATCGGCGCGGCCGAATCGGCGATCGGCCGCTCGCGGCCGTCTTTCGCGAGCAGCACCGTGTGATTGGCCAACCCCACGATCTTGCCCTCGCGCAGCACCCGCTCCACCGGATTCTCCACCTCGCGCCGCGTCTCCTCATTGTAGATGTGGAAGACCTCTTCGAGCGGTTTCCCGCGCGCCTCGTCCTCGCGCCATCCCGTCAGGCTTTCCGCCACGGGATTGAGCAGCTCCACACGACTTTGGACATCCGTCACAATCACGGCGTCGCCGATGGCTTTCAGGGTGATGCTGTTCCGTTCGGTCGCGGCCCGCAGATGACTCTCCGAATCGTACAGCCGCCGGTAATGGCGCTGCTGGTCCAGCTCCCACGCGACCAGGGCCAGCGCCACCAAACCGGCCGCCACGGCCGCCAGCACAAGCAGGATCAGCCTGCTGCGCGTATGCCATTCGGCGAAGATCTCGGCCTTATCCTGTTTGGCCACCATCACCCAGGACGACCCCTGGATGGGTAGGATATACGCGATCACCGGCACTCCGCGGTAGTCCGGTCCCTCCACCACACCCTGATGCCCCTTCCCCGCCATGATGACGGGCACATCGGCGCGGCTCATTGGGATGCGCAGGGACAGCGCCGCCTCAGGCTGGTGCCGCAGCGGGTTCAGGAACAGGATGTGCCCGTTCTCGCGCCGCGAGAGCGTGGTTTCCGCCGTTTCGCTCGGGGTGGGCCAGTTCTGCACCAAAGGGTAGAGATAACGGGAGGCGTCACAGACCAGAATCACCGCGCCGACCGCCCTGCCCCCCGTCGCCGCGCGCGCGTCGAGAATCGGCGCCACGGCGCTGATGTGCGGCGCGGGATAACGCGGCTCCGCATGCAATTCGCTGAGGACCGGACGGCGTTCGCGGAACGCCTCCGCGAGGCTCTTCCGGTATGCGCCGTGCTCTTCGCGCTTGCCGGACAGGCTCAGGCGGATCTCGCCGCCCGCATCCGCCAGCAACACGTCCGCGTACCCGTAATGCCTCCGGTAGGCCTCGAACCGGACCCGCAACGGCTGCGCGTGCTCGGGGAGCGGCGTCTCAAGAAAGGTTCGGATTTCGTCCGCCAACACCGGCCGCTCCATCAGGATCGCGGCATCGGCCAACCGTTCCGAACGCCAGGTCGTGATCTCCCGGGCTTTGAGCTGGCCGATCGACTCCAGGGTCTCGACCGCCTTCTGGCGGACCGAGTGCGCCTGGCTGCGGTAATACCACACCCCGCCCGCCATCAGCGCCGACAAGGCGGTTGCCAACGCGACGGCCATCCATGGCGGAAACACACGTTCGTTCGTGGTCATACGCCTTTCCGAGGGTGCCCTTCCCTCTCCTCCTCTTCAAGACCGGTTCATCGGGTCGCGGTCTTGATGCGCAGGAGTATACCGGTTTGGCCTCTCCCGGACAACACCCTCTTGAGTCGGACCGGCAATTCGGGTGCGATTCCGTTTTGTGGAAACGGAATCGCACGCAAGGAGGAATTTAGGAAGGAGGAGTTTGAGAACGGAGCGTTTCCGCAAAAGGTGTGGCCGTTCCGGGTAGGGACGCCTCCCCGAGGCGTCCGCGGACGGTTCGGGGAACCGTCCCTACAGGCAATCGGACCTCGGCCACATAATAACGTAACCCGAGCTTGAATTCCGTCGTCGTCGGGGTCCCTATGCTATCGGGCTTGTTCCAACTCCTAACTCCTCCCTCCTAACTCCTCCTTAAGGTGCGGGTGCGGATTCAACAACGTTGAATCGCAACCGCGCCTTCAGCTCCACTGCCGGTCGTTGGACCACTCGGCGTCCCACGCGTCGGTCGGGTTCCACGGGTCGGGAAACTGCGGGTGCGCCTTCTCCCGGATGAGCGCCTCGTTGAGGGCCTCGATGCCGAGGCCCGGCGCGTCCGGCACGGCGATGAAGCCGTTCCGGATCAGCGGCTTGGGCAGGCCGGTCACCAGGTCCTCCCACCACGGCACGTCCACGGAGTGGACCTCCAGCGCGGTGAAGTTGCGCGTGGCGGCCGCGACGTGTACCGCGGCCATGCAGGCCACCGGGCTCTCGGCCATGTGAATCGCCATGGCCACGCCGTGCTCTTCCGCCAGGTCGCCGATCTTTTTGGTCTCCAGGATGCCGCCCGCGGAGAGCACGTCGGGATGGACCACCGCGATCCCGCCGGAGGTGAGCAACGGCAGAAAGTTCTCTTTGAGGTAGATGTCCTCGCCGGTGCCGATGGGCGTGGTGGTGGCGTTGGCGAGGCGCACGTATTGGTCGGTCATCTGCCACGGCACGGGATCCTCCATCCACGCGAGATTGAACTTCTCCAGGCGCCGGGCGAGTTTGATGCAGTCCTCGAGCGGGACGTGGCCGAGGTGGTCGATGGCGAGCGGAATCTCGTAACCGATCTCGGCGCGCACGTCGGCCATATACTTTTCAAGGAAGTCGAGACCCTTCCCGGTGATGTGGATGCCCGTGAAGGGGTGGGCCGTGCTGAAGAGCTCGTACGCCTCGCCGCGCATGGCGCGCGGATCGACCGAACCGTGCGGTGTGCTGAAGACGGTCTTCCGGTAATGGCGCATGGTTTCGAGAAAGCCGCCGGGCGCGCTGAGGCAGCCGGGCCGGTCCATGAGCAGCTCGATGCCGAGATCCATCTTGAGATAGGTGAACCCCCGGTCCATGCGCTCTCGGAGGGCCTTGCCCATGTCGCGGCCGCCGCCTTCGGAATCGGTGTCGCAATAGATGCGCACGGTGTCGCGGAACTTGCCGCCGAGAAGCTGCCACACCGGCACGCCCCAGGCCTTGCCCGCCAGATCCCAGAGCGCGACCTCGATGCCGCAGACCCCGCCGGCCTGGCGCGAGGGGCCGCCGAACTGCCTGATGCGGCGGAAGATCTTCTCCACGTTACAGGGATTCTCGCCGAGGATGCGGCTCTTGAGCATCGCGGCGTATGTGCGGCTGGAGGCGTCGCGCACCTCGCCGTAACCGATCAGACCCTGATTGGTGTAAACCTTGATGAGCGTGCAGCGTTTGGGCGCGCCGTCGATGTCGGCGAAACGGACGTCGGTGATTTTCAGCGCGGACGGGTCGATCCGGGTGGCCATGTCTCCTCCTGTTGCTCCGGGACGCGTTCGCTTTGCGTCCCCCTGGCGCGGACCGCATGCCGGACACGGCAACCTGGGTCCGCAGACCATGCCGTATGGTAAAGGCTTTCCCGGACGCCTGACTACCGCAATTTGCGCAAAAAAAGACTCTGCTTTGCGCATCCGGGCGGCTTTGCGTGTCGGGCGGGTTTTGCTATGGTACGGACATGCGGATCTACATCGACTTTGACGACGTGCTGTGCGAGACCGCGCGTCCGCTTGCGGCGCTGGCGGGTGAGCTGTTCCGGCGCACCGTGCCGTATGAGGCGATCACCGGGTTCGATCTCCAGCAGGCGTTCGGCCTCACGGATCCGGAGATCGCCCTGCTGATGGAGCGCGCGCACCAGCCGGCGTTCCTCGAGGCGCTGCCCCCCGCACCGGGCGGTCTGCGGGGGGTCCGCGAACTGGAGACGCGCGGCCATGACCTGATGATCGTCACCGGGCGCCCCGCCGCCAGCCACGGCGGGTCGTGCGGCTGGCTGCGGAAACACGGCCTCGCGCACCTCGCGCTCCTGTATGTCGACAAATACGGGCGCGCCCCGGGGGAACCGATGCCGGGCGCGCCCCGGACCCTGAGCCGCGAAGAGTTTGCCGGGCTGCCCTTTGATGTCGCGATCGACGATTCGCCCGCGGCCCTGGATCTGCTCGCGCCGCGCCGCGACTGCACGGTCATTGTCTATGACCGGCCGTGGAACCGGCACTACGCCCACCGGCCCAACATGCGCCGCACCGGTTCGTGGCGCGAGATCGTCAGCCTGATCGGAGGCCTCGCATGAACCAACCGCTTTTCGCGCTGCTCGCGTCGGCCTGCGCCCTTTTCGGCACGGGTTGCGCGAACCCCGCATCCACCCGGAACACCCCAGGAGACCCCATGAATTGGACAGAGGAATTCGACCGTCTGCTGCCGCTGCTCGGCCACCGCAACTGGATCCTGGTCACGGATCAGGCCTACCCCTACCAGAGCGCGCCGGGCATCACCTGTCTCGACACCCGCGCGCCGCTGCCCGAGGTCCTCGCCCGCGTGGCGGCCTCCCTCCGGGCCTCGGCGCACGTGAAACCCGTTTTCCACACCGATCTCGAATTGAGGTTCCTCACCGAGGAGCTGGCCCCGGGAATCGACGCGTTCCGCGCCGCGATCCGCGCGCTGCTCCCCGCCGACGGGGTCCGGACCCTGCCGCACGAGTCGGTTTTCGCGAAGCTCGACGCGGCCTCGAAGCTCTTCCACGTCGTGGTGCTGAAAACCGACTGCGTCCTTCCTTATTCGTCGGTCTTCATCGAACTGGACTGCGCCTACTGGGACGCGGACCGGGAGAAGGCTTTGCGCGACCGGGTGCGGGTCCGTTTCAACGAAACGGACCCGCACCCATTTCCGCCTTGCCCTCCTGCCGCGCCGTGACTACACTAGTTTCCAACGTTTCCTTATAACGCTCACAGAAGGGAATCGCACCATGCGCCACGCCTCCGGTCTCAGCCGCCGCCGTTTCCTCGCCTCTACCGCCGCGCTCGCGGCGTTCACGATCCCCCGCCGGTCCCTTTTCGGCCAGACCCTCGGCGCGCCGCCGAGCAAGCAGTTCCGGTTCGCCAAAATCGGCTGCGGCGGCATGGGCGGAGGCGACCTGAACAACACGGTTTCCTCCGGCGGGACCGTGGTCGGCCTCTGCGACGTGGACCCCAAGCGCGCGGAGAAGGCGTATCAGAAATATCCCGACGTGCCGAAGTTCACGGATTACCGCAAGATGCTGGACAAGCTGGAAAAGGAGATCGACGGCGTGGTGGTCTCCACGCCCGACCACACGCACGCCTGCGCGGCCCTGGACGCGATGCGCCGCGGCAAACACGTGTACGTGCAGAAACCCCTGGCCCGCACCTATGAGGAGTGCCGCCTGCTGCTGGAGGCCACGCGCAAATACAAGGTGGTCACCCAGATGGGCAACCAGGGCCACGCCGGCGCGGGCCTGATCCTGTGGAAAAAGATGATGGACGCCAACGCCTTCGGCGAGATCGAGCAGGTGCACACCTGGTCCGACCGGCCGATCTGGCCGCAGGGCATGACCGAACAGCCTAAAGAGGATCCGCTCCCCGAGGGGTTCGACTGGGACTCCTGGATCGGCCCGGCCTCCATGCGCCCCTTCTCGACCGCCTACGTGCCGTTCAAGTGGCGCGGCTGGTGGGATTTCGGCTGCGGCGCGATCGGCGACATGGCCTGCCACAACATGGACCCCGCCTTCTGGATCCTGCAGCTCGGCATGCCCGCCACGGTCAGGGCCGAAGCCTCCTCGCCGGCCGGCATCGCCTACCCCGCCTGGTCAATCATCGAATACACCTTCCCGGCCACGCCGGTCTGCCCCAAAGGCGTGAAGGTCACGTGGTACGACGGCAAGAAACTGCCGGCCCTGCCCGCGAACGCGCATCCGGAACTGAAGCCCGGGACCAACGGCTGCCTGATCATCGGCTCCAAGATGTCCGCCATGGGCGGTTCGCACGCCTCGCCGCCCATGCCGATCGCGCTGGGTGGCCAGGCCTACGGGCCCGCGGTCAAGGACGCGGAGCGCCAGTGGCGCGAAGAGCTGAAGCAGACCCAAGGCTGCAGCCATTACGGACAGTGGGTCGAGGCGTGCAAGGCGCACGACATGACCCGGCCGGGAAGCAACTTCGAGTACTCCGTGCCCATGACCCAAACGCTGCTGCTCGGGTGCATCGCGCTGCGCTTCCCGGGCGTGGAGCTGAAGTGGGATGCGGTGCGGAACCGCTTCGCGAACCATGAGGAGGCCAACCGCTGGCTGGCCGCGGCCCCGCGCGCGGGCTTCGATCTCAAGATCTGACCGCAACGTGTTCTCGTATGCCCGAAGGGAAACGAAGGGGTAACTTTTGAACCGCTAATCATGCGAATGTACGCGAATGGCTGGCGTTATTCGCGATATTCGCGGTTAGAAGCCTGAAGTTATAGATTCAACACAAAGGTGCCGCAGGCACAGATGGGAGTGGGTATGGCAGCGATGAAACTGGACATGGGCGCGGAGATGGGCAAGGGGTGGCGCCTCTTTCAGGCGAACATGGGGATGCTGATCCTCGCGGGCCTGATCAGCACGGTCGTGGGCGCGGTGACCTGCGGGCTGCTGGCCGGGCCGCTCTTCGCGGGGCTGCTGCTCATACTGGACCGCCTGATCCGGAACGATCCGGTCCGGCCGCAGGCCGGGGACGTGTTCAAAGGACTGGACTTCTTTGTGCAGGCCCTGGTGCTGGGACTGATCTGTTTCGCGATCTCCTTCGTCCTGGCGCTCGTGCCGGTTCTGGGGCATCTCGCGAGTCTGCTGGTGGGTTCGGTCATGATGTGGTCCATGATGCGGATCGTGTACCGGCGCGAGACGGCCGTGGACGCGCTGAAGGCGGTCTTCGGCGATCTCGGCCGGGGAGAATTCACCATGCCGCTCGTGTTCGGCGCGCTGGCCGGCCTGATCGGCGGCCTGGGTATCCTCGCCTGCGGCGTCGGCCTCTTTTTCACCCTGCCGCTGTCCTACTGCATGATGGCCTGCTGCTACCACACCCTTTACGAAAGCGGGTGCGCCGCCGCGGAACCCGAAATCCCGGCCGGGGAACCGCCGCCGCCGCCGGATGACCTGCGGCTGTGACCGGAGCGCGTACGGTCAACAGGATATCGACAAACCGGGGGCCGGAGCGGCTCCCGGTTTTTTTTGTTTCCACGCTGCAAAGCCTTGATTTTCAGGCACAAACACCCCTGTTCATAACTCGTTGATAAGTGTTGATGGAAAATCCTTGCCTTTCCGGATCACGCTTTGCTAACAAACGCATAAAATCTTAAACAAGAATGAGTTATGATTATTTTGCTCCCCCCTTTAACCGATAAATAAATATCGATTCAAGATAATCCAGCCTGTGGATAGTTTTTGGGAAAATGCTAAAAAGGCTGTGGCCAGATGAGGGAGGAGGGAAGTTCATTAGTTCTAAAGTGCAAGAGTGCGTTAATGCCTTAATGCGTTAATGCGAGAGTCGGGAGCGCGGGCGTCCCCGCCCGCAGTTGGGGTTTCAAATTTCGGTTTTCATGTTGCGTAACGATACGTTCCGTGATTCCGCGCGAGTTCGATCACTTTACGCGAAACGTTGTTGCGGGCGGGGACGCCCGCG
>JAVEYH010000107.1:0-12273 GCA_034003585.1 Kiritimatiellia bacterium
CCCTCATCCTGGTTGAGGTTGCCGAACCACACAGCGAAGGCGTACAGCACCACGGCGCCCCCCCCCAGCAGAACCGCGGCACACCACAAACATAAGCGATGACTCCCTTTCCGGAGCATGTCCCTCCCCCCCAAAAAACTACCCGCCGCGCTTCCGCACACTGTCCGTTCTCATTGCGCCCACAGTATAACCCGATTTCTTTCCGGCACGCAAGCGGACAGCCGGATCTCCGCTTGACCCGAGGCCCCGCCTCCGCATACTATCCGCGCATCCGGAACAGGCGCCAAAGCCGGAAAAGCAAACGCCGCCACCACCCCGGCGACCCGCCGCGGGGCGTGAACCCCGCACGCATGTACTCGCGATCCGAAAGTCCCATGTATGCCCTTTCCTGATTATCCCGGCACCCCTCCTCCCGGGGAGCCCCCCCGCGGCACGCCCGGCGAACGGCTGCAGAATGTCCTCGCGCACCGCGGCGTCGCGTCGCGCCGCCATGCCGCCGGCATCATCGCAAACGGCTCCGTCACCGTCAATGGCAAGGTGGTCTTCGAACCCGGGTTCCGCGTCGATCCGGCCGGGGATGACATCCGTGTCAGCGGAGAGCGTCTCGCGAAGACAGCGGAACGCCCCCGCACGATCCTGCTGCACAAACCCGCGGGCCTGATTTGCAGCGCGGACTCTTCGCGCGGCCAAACGGTCTGCGACCTGATGCGCCGGCACTTCCGCGAACGCATCGTGCCGGTGGGACGGCTGGACAAAGAGAGTGAAGGGCTGCTGCTGCTGTCCAATGACGGCGAGCTCACCCACCGCATGACGCATCCGCGATACGGCCACACCAAAACCTACCTCGTCCGGGTGGCGGGCCGCATGGCCGCGTCCAAGATCGAGCTGCTGCGCTCGCGTCTGGAGATCGACGGGTACGCCATCCGTCCGGTGGAGGTCGAAGTGCTGAAGGAGGGGCGCGACAACACGCATCTTCTGGCCTTCACCCTGGGCGAGGGCCGGAACCGCCAGATCCGCAAAATGTGCTCCCTGGCGCATTTCGTCGTGCTGAGCCTCACCCGCGTGCGCATCGGCCCGCTGAAGATCGGCACGATGCGCCCCGGCGAGTGGCGGGAACTCACGGAAACCGAGATCCGCGCACTCAAGCTTCCGCCTTCCGCTTCCGTCACCCCGCCGCCGGATCGCCGCGGCCCGTCCCGGGGCGGCACGCCGCCCCACGCCGGGCCGAAGCCGGACCTCAGGCCCCCTGCCCCGCGAAAAAGCGGTCCATCAGCGCGCTGTGCTCGGCATCCGTGAACCCGCCGCTCTCGATCGTGACCCAGCCGTTGTAGCCGATCTCATCGATCACCTTGCGCACGGAACGCCAGTCCACGCTGCCTTTGCCGATCGGCACGAAATCCCCGTCGTTCTTCTTTTCGCGGTTGATCTGGAAATCCTTGATGTGGAGCTTTACGATCTCGGAACGCAGCGCGCGCAGCCACTGCTCGGTCGGGGCGTACCGCACGTTGTTGCCGAGATCGAAGTAGGCTTTCACCCACGGGTTGTCGAACGACCGGATGAACGCGGCCGCGAAATCCGGCAGCACCCAGAGATTGTTCCACACATTCTCCAGCGCGAGGATCACCCCTTCGCGCGCCGCGAAGGGAATCAGCTCCTCGACCGCGCGCCGCGACAGCTCGGTCGCCTGGTTCTGCGCCGCGATGTACTCGGCGAACGGCGCGTTGTCCCCCTCGACCACCGCCGAGACGCGCAGTGTCTTGGGATCGAACGCGATCCGGAACTGCGACGGCTTGGGCAAGGTGCCGCCCACCCGGCACGGCACCAACAGGATGACGGGGGCGCCGTAGGCCGACGTGAGGCGGATCATCCGCTTGACGTCCTCGACCGACTTGCGCCGCAGGGCCTCGTCCGGGTTGTTGAAGTTGGCCCACCCGCCCATGAAGGAGTGGATGGTAAGCCCGTGTTTCGCGGCCGTCAGCCTTCCCTGGATCGCCTGTTCCTCGGTCACGCCCTTGTTGCTCAGCTCCATGCCGGGGAAACCGGCCTTGGCGATCCGCTCGCAGGCCGCGTCATCCGCCACCCCCGCGATCAGCGCCTTGTGCAGCGTGGTCCGGAACGCGCACGCGCCCCCCTCCTGCGCGACCCCGAAACGCGGCATCCCCGCCACCGCCCCGGCCGCCGCCACACCCGTCATGAACGTCCTGCGGTTCATCTGCATGTCCATCCTCCCCTTGCCTTTCCTGTGCTCCCGTTCCGTTGGGCGTTACACCCCCGGCATTCCGGCCCCACCGCTCCCGTGCACACGCACCGGTTTCCAATCTCACTTAAAAAAAGTATAGAGACCCCGGCGCGCCCGTGTCAAGACACATGCGGACCGTATGCGCGGGACGGGTCGATCAAGGCGCCGATCCCCGCACCCGCCCGGCCCCGGCCCCGCAAGGCCGGAAGGGAGTAGGGCGGCGCGGGGGCGGATTGCGGCAACCGGATCGAGTGCGTGTCGAGTCCGGTCCGGGCGCGCATCGCGTCCCACTGCGCGGACGCATAGGGGATGCCGTGCAGAACAAACGTCGCCGCATCAAAGGCGTTGTGATCCGACATGACGGATGGCAGCGGCGCTCCCGCGGCGGACTTTGGCAATGCGTAGTGCGTGCCGCACCGGATGAAGGCACAGCCCTCCACGATCAGGGTGCCCGCCAAAGGCGATACCGCAATCCCCGTCCGGAAACCGAAAATCGTGCAACGTTCCATGCGGAGTGTGCCGTTGCCGTGGTACACGCCCGCGGCCTGACTCCCCTCCGTCCCCACGAGCAAACAGTTCCGCAGTGTCACCCGCACGTTGGGGCGGGTCACCTCCACCGCTTTGCGCGGGTTGTTCCGGATGACGCAGTCCTCCATGACGAACTCGCCGCTGTGGAACTCCACGCCGCCGCGGTAGGTGTCGTCCTCGATCAGGCACCGCTCGTACCGCACCTTCACCGCGTCATACACGTCCACGATGCCGCACCCCGCGTTGTGGTCGAAGCGCGAGTCGCGCACCGTCACCTCGGAGCCGTGGTGCGAGATGCCCTGGTCCATGTTGTAGCAGCCCCGCACGCGCTCGAACACGATGCCCGGCGCGCGGGTCGTGGCGAAGCCGTCCTGCGTGCAGCGCATGGCCGTCAAGTTGCGGATGACGACGTGGGGTTTTTCGCAGTGGAAGATGGTCCCGACCCCCGGCGCCTCGACCTTGACCTCTCCGGGCGTCCGCCCTTCGGGAAGCTTGATGTAGAGCGTGTTGTGCAAAGGGTGAAACGCGTCCCCGATCTTCATGCGCTGTTTGAACAGGAAGTAGCCCGACGGCACCAGCGTTTCGCGCGAAACGCAGTTCGAGCCCGCCTGCCCGTCGAAAAACACAAGGTCGAAGCCCGACCAGTGCCCGTCCATCACGTGGGCATTGTTCGGGAGCGGCATGCTGTAGACGCCTCCGCCCTCGCCCTTCCATTTGTCCGCGCCGTAGCGCGTCAGCAGGTTGATCACCGCCCCGCGCCCGTCGAAGACGAACGGCTTCTCGGCGGTTCCTCCCACGAGCAGGTTCACCCGCTCGGAGTAGGGCGCGGCGTTCGGCGTCAGGCAGATGGCGTCCGAAACCGTCGCCCGCTTCACGGCGGCCGCAATGGTCTGGAACGGCTTGGCCCTCGAACCGTCGCCCGCCGCGTCGCTGCCCTTCACGTTGTCCACATGCCACTCGGTTGCGGCCGCATGAAGCCACGGGACCAACGCGGCCACAAGGCCGAAGCCTGAAACGATCCTGCTTGCCATCACGCTCTCCTCGTTTTGCGGTTTCAAGAAAGCCTACGCGCGGGACCTGCACGAAGGTAGGGACGGTTCCCCGAACCGTCCGTCTGCCCTGATCAAGCCGAAGTGCGGACGCCTCGGGGAGGCGTCCCTCCCAAGGATATCCTGTCACCCATATTTCATGTCTCACAAGCCCCGGCCCGCTTACGGCGTACCGGGCACGGTCCATTTCACATCGTCGATATCGCAGGTCAACGACTCCGAAAGCGCGCGGGAACCCTGGATGCCGAAGGCGTTCCCCGAGACCGGCGTCTCCTCAAAGACAGCCGCCTCCCTGCCGTCGAACAGAACCGCACAGCGTGGTCCTTTCAGCGCCAGCGCCAGCGTGTGCCACGCGCCGTCGAGCGTTCCGAGCTTGACGCCCGCCGCCCGGCTCCGCTTGCCGTCGCGGCCGACGGTCCAGCGCGTCAGCCCCAGGCTTTTCGCCTCGGGGTCCGCCCGCAGCTCCATGTGCTGGCCGTTTTGCAGCGCGGTATGGCTGAGCCCGTGACGGCTGAACGGCGGCGCGTCTGCCCGCGTGACGAGCGTCAGAAGCGGCCCCTTGCCCGCCGCGGCGGAAACGCGGACGCGCAGCGAGAGCGACGCGTCCTGGCCGACCGCCGTTTCCGACCACAGCTCGACCCGGGGGGCGCCCATCCAAGGGGCGCTGTTCTTGCCGAAGCGCAGAAAGCCGTTCCCGTCTTCTTCCGGCACCTGCAGGTAAGGCGACACGTAATCCCAGCGCAGGCTCGCACCGTCCTCGAACGCCTCGTTGAACAGGACGCCCTCCGCGGCGCGCAGCGCTCCGACACAGAGCATTCTGAACGCATAGGGCGTGGGCAGAGCGACCCGCACGGCACCTCCCGAAACCAAGCCGAGGCGCTCGCCGGTCTCCATGTCCGTCACCTCGCCCTGCGGCGCGAAGCCGATCGCCGACGCGCCGAACGTCAGGTCCGCCTCGCCGGGGCTCCTCGACCACGACTGCACGACCACGAGCACGCGCTTGTCGGCGGGCCGCGCCAGCAGCAGCCATTTGAGCGTCGCGCGGTCCGTCGTCAGCGCAGGCTTCTCCGCCCAGTACGTGTGCGGCTGAACCCGCGCTGTGTCGTACCCGAAACTTTTGAGCGCGTTGTTCAGCCGGGCGATCGTCACGTTGTAGTCCGGCCCGCCCGGCAGCTCGTGGACTTTCTGCATACCCCATTCGCGCTTCATGGCATAGGCGGAATCTTCCAGCCGCTCCGGACGGTCCTTTTCCCGCGTCGGCACGAGCGCAGGGTCAACTGCGAAGTCCTCGAGACGGAACAGGCGGTGGCAGAGCACGGGATAGGTGCCGGTCTGCCGGCCTAGGCTCTGGGCGCGCAAGTACTCCGGGGCGAACGGCTCCTTCGGATCGTGCCGCACGGGGTAGCCCACGCCGCGCGCGTAGGCCCGCGGCGAGAACTCGTTGTCGAAGGCGGTCGTGCACCAGGCGAGGATCGGCAGCAGGCTGGTGTTGGTCATGTGCTGCAGGAAGAGCAGCTTCTCCTTGCGCGTCCGCCGCCACTGGTGCATCAGGTTCCAGATCCGCTTCGAGTAATCGCGCTGGTTCCACAGCGTCAGGGCCGGCTGGATCTGCCCGTCCTCCGCCACGTAGGCGGCCGAGGTCAGCGGGTCAGAGCAGGTGGTGAGGTACGCATTGTCCCAGTAGATGCCCACGCCGCGCTTGAGCCACTCGTTGGCATAATAGGCGCCGTAGTCGCGGTAGCTGGCCGTGAAGTTGACCCGCGCGTTGGCGCAAACCTGACGCCCCTGACGAAAGAGGTCGTAGCCGTCCGGCCACCGGGACCGCGGGCCGCCGTAGCCCTCCGGCGCCTCGCGCTGCGGACGCGTCGGCGCGTGCGACCATTCGTCCTTGTAGATCAGCCAGTCGTGCCGGTAGGTCGGCGCGGCCATTTCCTCGAAGTAGACCAGCACCGGCCTGCGCCGCCAGGTGGCGAAATGCGCGACGTCCGCCAGCCAGTCGCCGGTCCCGCGCACCGGCGGGATCTTGTATTTCTCCTGCTGTTCGCGGAACCACGCGCCGTTGTCCTTGCCGGTGAGCTGCGACTCGATGATTTTATCGACCACCTCCCAGCGGTCATTGAAGGGGAACTTGTCCGCGCACTGGTGTCCGCCCCACGGCGTGACCGGCAGGCCGCCGCCCCGCGCGCCGGTGCGCCAGTCCGGCGGCTGCGGCTTGGCGGGCGAGGCCTGCAACCCGAACACCAGCTCGCGCGTTTCGGTGACCGGCCCCGGCACGTTCACCAGGTTGACGCGGAGCACCACGGCGCCCGGCTCGCGCGCGATCTCCTGCAGCGGCCGGTCGCTCAGCCCCTTCTCCGTGATCCAGCCCTTGTCGTTCTCCGCGAACCACGCGAGGCCGCGCTCCTCGCCACCGACCCAGACGTAACCCGCGAAAGCGTTGCGCCAAGCCTCCTTGCGCTGCGCCCGCCAGACCGTTCCGGTTCCGGCGGGGACCGCGCCCGAGTAGTTGCGCCGCAGGCTGCCGGTGTCCTCGTGCATCAGGGAGGCCTCGGACGCCCTGACCGGGATCTCCAGCCACAGGCGTTTGAGCGGCACCGGACGCGCGCCCGGCGCCAGCGTGAGCGTCACCCGCATCATGCCGTCCATTTCGATCTCGGATACGGCGACGACCGAGACGGCGTCGCAGCCGGCCTCGGCCCGGTAGACCGCGCGGTCCGGTGCCGCGGACACGGGTACCGCCTTGCCGGCGGCCCACACGCTCTCCGCGCCGTCGGCCGTCTCGCAGCGCAGCCGGATGGGCGCGGCCAGCAGCTCACGCCCCTGCGAGAGCACGGAGTCCCACAGGCCGAAGCCGTTCATGCGGTAGCGGCGCTGCACCACCGACACGTCGCGGCCGGCCGTCGCGACCGGCTCGAACGGCTCGAAGACCGCATTCGTGACGCCGAGCGTGTTTCCTTCCCACGGCAGGCCCGCGGCGAGGAAATAGACCGGCGCGGACTTGAGTGCCTTGCCCCCCACCGCGACATCCGCGCTCAGCGCGTAAACGCCCTCGGCCAGGCGCGGCGTCTCGATCCGGCGGACCTGGCCGTCCACCCGTCCCTCGAACGCCATCACCGTCTTGCCCGCTTCGTCCGCCAGGCGGAGCGTCGCCCGCTGCGGGCAGGTGATGCCGGGCATCGCGGAGAGCCGGTAATGGAGCGCCGCCGCGCCCGGATGCCGCCAAGCGGAAAGCAGGATGGGCGCGGGAGGCTCGGCCGGCACGATCCGCTTCGGGTCCACGTAACTCCAATAGCGGTTGGCCACCTCGCCAGACGTCAGCCGCCGCTCGTAGAAGCAGAGTTCGTCCACATCGAAGCCGGGCCGGAAGGTGAGCGAATCCAGCACGCCCCTGTTGGCGCCGGTGCCGATCGCGTTGCCGCCGGAAGCCGCCTGCCGGCCGTCCACATACAGGACAATGTTTTCCGCGTCCCAGGCAAAGGTGAGGTGATACCAGCGGCCCGGATGCATCTCCTCCTCCTTCGCGCTGTGCATCCGCAACTTGCGCTCGGCGTCCGAATAGTAGAACGAGAGCGGCTTGAAAGGGCCCGCCGAATTATAGAAATAGGCGGTCAGCCCCGACGCGCTGACGACCGGGACGTTGGCGTCGGAGACGTTGTTGACCCCGCGGGGCCGTACCCAGAACTCCATGCTGCCCTCGCGCCAATCGGCGAGGCGGAAGCCGCTGATCTTCAGGGTGCCGTTGATGGCCTGCCCCTTGACGCCCGGGACAGAGGTCCCTTGGAAATCGATTTTGAAACGCTCGACGATGGCCGGGTCGCTGGCCATCATGGCCGGACACGCCGTGGGGCGCGTGTCCCCGTCGAAAAGGAACGACAGCCACGGCTGCCGCTCCGGGACGAGCACCTGGTCCGGCGCAGGCAGACCCTCGGCCGCGATCCGCGCGAGCCAGGGCATCGGTTCGCACGGCCACAGGCGGGCCACCCGCGCATGGACCCGCACGTCGTCGATCAGGCCCGCCACGCCGCCGCCGTAAGGCGTGCCGCCGACCGTGAGGTCTGTCGCCGCCAGATCCGGCAGGCTCCCTCCCGCCCCTGAATCCGGCCCGTCAAAGAGCCGCCTGCCGTTGACGTACAGAGCGTCGCGTCCCACCGAAAGGTGCCCGCCGCTGCTGATGCCGGCCACGTGCGCCCATTCACCCAGCGGCACCGCGCCGGCGGGGGTGCGCCGCTCCGCCGTCTGTCCGTCGCGACCGGTGACCGACAGTCCCAGCGCCCCGTCCGCCGTGACGAAAAGCGCGAAGCCGGACGTGCGCTCCTTCTCGTGCGGCCGGCTCACCACATACGCCTTGCCGTCCGCCGCCGGATAGCGCTCGAGCCGGACCCACGCCTCAACGCTGAGCGCGCGGTTGACCGGATGGCTCCACACCGCCGCCGGATCGAACAGGCGCGTCGGCACCGACACGTAGCCGGAGCCGTCCAGCCGCAGCGCACCGCCGAATTTTCCCCCCGCTTCCAGCCGCGCCCCGCCCGCGCTCCGCCCGGCGCCCCCGACCAGCCGTCCGGCCCCGGCCAGCGGCTCCGGCCCGTCGAAGCTGAAGAGCGCCAGCGTGTTGGTGTCCGGGGCATACGGCTTCCAGAAGGCGACATCCGTGGCCCGGGCGGAAAACGCCCATGCCACCGCACAGAGCAGGCCCGCCGCGCGCGCGGCCCGCGGCACGCTGGCGCGGTATCCGTTAAACATCACCGGTTTGATTCGCATCGGTTGCTCTCAAGTCTGGGCCGGCGCACCGGCCCGGTTTTTCAGAAGCCGGCTCCAGAGCCGCCCAGCGGCAGGTTGCCGATCAGCACGGCCCGGAAGTCGCGGGGCGCGACCTTCAGGCGCAGCGTGTTGGGAATGTTGAGCGTCGGGTCCGCATCCCTGTCGAGTTTCGGCAGCGGATCGTCGGGAAACTCCCGCGCGGCCAGCAGCCCGTCGCCGCCGGTGCTCCACGGCTTGAACCCCTCCAGCGTCTCGAAGTCCATCATGACGCGTTGCCGCAGGGGCTCGGGAAGGCGCAGCAGTTTCGGAAAATCCAGCCACACGCCTGCAGTCTTCGCCTTTTTGGACCAGTTGCAGACCACCAGCAGCACGTGGTTCTCACCGCGCCAGAGCGCGGCGTCCAGCTCGCTGTCCGCCGGCTCCAGCCGGAACAGCCCGTCGGAGTCCCAGCCCGGCTGGAAGCGCAGCTCCCCGCCCGCGGCCTGTTTGAGCAGCTGGAACTGCGGTTGCAGAAAGGCACCGTAGTTGTTGCCCTGGAAAAACTCGACGCCGTTAATCAGCATGGATGCCATCGCCCCGCGGTGCGCCTTGAGAGCGGCGGCCGCGTCGGGCTCGCCGAACTCGTTCAGATAACTATCGCTGCGGAAGTGGTAGAGGTGCGAGAGGCGGTAGCCCCAGAGCGGCTGGTTGTACATCACGGTCATGAACTCGCGCGGGTGCATGTCCATCCAGTCGCCCTGCCGCGGATTGTCGCCGCGCGGCGTCGGCATCTCGCCGCCCATCGCGACGTTGGCGAACCCCAAGATCGGCGCGAACTGGAAACGGGTGTTGTGGATGCAGAGGTAGAACGGCGCCCCGCCTTTGCGCTGCGCCAGCACGCCGCGGATCCGCTTGATGTGATCGCGCATGCCCCACAGGTTATAGCCCGGCTGGACGCGCCCATCCGGCAGCCGGTAGGCCGTTCCGGCATGCGTGTTGTAGTTGATGCGGTTGAACACGTTATCGAAATAGAAGCCGTCCAGCCCCGCATCCCGGATCCAGCGGTCCGTAAGCCAGAGCAGATAATCGAGCGAGCTTTTGACGTGCAGCGGCCCTCCCAGCCCGCCGCGGTCCCACTCCTCGCGGAAGTACTCGGCCACGTCGGTCTCGAAATCCATCCAGCTCATCTCCGTGTACGGCCCGAACAGGCTGTTGAAGCGGTGGCACCGCCCGACGTATTTGCGGTTCAGCTCCAGATTGTCGGGATAGCGGCGGGCGAAGGCCTGCGGCAGCGTCTTGCCGTCCCAGCGCCCCGACTCCTTCAGGTAGCCGAACACCAGCCGGGAGCCCTTGGCCTCTCCGGGTTCCCGCACCGGATTCACATGCAGGCCGAAAACGATCCGGCGCGGCCCCGTCAGCTCGGCCGCCTCTCCCGCCAGGTTCAGCACAAGGCTGGCCCGCCCCTCGCCGTCGCGCCGGATCTCGATGGCCGGAACCTTGTCCGTCGGCCACCAGCCTTCGTCGCTGTCCGCGAACCAGGTCAGCCCGCCGCGCAGGTTCCCAACCCACATGAACGGCACGAACGACCCGACGGTCATCGCCTGCTTGCGGACGCTGGTCGAATTCCAGACCGCGCCGCTCTCCGGCGCGCCGGGCAGCCAGTTCGCCACACCCGCGAGCCGCTCGGGAGCGCCCGGCTTCGGGATCAGGCCGGCCTGGTTCGACAGCCTCATGTTCTCGCCGTTGGCCATGTAGCTCACGCCGCCCTCCGCCGTGAACGGGACCACCAGGCGCAGCCGGTCGAAACGCGCCGTCGCGCGTCCCTTCGCGGGGGTCAGGGTCAGCTCGACCTTGCACGTGCCGTCGTACTCCCATTCGGAGACGACCGAGGCGGCGAGCGGGCCGCCCGCGGCCTCGCCGCGGTAGCGGGCGCGGGTTTCCGAACTTTTCCGCAGCTCCGGCCTGCGGCGGGCGGGCGCGAGCGCGAACGGCGCGCCGTCCGCCTCGCCCTCCAGCACGACCGGCGAGCGCAACAGCGGCACGCCGGCCGCCGTGATCCGCTCGGGCAGCGCCGAGCCGTTCACGACGATCTCCTTGCGGAAGCCTTTGACCGTGTCGCCCCTGACGCTGAGCGGCGCGAAACCGGGCAGCACCTCGTCCTGCTCCCCGATCCGGTTGCCGGTGAGCCAAGGGAACTCCTTCTTATGGTCTTTCCGCACAAACGAGGCGCTCTCCCGCGCAAGCGTTTTTCCGGCGGCGTCGAGCAGCTCCACGGAACAGGGATACTCGCCCGGCTCCAGGGCCGCAGGCACGTCCACCCGAACTTCGCCTTTTCCGAAAGGGAACGCCGTGATCCGCCCCTCGGCCAGGCTCTTGCCGTCCGCGCGCGAACCGACTGCGCACCGGGCCGAGGCCACTGCCCCGGCCTGCGCGAAATCGTACGTGTCCGCCTCGAAGCGGACGTAGTTGGAAAGCGGATTGTAGGCGGTTTTGAGAGCGAACGCCGCCTTGTCCGGCACGAAGGCCAGCCCGTAATCCGCCTCGGGGTCCGCATAGTCGACGGCGGTGCTCCACGTGTAGACCGGCTGTCCGCCACACTCGACGGAAACCGCGATGCGCCCACCCTGGGCATGGGCCTCCACGGCGTCCCGGACGTCGAACGTCCGCGCGGCGCCCGGCGCGAGCCCGATGGGGCGCGTCCCCTCGAACACCACCCTCTGTTTGGCCGGGTCGCGGTCTTTGGAATACAGGCGGTAGACCAGCCGCCCCTCGAACGGGGCGGCCGTCGTGTTGCGCACGGAGAGGTCGAAGCCGATGCCGCGCAGCTCGAGCGACCGCTGCGGATGGCTCATGCGGATTTCCGGCAGGGCCTCGCGGAAGGTGGCCCGCGTGCCGTACCCGTAGTATCCGTTCCACGTCCACGGCCGGTGCAAATCCGCCGCGACGCCGATCCACCACACGTCCCCGTCGCGGAGCGGCTCGCTCTGGTAAACCGTCTTGCGGGGGATCGCGAACTCGACCTCCCAGTATTTTCCGTCTGGCGTCACGCGCTGGGCGTACTGCCACTCGCCGTCCCAATCCACGAAGTTCTGGCCGATCTCATACTGGTCCTCGCGCTCAAAGCGGTTGCCCGAAGCGTTGCCCATGAACTGCCAGCGGCAGGCGGAACCATGCGAGCCCTGACTCTTCCGGTCCACGAAGAACTCGATGGCGCTCTCGTGTGGCGCCACGTTGTCGCGCCGGGGCTCGCGGCAGAGCCGGACCAGGCGCTCGCCCTCCCGCAGCGCGAGGCGCTGCGCCCCGAAGAGATGCTCGCCGTCCCAGCCCAGATAAACCGTCGCGCCCGGGCGCTTCAGCATCACCGTGCCCCCCTTCCATGCAGGCAGCGGCACGCCCACCGCGCCGGCCCATTCGGCGGCATCGACGGCGCCGTCGATTTTCGGTGCGGCCGTGAGCTTCGGGATCATGAACTGCGTGGCGTCGGGCTGCGCGGGCCCTTGGCTCTTTTCCTGTGCGGCCTGCCGCTTTGCGGCGGCCAGCTGCTTTTTGGCCGCGTCCGCAGCCTGCTGCCGCTCCCGGCATTCGGCCTCCAGCCGCTTGACCTCGCCCGGCCCCTGAACCTCCGCACCGTGAAGCGCCCCCGCCGCAACCGCCAGCCAAGCGGCGCACGCAAAAATGGCTCCGCCATCGACCCTCGCCCGTTTCATTCTGTCCCCCTTG
>JAVEYH010000108.1:0-5259 GCA_034003585.1 Kiritimatiellia bacterium
CTCGACGGACGAACCCAGCAGGCCAAGGCCGGTGGCGCGGGCCTCCGGACCGTAGACCTTGACCAGCGCCTCGACATACAGGGGGAACTGCCAGGTCCAAGCCGTGCCGTTGTGGTAGGCCGGTTTGCGGCGCGTGTCCTCATCCCCCGCATACCGGCCCTGATACGGCCGGTGCGGATCGTTCAGCGGCACCCCGTTGTGGGCGACCCCCATATCCGCATCGACCGGACGGTCGGCCAGGCTCCGGATCGCGCCCGGCACCAGCAGTCCTTCGCAGGCCCGGATCACGGCGACCTCCCGCCCGCGTTCCAGCAGCGCGCCGAGCGTGACGGCGAGAAGCTGGTTGGGACGCACCGTATCCTCCGGAACCGCACGGGCGGCCGGCACGCCTGCTGTCGCGCGCAGGCAGTCGGCCAGCGCGCCGTCCGGCAGGGTGAACCAGCGCGCGAGCGAGACCGCGGCCCGCTCGGCCAGCGCGTTCCACTCCGCGTCAATCCTGCGCGCGACAAGCCGCAGGCTCGCGATCCAGAGCGCCTGAATCTCCACGGGGTACCCTTCACGCGGCGTGCCGGCCGGATAGTTGGTGTCCATCCAGGTGAAGTGCGGCGGGCTGTAGACGAGCGCGCTCTCCGGATCCATGCGGATCCCGTTGGGCGTGCCGTCGCGGATGTGCGTCAGGATCGACACCAGCACGTCACGCAGCGGGCGCCGGCCGCAAGGCGCGCCCAGCACGCGCTCCGCGCCGGCCGCCTCCATCAGATCGCCCGCGGCCACGCAGAACCAGAGCGGCGCGTCCGAGGTGTCGCGATTCCCCACACTCTCGCCATGGATGATGTTCGGCAACGTGCCGCGCTCTTCGAACCGGCCGAACTCGCGGAGGATCTCCAGCGCCTCCCGGTGGCGCCCGTCCGCGATCAGGCCGCGCAGGACGATCAGCGTGTCGCGCCCCCAATCCAGGAACCAGGGATAGCCGGCGATCACCGTGCGCAGGGCGTCGCGCCGCACCACATAAAGCGACAGCGCCCGCGAGAGCGCCTCGGGCAGCGGCAGCGCGTCCGCCGCGTCCGCCGCCGCGTCCCGGTCCGCGCGGTTTTCCGACTCGCGCGGCGGGGCCTGCCAGGCATCCTCGCGCGCGGCGGTCAGCACCGCGCGTTGCGCGGCCTTCAGCGTCAGTTCGAACCAGCCGGGGCTGAAAAGGTCGCTATGGGCGTCGAGTCCGCGTTCCCGCTCCTCCGCGTGCTCCAGCATGTACTGCCAGACCGGCTCGGGATGAAAGGCGCCGGTGTCGGTCATGATCCCCAGCCTCTCGCTGGGTTCGGGGATGAAGCGGAAGCCTCCCGGCACGGGCTGGACAGCGGCAGGCCAGGCCGTCTCCGGGCCGACAAACGCTTTGGTCTTCTGATGGAAACTGCGCCACTCGATATCCGGCCGCAGCACCACGGTCACCTCATCCCGCGGATCGAGCCCGCCCTGCCGGTTGTGGCGCGTGACCGTGAGCCGGACGCGGTTGACGTCCGCCGCCATCTCCAGCCGGAACGTCAGGGGCACCCAGCGGCCCATGCCGCACGGCACACTGAAAACCCACTCCGCGAAGGCGCCCGCGGGATCGGCGCAAAATCCGGTCAGGCAGCGCTCGTCGATCTCCTGCGAATAGCCGCGGTAGCGCAGCCACGCGCGGCAACGCGTCCAGAAGATCCGTTTGTCCACCGGCACGCTGGCGTCCGGGTTGACCGCGAGCAGGCAGTCATATTGACTGCGCAGGCGTCCCCAGGCGGCGCGCGCGCGCGCCATGGCGCCCGCACCGTTGGAGAGGACCGCGTGCAGATCGGGCTCCTGCCGCACCCGCACCCCGCTGACATGCGTCAGCACGCGCGCCGCGCCGGCCGGCGGCAAGATGAGCAGGGCCGACACGTCGCGCCGCACCTCTCCCGGCGTGTAGACGGTGGTGGCCAGCGACCGTTCTTCGGCGCGGGTGCCGTCCCGCGTGGCGGCGACCGGCGGCACGATCAGAAACGCACCCCAGGCGCCGCCGTCGAGCCGGATCGCCTTTTCCGCGGCCAAGGTCCGTTCGCCGGCGCGGAGCGCGGCCGCGAAGGGATGGTCCGCCCGGACGAGCAGCACATGGCCCTCGGGCACCATCACGCGGCGGCGCGTGTCTTCGGGCCATCGCCACGCGACGCGGTACGGCAGACCGCCTTCCTGATCCGCGCAGAACCCGTCCGGATCCGCGGCCAGCGCGGCCCCGAGCGCGTCCGGGTCGCCCTCGAACACCAGCCGTTTCTCCGCCGGCACGCTGCGCGCCAGCGCCTGCCGTACGCGCAGGGCCATCAGATTACGGCGGCGGCGCGCCACCGGCTCGGGCTCGCGGGCCGGCTCCCGCATCGCCTGCTCCAGCCGGGCGAGATCCCCGTCCTCGCGGGTGAGGCAGCAGACCTGGCCCGGCCGCAGCGTCAACTTGCCCGCGGCGGCTTGCGTGACGGCCTCGCCGCTGAGCAGATCCCAGGCGACCGGCGCGGCGAACTCCCCGGCGGGCCACCGCACAGTCTGTCCGTTGGCGCAATCGAGATTGACCAGCACCAGCAGCGAATGCCCGCCGGGGTCATGCCGCAGGACAGCGAGGACCGCCCCCTCGCCCTGTTGCATGGGCCGCAGCCGGACGCCGGGCCCGAAAGCGGGGTGGAGGGCCAACAGGGTGTTCAGCCGGGCGATCGCCTCCACCTGATTGTCCGGGGCGTCCCAATTCAGTCCCGACGCGCCGTGCACGTCGATCTTCTCAACGGCGAACCACTCCACGCCATTGGCCAGCCCGAAGGCGCCCTGGTGCGACAGCAGCGCGCAAAGCGCCACGCGCATGCGCGCGTAGGTCTCGCCGCGCGCGGCCAGACGGTTGTTATCATGGGTCTCTGCGAAATGGATCAGCGGGCCGCACCGCTCGGCCAGCGGGATCGCGCGCGGCAGATACCACTCCATGGCGCCGCGGTCCCCGGTCTGGAACAGCTCGGAATAGGCCCAGTTGAGGTTGGCGTCGGTCAGGAGCGTTTCCGTGACCTCGACCTTGCCGCCGAGTCCCTCCAGCAGGAAGACCGTGTCGGGATACTCCTCGCGCACGCGGGCCACGATGTAGGTCCAGGTCTCGGCGGGGATCATGTAGCCCGCATCACAGCGGAACCCGTCCACTCCCTGGCGGCACCAGAAGAGGAACACCTCGGCCATGTGGGCGCGCAACCGCGGCTCGCGATAGTCCAGCTCAATCAGATCGGCCCAGACCACGCCCCACGCGCCGGGCGACCGGAACGTGCCGTCGGGTTCGCGACGGTACCAGTCGGGATGGTGCGTCTGCAGGGTGGCGGCCCAACCGGTGTGGTTTGCGGGCAGATCCATGAAGAGGGTGGCCCCGCGGCTGTGGACCGCGTCGATCAGCTCGCGGAACTGGTCGAGCGGCGTGGCGCGCCGGTCGAACTCCGCCAGCGCGGGATCGACCGACAGGAAATCGAGCGCCGCGAAGGCCGACCCGTACCGGCCCATGCGCGCATAGGTGACCGGCGTGGGGTGCACCGGCAGAAGCTGCAGGATGCGGAAGCGCATGCGGCCGGTCAGGTGGTCGAGCTGACGGATCACGTTGCGGAAAGTGCCGGAGGGCGGGATCACGGTGTACCCGCACCCGTCCAGCGCGCGCTCGTGCGCCCGCGTCCCCCCGTTGCTGGGGTTGCCGCGCAGCGCCGCGCCGAACTGCCGCACGAACGCGGCGTACGCCGTGTTGGCGCAGGCGGTGTGCGCCGGTTCGACCTTCAGCCGCAGGTTCCCGCCCTCGGGCCACTCCGGCACCTTGGAGCCGCGGGCGAAGAAACAGGCTTTGCCTTCAAACAGGCCGACCTCCGTGAGCGGGATGCGCACCGTGAACACCCCCGGCTCCCGTTCGCGCATCGGCACATCGTGCCAATCGCGCGCCAGCACCGGTTCGCCTGATTCGGTGCAGGCGATCCGCTCCCGCCGCCGGACGCTCGCCATGCCCAGATTGGTGCGGAACACGGCCCGTCCCTTGCGCGGCGTGTCGAGCCGCAAGGTCACGTCGAGGAGATCGCCCGCCCACCGGAGAAGAAAACCGCCTGGAGCCGGATCGTGTCGCATCATACGCCTTCCGTGTGCCGCGGGGATTCGTTGGGAACGCGTGCCCTCCCCTTTGTTTTCGCCTCTTCCGCACCTCCCGCACCGGTCAGGGAACGGATCACCTCCGCGGCGAGCAGCAGTCCCGCAACGGCGGGCACACAAGGGACGCTGCCCACCGGAGCGCGGCGTCCCGTTTGCGCGGTCTCCTCCTCCCCGGCCGCGGCGCGCGGCGGTTCGCGGGAGTAGACCACGCGGAGCGCACGCACCCCGCGCGCCTTCATCTCTCTGCGCATCACCTTGCAGAGCGGGCAGACCGAAGTCGCGAACAGATCGGCCACCTCCAAGCGCATCGGATCGAGCTTGTTGCCTGCGCCCATGCAGCTCACGACCGGCACGCCCGCCTCGGCCGCGCGCACGGCGAGCGTCACCTTGGCGCTCACCGTGTCGATCGCGTCCACCACGTGATCGCAGCCCGCGAACTCGATGTCCCCAGCGGTTTCCGGCAGGTAGAACAGCGCGCGCGTCTCAACCTTTGCCCGCGGGTTGATGTCCCGCACGCGCTCGGCCGCCACCTCCGTCTTCAGCCTCCCGAGCGTGCTGTGCAGGGCGAAGAGCTGGCGGTTGAGATTGGAAATGCTGATCCGGTCATGGTCCACCAGCAGGAGGTGCCCCACTCCGGCGCGGGCCAGCGCTTCGACCGCATACGAACCCACCCCGCCCAAACCGAAAACCGCCACGCGGCTGGCGTGAAGCCGTTCGATGGCCGGTTGCCCCAACAGCAGGGCCGTTCGTGAGAAAGCGTCCATGCGCGGCGTCCCGTCCGGTTACTGGGCCGGATGCTCCTCTTCCTGCGGCGCGACTGCGGCCTCTTCCGCCTGTTCGGCGGCCCGCGCCTCCGCCTCCTCGCGGTCACGGCGCCGGATCTCATTGAGCGCGGCCTTCCGCGCCATCTCGGCAAGCTGCGCCTGCATCTTCTCCCGCGACGCCTGCTCCTCCTTCTCGCGTTGCAGGGCGCGCTCGCGGTTCCGCTCGACATACGAGGAGGATGCGGACGCCGCCGCGGGCGCGGTGCCGCCGGCGTCGCCCACCGTTCCGGTCACCGGCCGCCGCAGACGACGGGTCAGACCGGGGGGCAGGCGGCCGGTTGCCGCG
>JAVEYH010000108.1:5359-12022 GCA_034003585.1 Kiritimatiellia bacterium
CGGCCTCCCCCACTTTCCGGGCACCCGCCGACAGAGCGGGCGCGCCTGCGGTCGCGGCGGCGGAACCGGCCCCGCCGGCTGCGGGTGCGGACAGCAGTCCCTGCCCGAGTTTCAGCGTGATGGCGACCCCCTCCTTCTCGATGGTCGCGGTCTCCAGATCATAATCGGCGTCCAACACCTTCCAGCCGTCCGCCTCGTCGCCGACCAACAGATAATGGTTGACCGGCGGTTTCTGCGAGAGGTCGGTGAATCCGATCGCGGTGCGTCCTTCGGGCGTGATGTTCACCGCCGACATGTTGACCTGTTTGGCGAGCCGTTCCTGCTCGACTTTCTCCTGCGCCGCGCTCTTCGCGCCCTCAGCGTCCAACGCCCCGGCGCCCGTTTGCGCGGCCGCCGCCCCGAACGGCATGCGGTCGAGAATCGGCTGGTAGTACTCAAACGGTTTGGGCGCGTACCGTTCGGCCGTGCCGGAAGCGGCACCCGCCAGGCAGAGGACGGCCGCCGCGAGGGCCCGCCCCCACGCGGTCCGCACCCGTTGCCGCACGCTGTCACCCGTACCGTTCATGCCGGAAAGTATAGCAGACCGGACCGCGGGGGCGAAAGGGGAATTCCGCCGCTTGCATCATCCGGGGGTTCCCTTCATACTGTTCCCGTGTTCCGGTTCGACCTCCATCTGCACTCCTGCCTTTCGCCCTGCGGCGACCTCGACGCGTCCCCCTCGGCCATGGCCCGCGCCGCGCGGGCCGCGGGCTTGAACGGGGTCATGCTGGCCGACCACAACTCGTCCCGCAACAGCCCGGCCATGGCCGAGGCCTGCCGCAGGGAGGGGCTCGCCTGCCTCTTCGGCCTGGAGCTGACCACCGCCGAGGAGGTCCACTGCCTCACGGTCTTCGACACCCCGGAACAGGCTGCGGCCCTGACCGGTGACGTTTACGCCGCCCTGCCCCCGCGGGTCAATGATCCGGCGGTGTTCGGAATCCAGGCGGTCGTCAACGCCGCCGAGGAGGTCGAGGAGCTGGAGTGGCGGTTGCTCAGCGCGCCGACGCGCCTCACGATCCGCGAGGCCGGCGCGCGCGTGCGGGAGCTGGGCGGCCTCTTCATCGCCGCGCATCTCGACCGGGCGGTTTTCAGCGTGACTTCGCAATTGGGCGGACTCGCGGGCGACGAGGGCTTCGACGCCGCGGAACTGAGCCGCTACGCCGACCCCGAAGTGTGGCGGGACAAACTCCTGGGCCTGCCTTTCATCCGTTCTTCCGACGCCCACCACCCCGACCGGGTCGGTGACCTGTGGACCGAGGCCGACCTTGCCGCGTTCACGACCCGCGAACTCAAGCGCGTGTTCGAGGCCCACGCCCTGCGGTGGGGCGCCCGGGCCGGACCGGCACCGGTTCCCCAGACATAAGGACCGCCGCCCGGCAGGCGCTCATGGTCTGCCCCCGTTCCTCACGGAAAAGTTTCCGGAGGTGGTTGACGCTCGCAAACCCGCATTTTTTTGCGATATGGTCAAAGGGCTGCCGTGTCTGCGTGACCAAGCTCAGGATGGTTTCCATCCTGACCCGCTTGATTTCGTCGATGACAGACCGGCCCCGTGAGCGCTCAAACCTTTTCTCCAGCCAGCGGGGGGATACCGCGACATGGTCGGCCACGTCCGAGACGCGAATGTTGAGTCCGGCGTTGATCCGGATGAATTCCAGTGCTTCGATGACGAGCTTGTCATTCACATGGATCGTCTGCGTGGACAGGCGCGAGACGACTTCCAGCGGCGGATAGGTCTTGGTTTCTTTTTGCGCGTGGCGCTTTAAGGCCCCGAACATCCGTTTGTCGAGGAGTTCGGCCGCCGCATAGCCCGCGGCCTCAACATCCAGCCGGATGCTTGAGAGCGACGGGATGCAGGTTTCGCAGATCAGCGGGTCGTTATCCACACCCAGCACCGCCGCCTCGTACGGAACACGGATGTCGGCGGCCAGACAGGCGTCCAACACCTGCCGCGCGCGCAGGTCGTGCGCGGCGAAAATCGCGATGGGTTTGGGCAGGTTCCGAAGCCAGCGGATCAACTGTTTCCGATCCCGTTCCCACTTCCGTTGCGCGGGCAGTGGGTCGGGACAGATGTGGCAGGAGAACCCGGCTTCGGCCAATCGCTTGACGAACGACTCTTTACGCCAGCGGGACCAATTGAGCCCGCTGGGTTCGCCGACAAACGCGAAGCGCGCAAATCCTTTTTGAATGAAGAAGTCGGCTGCCAGTTGTCCGGTTGCCGTCGAGTCGCATTGAACCTGACAGGCGTGGGACAGAACATACCACGCTTCCTGCCAGTCATCGTTCCAATCGAAAATAATGGTCGGCAACCGTGCGGCGACAATGGCGTCGGCCATTTCGCGGCTATACACATTCGCAATGATTCCGGAGCCCTTCCAGAATCGGAAATCGGGGAGTTTCTGTTCAGAAACTCCGCCCGTGACAATGCTGAGTCCCCACGGTCCGTAAAGACGCACATACTCAAAAACACCCCGCATCATTCCTCGCGAAGTCTCGTGGCACGAGTCGAGCAGAAGTGCGACCTGCGGTATTTTCCTTCGCTTGTTTCTTTCCATAACGGTTCCGCAACTTTCGCTGAGGTTACGCCGGGATAATACGAAAACACGCAGTTCCCGGCAAGAACGGACAACACAAGACCGGTTCGCAAAATCGCCGGGTAGAATTCGCTTTTTAACACGGTACCCCTCTTTCAGAAACCAAATATACTGGTACCGTACAAGGAGGATTCGATGAACACAATGGACACGGCATGCGGTGCACACCCTGATTTCGAGACGCGATACGAATGGTTGCGGCCGGGACAACTGAAGGAGCGCCAAACCGCGTGTCCGCTGATCCTGTTTCCTTTGGGCCCTTTGGAATATCACGGGCCGCACCTTCCTTTGGGCACCGACCCGCTGAACGCGACGTTTGTGGCGCACGAATGCTGCAGGCGGCTGGAAAAAGGCGTCGTGCTGCCCACGATGTTCGTCGGCACCGAGCGCGAGCGCGACCCGGACATGCTGGCGTCGCTCGGTTTCAAGCGGGATGAGTACGTCGTCGGCATGGATTTCCCCTCACGCCTCTGGAACAGCCACTATCTGCCGGAAGAAATTTTCGCGCTGATTGTGGCGGCGGAAACCCGGTGCCTCATCAGCCAAGGGTATCGCTACATCTTCATCGTCAACGGACACGGTGCTTTTAACCACAATGCCGTGCTGAAGCGGCTGTGTATTGAGCTGAGCAACACCACGGCGGCCCAAGTCGATTTCGCGATCGGTTTTCCGGAGAAGGCAGCGGCTTCCGGCGCGATCGGTCATGCGGATATCGCCGAGACCTCGTTGATCATGCATTACAGCAGGGAAGCCGTGGATCTGGGAACGTTGCCGCCCCGGGACGTTCCGCTAAAGTACACCGACTTTTCCGTCGTTGACGGACAGGGCTTTATCGCATCGCAACCTGACCGTCAGGTGCCGGAGGCGTTCGATCCCCGGGATTCGGGCCCGCAGATCGGGGAGATGCATTATGAGACCATCCTCTCCGAACTCTGCGACAAGATCGAACGCCTGGTTTCGGGGACCGGCAATCATGCCGGCAAAGTCTATTAACCGGAGTCCCGCAGGGTGGCTGCATCGGTTCAATCTTCGCACGGACATGCGTAAAGAAGGAAAGGAGGGATCCGTTTAATGGAGAACGATAAATTAGCGATCAATGGCGGTGCGCCGGTAAGGAGCCGTCCCCTGCCCCAGGAGTGGTGCGGCGCGCATTATATGGATGAGCTGGAGAGCGAAGCCGCGGCGCGCGTCTGCGCATCAAAAACCCTTTTCCGGTATTACGGGCTCGACCTGCAGAACGAGGTCGCCCAACTCGAGAACGAGTTCGCTGCCTATATCGGTGTCCGATATGCGCTGGCCGTCAGCAGCGGTACGGGCGCGCTGCAGGTCGCGCTCGGCGCGTTGGGTGTCGGGCCGGGTGACGAAGTGCTCGTGCCGGGTTATTTTTGGGTGTCAACCGTCGGCGCGGTTGTGCGTGCCGGAGCGATTCCCGTGTTGGTGGACTGCGACGCCACATTCAGCATGGACCCGCAGGACGCGGCCCGGAAAATCACGCCGCGCACAAGGGTGATTTTGATTGTACACATGGGCGGCGTGATCGGACGCGTGACCGAAATTGTCGCCCTGGCCCGCCGGCACAATCTGAAAGTGGTCGAGGATTGCGCTCAGGCCGCAGGAGCCAGCCAGAAGGGTGTGAAAGCCGGCGCGTTTGGCGACATGGCGATTTTCTCATTTCAAATGAACAAACACATGACCTCGGGCGAGGGAGGTATGGTAGTGACCAACAGTGAGAACCTCTACCATCGCGCATTTGCCATTCATGACCTCGGCTATCCCCGCAACGACGCCGGGCGTCTGGTGATGGATGACCCGTCGCTTCAACTCTGGGGCATCGGGTGCCGGATGAGCGAGTTGACCGCCTCGGTTGCCCGGGTCCAGCTTACAAAATTAGACCGTATCACCTGCGCGATGCGCTCCGCCAAACTCACGATCAAGCGGGCGCTCGCAGGTGTGCTGACCTTTCGTGAGGTGCCTGATCCGGACGGCGATGCCGGCTCGTTCCTGATGACGGTTTTCCCCTCGCGCGAACAGTCGCTGAAGTTCACCGCCGCGTTACGGGCGGAAGGAGTGGTGGCCGGCAAAGGCGGCATGTATCCGATCCACATGGATGATTGGGGCCTTCATATCTATTACAATGTGGCCAGCCTGGTCAATAAACGCGGAATATCCGGGGTCTCTCCGTGGCAGATGGCGGAGAACCGCGCTTCGGCGGATGTTTCGTATGCCAAGGGAACGTGTCCGCATCTGGATGATCGGATCAGCCGCACGATGATCTTCTGCGTCGCCTCGAACCTGACGGATGCAGACGTGCGGGACATCATCGCGGCGTATCAGAAAGTTGCCGCGGCGGTTTGCGTGTGACGGCGGGGGGAGTGTATCGGATGGGCGCCACACTGGATTATGTGACGATCACGGTCTATTTCGTCGCGCTGCTGGGTGTCGGTTTTCTCACCGGCCGCGGCAAGCGAATGAGTTCGGATAGCTATTTCCTGTCCAAGGGAACCTTACGGTGGTGGGCGATCGGCGCCGCGTATGTCGCCACGGGAATGAACACCGAACAGCTCATCGGCCAGAACGGCGTGGGGTATCAGAACGGCCTGGTGATGGTGAACTGGAATCTGATCGTGCCTGTGGTATACGGCGCGCTGATCTTCCTTTTTTATCCGGTTTACCTCCGCAACGGCATCCGCACAATGCCGGAGTATCTCGGACGCAGGTTCAACCCGGCGAGCCAAAATATTTTCGCCGTGTTTCTGATCATCAGCTATGTGCTGATGAATCTGGCGGTCGTGTTTTACGGCGGTGCGATGTTGCTTTCCGAGGTCTTCCCGCTTGTTCCCGGCAACCCCTCCGCCAACCTCTGGCTGTGGCTTGCGGTCCTTGCGGTGGTTTCGGGAGTTTGCACCATGTACGGAGGCGAGGCGTCCATGGTCTACGGCGCTTTTTTCCAGTTCCTGCTCATCTTTGTGGCGGGAGCCGCGTTGGCCTGGCTCGCCTTCCGTCAAATGCCCGGGGGACTGCATGATCTTTGGCGGGTCCCCGACCCCGGTTTCATGCGGCTCATTCATCCGATGCGTGCGAATCCCATCCCTTGGCACGCGATTCTGATAACCATGTTCGGTCTGCATCTCTACTATTCGTGCATTAACCAGTCACTGGTTCAACGCGGGTTCGGTGCCCGGACAGAATGGGACGCACGCATGGCGGTCGTGTTCGCGGGCGCTTTCGTGCTGTTGCGTCCGGTGGTCGAAATTTTCCCGGGCATGATCGCCCGTGCGATCTACGAGGCCAGCCCCGACAGCGTCATGGGCCAGGCCTTCGATTTCGGGTTGCGCACCAACCCTGCGGGCTACCTGCCCGACCGGGTTCTTCCGAAACTGATCGCCGTACTCGTACCCCGCGGTTTGCAAGGGTTGATGGTGGTCGGCATCCTGGCGGGCGTGATGTCGACGATTTCGGCGTTATTGAACTCGATCTCGACACTGTTCACCTATGACGTCTACAAGAAGTGGATCAATCCTGGAGCGGGCGAAAAACGGCTTGTGCGGATCGGGTCAGCCACCACGCTGGCGCTGATGGTTTTCAGTGTCGTGTACGCGCCCCTGGTTCAGCGCATGGGCGGTATCTTTATCTATTTCCAGACAGCGGCGAGCTATTTTGCCGTGCCGATCGCCACGGTGTTCCTGACGGGCATGTTCTGGAAAAAGGCGACCCCGGCCGCCGCGCTGACAGTGATTATTCTCGGGATCCCTTTGGGTATGCTTCTTGACAGGTATCTCCTCGAAGGACAAGCGCTGACTGTGGGTGGGGTCACGCTCCTTCCACAGTGTCTGCCGACCGCGTTCGTCGAGTCATGGAACACCAAGAACATGTTCGTGTGCTCAGGATTCAACCAAGCCTTCCTGATGCTTCTGATGGTGGTCATCAGTTTGTTCACACGGCCCAGACCGGAATCGGAAATCCGCCCTTTGCTTTGGCGTATGGAGTACTTCTTCCTGCCGAAAGACGAACCGAAGCGGAATCTTTTCCAAGG
>JAVEYH010000109.1:0-6567 GCA_034003585.1 Kiritimatiellia bacterium
TGTCCCACCACATCATCCGCCGGCGCCACGAGGCCACCGGGGTGACCGCCATCAGCAGCCGGGTCAGCAGCCGGGCGGGCGAACGGGACGTGAAGGCTTTCAGTTGCCGGGCCTGCCGCCGGTCCGCCTCAAACGTGTCGGGCAGCCCCAGCCGAAGGCAGGTTTCAGCGTACAGTTCGCGCAGCCGGAGGTCCCGCTCTCCCTTGGGCAGATGGGACACGACATCGGCTTTCAGCGCGCAGTAGAGCAGGTACCCCGGCGTGCACCCGCCATCGGCCTCATACTCCAGATCGAAAAAACGGTAACGCCCTTCGGCGTCGATCATGCAGTTGCGCGGAACCGCATCCAACGCGTGGGGCGGAAGCCGCCCGCCTTCCGCTTCCGGGAACGCCGACGGCAGCGCCCGCAGATAGCCGTCGATCTCCGCGCGCAACGCGTCCCACGCGCGGGTTTCCGCAAGCCGCCGGAAGCGCTCGCCCAGCGGCTCGCCCCGCAGCAGCGGTTCGCGCGGCAGGGCGCGCTGCCGGAAGCGGCATGCCTTCCGGCGCGGGCACCGCCGAAGCACGCGCTTCTCCACGCACCAGACTCCGTCCCGGTATGAGAAGACGGTTTCGACCCGGTCCCGTTTGGCCGGGTAATACAGCCAGGCGGCCTCGCCGGCCCGGTGTCCCGCGAGCAGCCGCGCGTGGAGCGGATCGCGCTCCGGCACGCGGTAAGGCGCAAGCGCATCCGGCCTCACCGTTTCGGGCAGGAGATTCCGGGCCAACGCGGGGTTTCCCTCCAGCAGGACTCCGCTGATTGCCCGCAGCAACCGGCCCGCCCGGTTCCGGAACGCGTAAAAGACGGGTGTCATATTCCGATCTCTTTGACCTCGCCCAGACACAGGTCGATCTTGAAGAGACCGCCTAGGCGCAGTTGGAAACGGAAGAGGTTCGGCAGGTCCACGCCGGTCAGCAGATGCAGTTTCAGCCGGTTGAACCCGAGTTCCGCCGAACAGAGATGGGCCCGCGACGGCTTCAGTTTGAGCACTCCCGGTCCGTCGGCCAGGTTGGCGGAATTGAACCCGACCTTGCCGCTGCGCGGCCTGCAATACGGATAGCCGTTGCGGCACAGCCATTCCGCCAGCAGCGCCTTGAGACAGGCGTCGCCCTCGCGGGCGTACCGCTCCGCGAACCCGGCAAGCCCCAAGCCGGGCGCGGCGTCGGGAAAGAACGCCCGGTAATCCGGCGCGACCGCCTGCTTGTGGATCAGCGCATGGTAGAGCAGCGTGTAAAAGTGATCCTCCGCGCACGGAACCCGGATCACCCCGTCCCGCACCTCCCCCCGGGCGATCATGTCGCGCGCCAGCGCGGGCGCGTAGTACCCGTCGTCCGGCTCACGCAGATCCAGTTTCACCACACGCTCGCCGACCCGCAGCAGATGCCCGACATGGGTGGGCTTGCCCGACATCCTGCGCGCGCCCGTGATGGCCACAAACAGTTCGCGGCTGGACACCATCAGGTCGATGTCCTCATGGTCGGACGGCGCCGCCTGCGGGGAGAGCAGCGTTTCGAAATTGCGCATCACCACATAGGGCACGGTCTCGTTGAGGATCGTGAAGAGGTGTTCGAGGCTCCGCCACCCCGTCACGGCCTGCGGCGCGGCAAAGAGATGCTCGACCGCGCCGTCCGGCGTGACGCGCCGCAGAAACTGCTCCAGGGTCATGTCCAGCAGCACCGCCAGATTGTGGCGGGTTTCCCGCAGGTTCACCGAAGAGTGGACTTTGTCTTTGCTGCGGATCAGTTTCCGGTAGCGCTGTTTGGCGTCATAAATGTTGACGTTGACCAGCTCCTTCATGCCGCGCAGGTTATCGCGGAGATCGTACCGCGACTGCGGGTCCTCCACGATCACGACGCGGAAAGGCCCCGTGCCGTTGCGCCGCGCCTTGGCGATCCAAACCTGGGAGGCGTGCCCGTAAAAGGCCTCGAGATGGCGGACCCACCCGGCCTGCGGCCACAGGACCTCATACTGTTTCAGAATCGTGAAATGCCGGCCGATGTCGTCGATGATCTCCGCCTCATGCTGGCGCGAGGCCTCCCACAACAGGAACAGGAAAATCTGCCGTTCACCGGATCCGGGGGTAGCGACTGTATCCGCCATGCGGGGGTTCCTTTTTTTCTGCCCCGCCTCTCCTCCGCGGGAGGGAGACGAGGGCGTCGTCAAGCTGACGCCGGATGGCGTCAGCCGAAAACAGGGCTTCATACTGCACGCGGGCGGCCCGTCCGCGCGCGGGGAGGCGTTCGCGCCGCGCGGCCCAGGCCGCCACCGCGCCGGCCAGCGCCTGCGGTTCGCCCGGCGGCACGAACTCCAGCGCTTCGGAAGCGCGGGCCTCTGCGGGATAAGCGTCGGAGACGCGCGTGATGACGGGGCGGCCAGCGGCCAGGGCCTGGAACACTTTGTTCGGAATGACCCGCCCGGCTTTTCGCGTCGTGCCGAAGACGCCGAGCAGGATATCGGCGCGGCGGATACGGTCGGGCAGCGCCGCGTAGGGGATGCGGTCCTCAAAAAAAACGTTGGCCAGTCCCGCCGCCGCCTTCCGGCAGGCCGGCCTCGCGGGGCCGTCGCCGAGCAGGCTCCAGCGGACTGGCGGGCCCTGATAAATCCGTGCGGCTTCGATGATCGTTTGCGCGCCGTGCAGCGGGATGAAGCTCCCGTAGAAAAGCACATCCATCGGCGAGCTGGGGGCGCGCGCCGGCGCGGGCCGGAAGAACGTCTCGTCCGCGCCGACGTACACGACGCGGAGCTTCTCTTCCGGCACGCCCAGCGTTTCGCGGAAAAAGGCGGCGTGGCACGGGGTGTCGGCAATCACGAGGTCGGCCAGGGCGAAGAGCCCGCGCTCCCACACCAAGAGCTTCCGCGCCGCAGGGCTCGCCTCGCGGAGTTTGAAGCGTTCCCACACCTGTTTGTCGTAGGCGCTGATGAGCGGGTCGAACACGAGCGGCACGCCGCGGCGGCCGCACCAGCGGCGGGCCGCGGCCAGGTCGCGCTGCCGGAAACAGGGCACCCACACGCAATCCGGCGCGGGAATCCGGCGCAGGGCGGCCTCGAGATCGCCCCACGCGCAGACGGCCGGGTGGAAGTCGCGCAGGGTCCAGCCCAACGCGGCCAGGTGCTGGCGCACCACGCCGTTGCGCGAATAGGCCGGATCGAAGCGGCCCCACCAGAGCATCTGTTTGCCGGAAGGCATGGGTGAACGCTCTCCGCTCAACGCTCGGCGCACTCCTTTCTCATCTTCTGATACGCCGCAAAATAGCGTTTGCCGAATTCGATCAGCGCGTCCCGGCTGAAATGCACGTTGTCGGGGTTGGCGCCCAGCCCCTCGGAGGAGACCCGCGCGCTGCGCGGGACGGCGCGGGTGACCTGCGGCAGCATCGCGTTGAATGCGGCATACGTCCCGCGGAAACGGCCGAGTTCGCCGACGATCACCGGCACATCCGGCGCGCCCACGTCTTGGCGCAACGACCCGATCATCGCGCTGAACCGCGCCGGATAGGTCGCAATCTTCTCCGGCGCGCAATCGCCCTCGCCCTGATGCCAGAGAATCGCCTGGAGCCGCCCGCTTTTCATCGCAAGGCGTGTGCGGGCCACGGCATTCGAGTAGAGCGCGGTACCGGGCTTCCACTGGTCCAGCCGCGTGCCGCCGAACGCGCAGGGGATCAGGCCGACCTTCGCGTCGGGCGCTTCCGCGGCCACGCACCGCGCGAACTCCGAACCGAGCCCGACCCCCGCGATCGTGGGCTTGTCGAAATGCACGGGGTCTTTGGCGGGCACCCACGCGTTGGCTTTGTCGAGCATGAAGAGACGCGGGTGCGTCTGTCCGTCGGCGGGCGTGACCTTCCCGCGTCCCGCCATGTTCGACTGGCCGATCAGCAGGAAAAGCCGCAGGTCCGCCGGCTCCTCCGCGCAAACGGTGTGGCACAACAAAAGGAACCCGTAAGCGATTGAAAGAAATGGCTTTGCGTTACGCATGATTCTCCCTTTTCTCCGCCTTGCCGCACACGAAACAGTTGATGGCGGAAGAATAGCATCGGAGCCCCCTTCCCTCAACGCAATTCGGACGGCGACACGGCGCAAAAGCCGGTCGCGAGGCCGTATCCCGCCAACCGCTTCCCGCTCGTGCGCGGCTACTGGTTCCTCTATCCCAACGCGCGCGACCTCCCCTTGGGCCGTATGACGCTGAATCTTGCCGACGGTGCCTATGTCGCGACCTGGCCTAACCGCGGAACCCTGGATGATTTCGTTCCCGCCTTTCCGGACGAGGGCGCCACGCACGCTCCGGGTGTGCGGAGGGCAGACTCCCGCGCGGCAGGCCCCCTCGCCTCACGGCAAACAGTAGTACAGGATCTTTTCCCGTTGGTCCGCGGGACGGCTCCCGCCCACTCCGTGCCGCTCAAAGGAGGCGTAGCGCAGATCGTGTATCCGTTTGCCCTGGTATTCGATCCACGCGGGGCCGATGCTGAACCGGTCCCAACCCTGTCCGTGCCGTCCCGCGCGCACGGTCACCCGGTTGCACTTCCGCAGGCGCTCCGGGAGAATGGCGAACGCGAGAACCGTCTCGTTCGTCGCACCCTGCGGGATCTCCCCCAGCGGCCCGCCATTGACCCGGACCTCGCCCGGCGCGTCAATCCCGCCCCGCACCTGAAGGCGGAATGTGACCGGACCGCGGGCCGTATACGCCTCGGGGCTGCCGTTGTCCACCAGATACCGGATCGCGAAAGCGCTTGCCGCCCGCTCGCAGGTGGCGGTGACGGTCAACGTGCGGTCGCCGTCCAACGCCGCGCGCGTGTCCAGCGTGCCGGTCCAGAACGACCAGTGTTCCTCGCGCGAAGCGGGCCGGAGCGTCACCGTCTGTCCGCAATAATTCGCGTCAACCTCAGCCGGCCGCCCGAAATCCGTAACGGAGACCGTCACCTGAACCGCACCCGTCTGAACCGTGTCCGCCAACGGCGCCACGATCGAAACGGGGTACGTTCCCTCCCGGTTGGTGTAGACCGTCTTCAACCTGCCGTCCCGGAACCGCGCCAGCCGGAACCCCTGCGGCGTGCCGTCGATGTTCGGGCCGCCCCACCACGCGCCGCTCAACGCGCCACTGTGATACACCGGGAATCCCGCGAAGGTTGCGGTGAAGGTCCGGTGGAGGTGACCGCAAAACGCGCCGAGCACGTTGCGGCCCTGGAGGAGTTCCGCCAGCAGCTTCGCATCCCGCAGGGAGGGGATCGACTGGTGACAGAACAACACCAGCGGCCTACCCGCGGGCTGGAGCGCCAGATCCGCTTCCAGCCAGGCCAGTTGGTTGCTCCCCAACCGCTCCTGATACGGCAGCGAGGTGCCGTCCAACGCCACACAGTGCACGCCGGCCCAATCCCACGAATAGTGCATCGGCCCGAGCAGGCGCGGGTAGAGCCCCTTCCCGTAATAGGGATGTTTCGGGTCGGCGCCCTTGTGATTGAACCCCACATGCTCGTGGTTGCCGGGCAGGTTGAAAAGCGGCATGGGGAAGCGGGCCGCCTCCATGTACCGCTCATACTGGGACCGGGCCTTCTCCGGCGGCACGACATCCACGCCCCCCACCAAATCCCCAGTGTTAACCGCGAACGCGATCCGTACCGGATAGGTGCCGGTCTGCTCCGCGAAACGCTGCAGCAGGTCGGCCCGTCCGATATGGGTGTCCGTGATCTGAATGAACGTGAAGTCTTCCTCCTGGGCCTGCGGCGTAAGGCCGAAATCCACGTCCCCTTCCGCGCCGGCCGCCTTCCAGAACGGGCCGCTCGCCGCATGATCCCGCGGCACGCAGATCCAGACTGGGGTCGGCGCCTCCGGCCGCCGCGCCAGCCGGTACGCGCCCGCGGTATCCGTCACCGCCACCTGCGCGCCGTCACTCACCGCCACCCCGGCCACCCCGGGCTCGCCGGGTTCGGCGCGCCCGTTACGGTTGGCGTCGAGAAACACCCTGCCCCCCACACCGGTCTCCGCGGCCCGCGCCGTTCCCCAAACCAGGGCGGCCGCGACACATGCCCCGGCAACCTCCGCTCCCCGTCCGCCTCTCCGCACCATACGCCCCTCCTTGACTGCGCCGCCGGAACCGCGGCCCCTGATCCGCCTCCGGCCTCCGCGCAAGCCGCGACGGATCAACCGGGTTTCTTTGCAGTAATACCAAACCCACCGCGACAACGGCCAGTCCCGAGTTGGCGGTGATCCACCCACACCCCCTTACCCTGGATGAACGGCCCCCTTTTCCTGGGTTACCGGCCTCCGTGAAAAAAACGCGCCTTGCCAAAATACACCTTGCGGCCCGCACCCGCGTTTTGTTATAGTGCGGATCGTTTCAAGAGCGCCTCTAGCTCAATTGGATAGAGCATCTGACTACGGATCAGAAGGTTGCAGGTTCAACTCCTGCGAGGCGCGCCAGAAACAAACAGCCAGATTGCGGGGTGGAGCAGCCTGGTAGCTCGTCAGGCTCATAACCTGAAGGTCGTAGGTTCAAATCCTACCCCCGCTACCATATTTCGGAGGGGTTTCCGGTGACGG
>JAVEYH010000109.1:6667-8570 GCA_034003585.1 Kiritimatiellia bacterium
ACCAAGCCGGGCAGGCACCGGCGGCGACCAGCGCGGTCGCGGTCAAGACGCAGACGACCTGCCCCGTGATGGGCGGACCGGTGGACAAGACCAAGTTTGTCGACTACGAGGGCAAACGGATCTATGTCTGCTGCGGCGGGTGTATCGCCAAGATCAAGAAGGATCCGGCCAAATACGTGAAGCAGCTTGAAGCCGAGGGCATCACCCTCGACAAGGCCGGGCCGGCCAAAGACAAATAGGATTGTTTTTATGAAAATCGATCCGTTTGCTTTGCTGATCGCGGCAGCGTTCTTCATGGGCGCTAACCCGGTGCCTTGTCAGGCAAGACCAGCAGACACCAACTTCACGCTCACAGCCGCAGTGCAACAGGCTGTCAGCGACAATCCTCAACTGGCCAGCCTGCGCGCCAAGCGGGACGCCTGGCTGGAAAGGCCCGGCCAGGCCAAGGCCTTGCCCAATCCCATGTTATCCTATGGCGGCATGGACATGGCAAACGGGGGAACGTGGCCGGACACAAGCGAGAAACGGATCATGGTGCAACAGGAGTTTCCCTGGTTTGGCAAGCGGTCTCTGCGGGAAGGCATCGCCGCAAAAGAAGCCGAAATCATGCAACGCGATCTCGATGCCATGACGCGTGATGTCGTGATGAGGGTCAAAGAGAGTTTCTACGACCTCTACGCCATCCGGCGGGTCATCACCATCACACAAGAAGAAGAAGCCGTGCTCAGACGTATGGTGAAGATCGCCGGAACCCGTTATGCCTCCGGAAAGGGGTCTCAGGCCGATTTGATCAAGGCGCAGACCGAAATCACGATGTTGAAACAGAGGCTGTTCGAATTACAGGCGCAGGAGAATACGGTCAAGGCCAAATTGAACACCCTGCTCAACCGCAGAGCTGACGGGCCACTCGGGAAACTGGAGCCTCCCCCAAAGGTTGGAGCACCCGTCGAGGCCTCCAGACTCTTTGCCGAAGCGGCGCAGAACCGCCCCGAGGTCCTGGCCGCTCAGACGCGGATCGAACGCTACCGGCTCGAAAAAAAGCTGATGGAAAAGGAGTACCTGCCGGACTACAAGCTCGGAATGGAGTACCGTGACATCCAGTCCGAAGAAAACATGCTGATGTTCACCGTCAGCGTGGAGCTGCCTGTCTGGCAGTCGAAATACGAGGCCGGCACCCGCGAGGCTGAACGAATGCAGGCGGCGAGCCGGGCAGCGCTGGAGGCCGCAGAACGCCAGAGCGCCTTCGACGTGCAGGACGCGCACTTCAAACTGCAGACAGCCCTGCGCACGTTCAACATGTACCGCACCGAACTTGTGCCCCAAGCTGAGTCCCGCTTCAGCACCAGCGAAGCCGGGTATCAGGAGGGGAAGGTGGATTTTCTTGACCTGCTCGAAAGCGAGCGGTTCTTGTTGAACACGAAAGTGATGACCGCCATGAGCGAGGGCGCAGCGGGCGTGCAGGCGGCGCGTCTTGAGCGGGCCGTTGGAGTTGACATGACTGTCGTCTCTCCTGACGACCACAAGGAAGAACCATGAAAAAACGCGTCGTTCTTGCAGTCGCCGCCGGACTGTTAGCGGGATTGTTCATCGGCAGAGGGTGCTTGTCGCAACCGGCGCCCAAAGCGTCGGCAGGCACCGCGGTCACAGACGCTGCTCAAGTCTGGACGTGCTCCATGCACCCGCAGATCCGGCTGGCGCAGGCCGGCAACTGCCCGATCTGCGAAATGCCCCTGATCCCGGCGGCTGCGGCTCAGGCCGGTTCCGGGGGCGTCCCCCAGTTGCAGCTTTCCGACCACGCGCTCGCCATGGCCCATGTAGAGACCACACCGGTCGCCCGCAGGAAGCTCTCCCGCGAACTGCGCGCGGTCGGGAAGATCCAGTACAACGAGTCCGCCCTCGCAAC
>JAVEYH010000109.1:8670-11937 GCA_034003585.1 Kiritimatiellia bacterium
CCGGTCCATGTGGGCAACAGCGACCACGCGCTCAAGCCAGGCATGTTCGTAAGCGCCGTCATCCGGTCGGTTTTGGCGTCCGACGGTACGGCTGCGGCCACCGGCGTCGAGGGCAAATTCTCCTGCCCCATGCACCCGCAGGTTCTGAAGGATCTCGCGGGCGCATGCCCGTTGTGTGACATGCCCCTGACGCTGATCCCCGGTGCGGCGGAAATCACGGCACCCCCAGCGCCGACGAACGCCCCGGGCGCTATCCGTTACGCCTGCCCTATGAAGTGCGAGGGGTCTAAGACGTATGACAAGCCCGGCAGTTGCCCGGTTTGCAACATGAAACTCAAGCCCCTGCCTGCCGCCGCGTTGGCCGTTGTGGCACCGCTCGCCGTGCCGGTCAGCGCGGTGCTGGACAGCGGAACCCGGAAATTGGTCTATGTCGAGAAATCCCGGGGCCTCTTTGAGCCGCGCGACGTTGTCCTGGGGCCTCGCGCCGGAGAGTTCTTTCAGGTGCTGAACGGCCTTGACGAGGGCGAGCGCGTAGTGACCCGCGGCGGGTTTCTGATCGACAGCCAGTTCCAAATCACCGGCCATCCGAGCCTGTTCTATCCCGGAGGGCTGACGGGCGACTCGACCTCGCGCCAGCAAGAAGGAAAACCGGCGAAAGATATGACTGCGGGCCCCGCACCCGAAACACCCGTTGCACCGTCGCAACACAAACACTGACGGAGGTCCGGCTCTATGGTCAATGCGCTTATCCGCTGGTGTTTGAAGAACCCGTTCCTGATGGGGCTCCTCGTCGTTGGCCTGTGCGCGACCGGTTACTTCGCCGTCGTGCACACGCCGGTGGACGCGATCCCGGACATCGGCGACAAGCAAGTCATCGTGTATGCCGACTGGCCCGGCCGCAGCCCGCAGGATGTCGACGACCAAGTCACATTCCCGCTCACGACGAGCCTGACGGGCACGCCCGGCGTAAAGACGATCCGTTCGATGTCGGGCTTCGGCTTTTCGATGGTCTTCGTCATCTTCAAGGACGAGGTCGATTATTACTGGGCCCGCTCGCGCGTGCTCGAACGCATGAACGTGGCCCAGCAGCGGCTGCCGTCCGGCGTCACGCCCGTGCTCGGCCCCGACGCGACCGCTCTCGGACAGATCTACTGGTACACGATCGAAGGCGAGGGCTTCGATCTGGCAGAGCTGCGTTCGATTCAGGACTGGTACGTGCGATACCAGCTCAACGCCGTCGAGGGCGTGAGCGAGGTCGCAAGCATCGGCGGCTTCGTCAAGCAGTACCAGATCGACATCCACCCGGACAAGCTCCGCGCACACCGCGTCACGCTGATGGACGTCTACGAGGCCGTCAGCAAGAGCAACATCGACGTCGGCGCAAAGGTGGTCGAGAGCAACGGCATCGAGTCCTTCATCCGAGGTGTGGGGTTCATCAAAACCGTCGGGGATCTCGAGCGGATCGTTATCCGTCAAGAGGGCGGCACACCGATCACCGTGCGCAATGTCGCGACCGTTCAGATGGGTCCCGACTTCCGGCGCGGCTCGCTGGACAAAGGCGGCGTTGAGACTGTCGGCGGCGTGGTGCTCATGCGCTACGGCGAAAACCCCCGTGCGGTGATGCGGCGGGTGAAAGCCAAACTCGCCCAACTGGAATCGGGCCTGCCCGCCAAAACGCTCGCGAACGGCCGGACATCGAAAGTCCGCATCGTGCCTTTCTACGACCGAACCACGATCGTCAACGAAACCATCGCCACGCTGCAGGAGGCGCTGAGCGAAGAGCTTCTGCTCGCCAGCATCGTGATCCTCTTTTTCCTGCTCCACCTCCGGACCACGGCCACTGTCTTGGCCACGCTTCCCCTGGCGGTGGCGCTCACCTTCATCCTGATGTATCTCTTCGGCATCGACAGCAACATCATGTCGCTGGCCGGACTCGCTATCGCCATCGGCGACGTGGCCGACATGGGCATCATCATGTCCGAAAACATCTACCGCCGCATCGCCGCCGCGACTGAGGAGGAAAAGCGCGGGAAAGGCCACTTCGGACTCATCTATGAGGGCGCGACCGAGGTCGGCGGCGCGATCATCACCGCCGTCTCGAACACCATCGTGTCGTTCATCCCGGTCTTCTTTCTGACGGACCAGGAAGGCAAACTCTTCCAGCCCCTGGCCTTCACCAAGACCTTCGCCATCGGCTCCTCTGTGGTGCTGGCGGTAACGGTGGTCCCGTTCCTCTGTTACCTGCTCTTCCGGCCGGTCAAGTGGCGCAACGGCATCGTCGCCCTCATGGCGGCCTCCATCGGGGCGGCCGTGGCATGCGTCACGCATCTAGCGTTCGTTTGGGGCCTCGCCAAGGGGACTGGTGCAGGCTGGCTGATCTCCTGCGCGGCCGGCGTCGGCGTCGCGCTCTGCGTGCTCCGTATGGCCCGCGAGCGCTTCCAGCCGCTGGAGGAGAATCGCGTCTCGCGCCTGATCGCCAGATGCTACGTCCCGACGCTGGGCTGGATTCTCGCGCACAAGAAAACATTTCTCGCCCTGCCTTGCCTCTTGCTCTTTGCCGGGCTGAGTGTCTGGCTGGGCCTTGGAACAACCCTTTATCCGGTCGAGTCCCTCATCAACCTCTTCGCCAGCGAAGCCGCGTCGCCAGCGCTCAAGCGGCTCATGTATGTTCCGCCGGACACAGCCGTCACCCGCCCGCTCGTCGAGTTCGACCACCTCCGTTGGGAGCGCGTGCGACACAAGAACGGGCGGGAGCAAAGTCGCGTCCGTTGGCGCCGCCCCGATCCGAAAGGGCAAGCCGATGAAACCGAGGCCGGAATAACGGTCCTCCGCGAGAAGCGTATCCTCCCCGGCTTGGGCCGGGAGTTTTTTCCGCCCCTGGACGAAGGCTCGTTCCTCTACATGCCTTCGCTGCTGCCGCAGGGCTCCCTCTCGCAGGCGATTCAAGTCAACAGCACCCAGGACCGGGTCATGGCCAGCATCCCTGAAGTCGAATCTGTCGTGGGCAAGGTGGGCCGCGCCGAATCGGCGCTCGACCCCGCCCCGATCGGCATGATGGAAAGCATCGTCATCCTCAAGCCCGAGGACACGTGGCGGACGCGCCACGTCAAACGGTTCTTCTCCGACTGGCCCGACACCCTCAAGAAGCCGCTTTCGTGGCTGTGGCCAGAGACGCGGCGAATCACCAAAAACGAGATCCTGGCAGAGCTTCAGGAAAAGACCGCGATCCCCGGCGTGTTGCCCACGTTTCTCCAGCCGATCCAGACG
>JAVEYH010000110.1:0-10124 GCA_034003585.1 Kiritimatiellia bacterium
TTCACCGTGCGCAGCGTGGTGGCCGCGACCTTGAAGTTCGGGAATTCCCGGACCGCGCGCCCGATCATCCGTTTGAACCCGTCGAGGGGCAGCGCGCTCAGGTTCTCGTCCACCCCCTCGACCTCCAACCCGAGGCAGGCCGTGAAATCCTCCTCGTTGCCGATCATCACATCCACATAGGACGCCAGACGGCGGTTCACCTCACGGCACGCCTTTTGGCCGCCGAACGCTTTCCACAGCGAGGGGCGGTAGTTGAGGTCATAGGAAATGACCGTGCCGTGCCTGCGCGCGGCGGCCATCGCCTCCTCCAGAACCTGCGGCGCGGAGGCCGAGAGCGCCGCGTAGATCCCGCCGGAATGGAACCAGCGTACGCCCAGCTTACCGAAAAGGTGCTCCCAGTCGATCTCTCCCGGCTTGAGTTGCGAGGCTGCCGAATGGCCGCGGTCACTGACCCCCAGCGCGCCCCGCACGCCGAACCCGCGTTCGGTGAAATTGAGGCCCACGCGCGCGGCGGCGCCGATGCCGTCGAACGGCACCCAGCGGATCAGCGAGGTGTCCACGCCGCCCTGCATCACGCAATCCTCGACCAGCCGGCCGATGTCATTCTCCGGCAGGGCCGTCACCACGGCGGTCGAGAGCCCGAAGCACTTGCGCAGCCCGCGCGCCACATTATACTCGCCGCCGCCCTCCCAGACCGTAAACGACCTCGCGTTCCGGATGCGCCGGTCACCCGGATCGAGACGCAGCATGATCTCCCCCAGCGAAACCTCGTCAAACCGGCAGGACCCGGCAGGCTTGATGGCAAATGTCGACATGGCAGAACCTTTCTTCCTCAACGCGCGACACACGCGCTTCCCCCGGCCCCGTCCGCAAACCGGTAGATTCCGGAAGAGCGTGCCGGGAACGCCCCGGCACCCATCCCCGCGCGGTCGGGTATCCGCAGAAACGCCCGGTCCGGCGGACCGGGTTGACCCCGCGCCGGCTTCGGTTTGCGGCGGGAGGGGGGACGTTATTTCACTTCTTTGATCACCGAGGTGGCGGCTTTGAGGATGCCGGCCACATTCGCCAGATCAGCGGGGATGATCATGGTGTTGTTCGCCTTGGCCAACTTGCCGAACTCGTTCAGATACTGCTGTCCGAGCTGGACGTTCACGGCCGCCAGGCCGCCCTCGCTGCTGACCGCTGAAGCCACTTGGCGGATGCCGTTGGCCTGGGCCTCGGCCACCAGCAGGATCTCCTGCGCACGGCCGCCCGCTTCGTTGATGCGCTTCATCTTTTCGCCTTCGGACTTCGCGATCGCCTCCTGCTTGTCGCCTTCGGCGCGGTTGATTTTAGCCTGGCGGTCACCCTCGGACTCCGCGATCAGCGCGCGCTTCTCGCGTTCGGCGCGCATCTGCTTCTCCATGGCGTCGCGGATGGTCTGCGGCGGGGTGATGTTCTTGATCTCGTAGCGGGTCACCTTAACGCCCCAGGGGTCGGAGGCCTTGTCCACCGCCTCGACGATCGCCGCGTTCACCAGCGTGCGCTCCTCGAAGCTTTTGTCGAGCTCAAGCTTACCCATCTCCGAACGCATGGTGGTCTGCGCGAGCTGGGTGGTGGCGAAGAGGTAGTTGCCGATGCCGTAGGAGGCCTTGGCCGGGTCCATGACCTGCAGGTAGAGGATGCCGTCCACCTCGACGGTGATGTTGTCGCGCGTGATGCACTGCTGCGGCGGCACGTCGATCGCCTGTTCCTTGAGCGTGTGCTTATACGATACCCGGTCCAGGATCGGAAGCAGCAGGTGCAGCCCCGCGTCGAGCGTACAGTGGTACTTGCCCAGACGTTCCACGATGAAAGCCTGCTTCTGCGGCACGATGCGCACGCACTTCAGGACCGTATAGACCACCACAAATGCGATAAACAACGCCATGTATGGCATAACCTTCTCCTTCTTTGCTGGCGGGCGGGCCGGGTCTGACCCGTCAGACCTGTCCGAACGCCGTAAAAATCAAACCGGTTCAACCTTGAACGTCAGGTTCTTTTTGCCAAGGATCCGAACCGAAGTGCCTGCCGCCAGTTCGCAATCCGCCTCGGCGGTCCAGGCGGTGCCGCCCAATTCCACGCGCCCCGGACGGTTGGGGGCGATCGGTTCGGTCACCACCGCCAGTTTGCCGGTGTACTCGTCGCCGGGGTTATCCGAGACCTCGCGGATGCCGTTGAAGATTTTTTTCAGGCTCTTGCGCAACAGCACGATGTAGAGCACGGAAAAAAAGGAGAAGAGCAGCCACTGCGCGCCCTGCCCGAACGGCCACAGCCAGACCGCCAGGGCCACGGTCAGGGCGGACAGGCCGAAAAAGAGCGAGACCAGGCCCGGCGTCATTACCTCGAACAGGATCAGCGCCACACCCAGGTAAACCCAATAAACCGGCGTCATCTGCATACGCGCACCTCCTCTTTCCCGGCAACGATCACGGGCTAAAGTTAAGCACGTTACGGTTCCCTTGGCAAGACAACAGGGCAGGGGGACAGCAATTCTATAGACCCGGCACGTAAAGAATAAGGGGCCGAAAAGTCGGAATCGGCACCGGAACCGATGAAATGCGCCGGGATCCGATAGCGATTCCGACTGTGCCTCTTTGCACAATCAGAATTGCTGGCGCGGGGACGCGCCCGGCCCGCCCGTCACTTCAAAAGGGGAATTGCCCGTCCGGGTACGCCATGCTAGACTTTCCCCGTTTTCTGAAAGGGACATGGACAAAAACACGGATACGGTAAAAGAAATCGGAGTGGTCACGCCGCAGAGCCTCCGGCTGGAGCTTCCCGCGGACGGCCTCCGTCTTGAGAAGGGCGGTGTGCTGAGGGAGATCACGGTGGCCTACGAGCGTTGCGGCGCGGTGAACGCGGCCAACGACAATGTGATCTTCATCTGCCACGCGCTCACCGGCGACGCGCATGTGGCGGGCGCGCGTCCGGGCGAGAGCGTGCCGAGCGGCTGGTGGGAGGGCATGATCGGTCCGGGCAAGGGGATCGATACCCGGCGGTATCAGGTCGTCTGCGCGAACATCCTCGGCGGGTGCAAAGGCACCACCGGGCCCTCCTCGATCAACCCTGAAACCGGCAAGCCTTACGGTTCCGCTTTCCCGAAGATCACGGTGGGCGACATTGTGGAAGTCCACCGCATGGCGTTGCGCCAACTCGGCATCACGCGGCTGGCGGGCGTGATGGGCGGCAGTTTCGGCGGCATGCAGGTGCTGGAGTGGCTGATCCGTTACCCGCACGAGGTCGAGCGGGGAATCGTGATCGCCTCCGCGGCGAGCCTGAACTCCCAGGCGCTGGCCTTTGACATCGTCGGCCGGCACGCGATCATCGGCGACCCGAACTGGCAGACGGGCGATTATTACGACAGCGAGAACCTGCCCGACAAGGGGCTCTCCAGCGCGCGCAAACTGGCGCACATCACCTATCTGTCGCAACAGCTCATGGAGTCCAAGTTCGGCCGCGAGAAGCGGCCCGAGTGGCTCACGGCCGATTCCGACTTCCGGAACCGCATCGAGCGCGAGTTCGGCACGTTCTTCCAGATCGAGAGTTATCTGCAGTATCAGGGCGAGAAATTCATCCAGCGTTTCGACGCCAACTCCTACCTGCACATCACGCTGGCCATGGACGAATACGACATCGCGGAGCGCTACGGTTCGCTGGACAAGGCCTTCGCCGCCGTGGCCTCGCGCGTGCTGGTCGTCTCGCTCAGCGGCGACTGGCTCTTCATGCCCGAGCAGTCCGAGGAGCTGGTCACCGCTCTCGTGCGCCAGCAGAAGCGGGTCTCTTACTGCCATCTCGAAGTGGCCGCCGGGCATGACGCGTTCCTGACGCACATCGAGGAGCTGAAGCGCGTGATCCGCGCCTTCGTGCCGCCCGCGGCGGAGCCCGGCGCGACGGACCCCGCCGAAGCCGCGCCGATCCGGCAGTGGCAGTTGCGCCATTACCAGCAGGTGATCGGCCTGATCCCGCCGGGCAGCCGCGTGCTCGACCTCGGTTGCGGCAACGGGTCGCTGCTGCACATCCTGCGGCAGCTCCGCGGCTGCAGCGGCAACGGCGTCGAAATCGACCTCCAGCAGGTCATCTCCGCCATCGGCATAGGGAGCGACGTGCTGCTCGAAGATCTCGACGACGGACTCGCCATGATTCCGGACGACAGTTTTGACGTGGTGGTGCTGAGCGAGACGCTGCAGACCATCAAAAGGCCGCGCGAACTGCTCCAACAGATTCTGCGCGTGGCGCGCGAGGCGGTGATCACCTTCCCCAACTTCGCCTGTTTCGAGGTGCGGCGCGAGCTGCTCCTCAAAGGCCGCATGCCCAAAGGCAAGCAGTTGCCCTTCGAGTGGTACAACACGCCCAACATCCACCTCTTCACCCTCAAGGATTTCCGCGACCTCTGCCGCCAGGACAAGATCCAAATCCTCGATCTGATCTGCCAGGGCCGCGGGTTCGCCGAACGGTTCCTGCTCTCCCTGGGCTGGAAGAATCTCGGCGCCTCGCAAGTGATTGTGCGCATCGCCAAAAACGACGCCCCCCCTCCCCCCACCCGATCCGGAAAGGGCTGATATGGAAACCTGGTTTGACGCGAATCTCAACACCCTGACCGAAGCGCTCTCCCCCTGCAAGAACTGCCCGGTCGCCAATACGGAACGCGACGTCAACCTGCCGGGGACCGGCGCGGTGATCGCCGTGCTGGATCAGCTTCTGGCCGTGCTCTACCCCGGTTGCCACGGCCAGTCCCCCGTGCCGCGCGAGACCGCTCCCTCGCATTTGAAGGACACCCTGCGCGAAATCGCCCTGCGGCTGCGCGATCAGACGCACCGCGCTTTCGAGTACGCCTGCCGACGCGCCAAATGCGAGGATTGCCGCGATTGCGAAGCGCGGGCCCGCCAGGCGGTCACGGGGCTGTTGAGCGGCCTGCCCTCGATCCGGGACCGGCTGCAGGAGGATATCCAGGCCGCCTACGAGGGCGACCCGGCCGCGATGTCCCTCATGGAAATCGTGATGAGTTATCCGGGGCTGTACGCGATCACGGTCCAGCGCATCGCCCACGCGCTCTACGAGCAGGGCGTCCCGCTGATCCCGCGCGTGATGGGCGAACACGCCCACTCGCGCACCGGCATCGACATCCACCCCGGCGCCACGATCGGGCCCGGCTTTTTCATCGACCACGGCACCGGCGTGGTGATCGGCGAGACCTGCCGCATCGGACGCCGCGTCAAACTCTATCAGGGGGTCACGCTCGGCGCGCTCAGCTTCGCCAAGGACGAGGCCACGGGCATGCTGGTCAAAGGAACCAAACGCCACCCGGACGTCGAGGACAACGTGGTGATCTACGCGGGGGCCACCATTCTCGGAGGCGACACGGTGATCGGCCATGACTCCGTGATCGGCGGCAACGTCTGGCTGATCCATTCGGTGCCGCCAGGCTCCAAGGTCTATAACCAGACACCCAAACCGGTGATCCGGCCCGGATATCCGCTCCCGGACGACTACACGATATGACGCCGCCGCGCCACCTCCCGGCCTCCGAATTCCGGAATCGCATCCGCCGCCTGCTGGCCCGCCAGCGCGCGCTGCGGCTGGATGCGGTATTGCTGGTCACTCCGGTCAACCGCTATTACTTCACCGGCCTCGACATCTCGAACGGCCTGCTGCTGACCGAGCCGGGCCAGGCCCCCTCCTTTCACACGGATTCCCGGTACCTCACCATGACGCGCCGTCTGGCGCCCTGGCTGCCCTGCCGCACGCTGTGGCGGCCCGCCGACGAGCCCGCCGTGCTGGCAGGCATGGGTGCCGGATGGCGCCGCGTCGGTTTCGAGGGCCGTATGGAAGCCGCGCGGTTGCTGCGCTTCCAGGCCGCGTTGCCGGATGCGGAGTGGGTCGACGTGACGCCGGAGACGGACCGCCTGCGCGCGGTCAAGTCCCCGGCCGAACAGTCCCGGCTGCGCGCCGCGGCCGAGGCCAACGATTGCCTGTTCGCGGAGCTGCTGCGCCGGGTCCGGCCCGGCATGAGCGAATGGGCGATCCGCACGCTGGCCCGCCAGGAGGCCGACCGGATGGGCCAGGGAGAGGCCTTCGACACGATCGCCTGCGCCGGCCGCAACGCCGCAGAACCCCACCACACCCCGGACGGCACGCTTCTGCGCCGCGGCCAGCCGCTACTGATCGATCTCGGGCTCAAACTGGACCACTACTGTTCAGACATGACCCGCTGCGCCGTCTTCGGCGCACCCAGCCGGCTCTTCCGCGAACTCCACGCGGTCGTGCTGGAGGCCAACCGGCGGGCGGTGCGGGCCATCCGGCCGGGACGCGTCTGCCGCGACATCGACGCGCTCGCCCGGGACACGATCACGCGGGCGGGTTACGGCGACTTCTTCGGACACGGTCTCGGCCACGGCCTGGGACTGGAGGTCCACGAAACCCCCAGCCTCTCGCCCGCGTGCGCGACGGTTCTCGAACCGGGCATGGTGGTGACCGTGGAACCCGGCATCTACCTGCCGGGGCGGCTGGGGGTGCGCATCGAGGATGTCGCGCTCGTGACCGACGGCGGCTGCGAGGTGCTCACCCGCACGCCGCACCGGACCGGCTGGAGCTGAGGTCGTCAAAATCCTTTCGCTTCGTGATTCGGCAATCTGCGGTTTGTTTCGGATCCCTCAGCCCTGCGGACGCCTCGGGGATGCGTCCCTACCGGTAGTGTTGATCCCAATCTAAAATCCCCAAATCCAAATTCTAAAATTCTTCCCTCTGCGTCTCCGCGTCTCTGCGTTAACCCTTTACGGCAGCGTGACCCGGAGACGGAGGAAGCGCTGGGGCGCGTTGGTGACCGGAACATCGTGGCGGAAGAAGGCCTGCCACCACTCATTGCTGTCATCGCGCCGGTACTCCGTGACCTGTTCAACGGTCCAGGCCTGGTCCAACAGGTTGGTGCAGGCCTCGACCGTATAGAGCGTGCCCGCGGCAAGCGCCTGTTTTCCCATGCGGAAGGTGAGCGTGAGATACTGGGCGGTGACCCCGCCCCAGAGCAGACCCTCCGTGTCGGGCGACCACGGGTCCAAACCCATGGCGTACTCCAGGCCGTTCGAAACCCCGTCGCCGTCCGGATCGGCCTCATCGCCGGAAACCGCGGGATCGTTCAGTTCTTCCGGGGTGAAATGCGTACTCTGCCAGGAGCCGTATCCGGCGAAATCGCCGCTGATCTCGACATCGTCCAGGCCGATGCCGTATCCGCCGTTGGAAAACCCTTCGAAGGCCAGCGCGTAGGTCGGGCTGGTCGCGGGCAGCGCCACCGTGCGCTGGGTCCACGAGGAGGCGGTCCCCGTGAAATTCGTCAGCCATACCCACTCGCCGTCAGGAGTGTTCCGGTAGTACACCTTGAGCCAGTCGCGGTATGACCCGTCCGACGCCCGGTACTCCCAGAAGGAGAGCGTCGCGTTGGTCGTGCCGGTTCCCAGATTGAGCAGCGGCGTGATCAGCCGGGCGACGGCGTTCCCGTACGACGCGCCGTTGGCGTAGAAACAGGCGTTGGTTTGGGGTGAATAGGCCGCTGCGGGCTGGTTCTCCGGACTGCCCTTGCGGAAAGTCCACCCGAACGTGCCTTTCAGAATCTGCTGGGTCCAACCCTCCGGCAGACCGGTCCCGGCATCGAAGGTCTCGGTGAAATTCCCGGCGGGCAGGGCGTTCACCCGCAAGGCGAAAAGATTGGTCGAGGCGTAGCCGTCCCCGCCGGTCACCGCCACGCGGAACACTGCGGTGCCCGCGCTTCCGGGCGTGCCGCTGATCACCCCGTTGGTGCCGAATGCGAGACCCGCGGGCAAAGCGTTCGAAACCACGGACCAGGTGTAGGGTTCGACCCCGCCGGAAGCCGCCAGCGTCTGCGCGTACGGCAACCCCGCCAACGCCTCGGGCAGCCATGCGGCGGTCGTGATGACCGGCGCGCTCGCCCCGTCATGAATCAGGACATCGTCGATGCACACGCCGTGGCCGAAACGCGCGTTGCCCTCGAAAGCCAGGTAATAGGTTGCCGTGGGGTTGGGAAGCGGCAGCGTCCGCTGGGTCCAGACCGGCACATTCCCGGTGTACTCCGCCAGCAGGGTCCAGGCCCCGGCGGCCGAATTCTTGTAATAGACCCGCAGCTCATCCTGTCCGTCCTCGAACGCGATCATGCAGTGCCAGAAGACCAGCCGGATGCTGCCCGGCGCCTCGCCCAGATTGATCGGCGGCGTGACCAGCCGGGTGATATGGTTATTGTTCAGTGCGTACACATCCCATGTGGCCTGGAACAGGGTGGCGTTATACCCGCCGCTGTGGGCGTCGGGGGGCTGGTTATACTGGATGATGTTCCCGCCGCCCTTCTGGCAGGCCCAGTTCACGGCGCGCTCCACATACTCCTGGGTCCAGCCCGCGGGCAGATTGCCGCCATGCTCGAAATCTTCAGAGAAGAGCGCCGCGACCGGCAGCTCCACATTGAGGCGGAAGGTTTGTTCAGCCGTGGCAAGGGGCTCGACCGAATCCGTCACCCGCACGGTGAAGAGGGCGCTCTGGACCGCGTCAACCGTCCCGCTGATCACGCCGTCCGCGCTCAGCACCATCCCGGTCGGCAGCGCGCCGCCGACCACTTCGAAGGCGAACGGGCCCATGCCGTTGGTCACGGTCAGCGCAACCGTGTAGGGCCTTTCCGTATAGGCGTCCGGCAACTGTTCCGGAGTGGCGAAGCCCAACGGCACGGTCGGGTCGAAGATCCGGACCGCGTCGAGATGGACGCCGTACCCGTAGTTGGCCGTGCCCTCGAAAGCCAGGTAATAGGAGCGGTTCGGATCCGGCAGCTCCACGCTGCGCAGGGTCCAGCTCTCGGTGGCGGCGGTGAAGGAGGCCAGAAGCTGCCACGGCTCGTAGTAGCCGGTTTTGTAATACACGCGCAACTGGTCCTGGCCGCCCTCCCAGTTGGCCATGAAGTGGCGGAAGGTCAGCCGGCCCGCGCGGGCGGCGTCGCCGAAATCGATCATCGGCGTCTCCAGGCGCGTGACGGAGTTGGTCAGCGCCGTCTCCAGCACCGCCAGCCGGGCGCAGTAGGCGCCGTCGTACGCGCTGTTGGGATGGCCGTAGGGGCTGCCGTTCGCGAAACCCCAGGGCTGCTGCTTCAGGACCGCGCTCTGCGTCCAACTGTCCGGACTCTGCCCGCTGTTTTCAAAGGACTCCGCGTACGGGATACCGAAGGGCTCGCGGATCAGGAACGTGAAGCTGTTGGTCGCGACATCGCCCGCGGCGTCCACCACCGTCACCGTGAACGCGTTCGTGCCGACCGCTTCGGGCGGCGGCAGGCCGGAAACCGTCCCGTCCGCCGCGAGTTCCAGCCAGTCGGGTTTGGGCGCGTCCGGCAGCAGGGCCCAAACGTACGGTCCGATCCCGTCTTTGGCCGTGAGCAAATAGCTGTACCAGGAACCGACCCGGCCGTCCGGCAGCACCGGCGGCGAGGCGACGGCCATCGGCGGCGGCGGCGCCAGCCCCAAGACCGCGTTCCAGGCCGCCCGCGTGCTGCGCACCCAGCGGGGGTCGAGATCCCTCGCCGCGGAAACCCAGGCGACTTTGATCCCGGCGTAGGTCGTTTCCGGCGTGCAATACTCGGACAGGGCGCGGTAGGCGATCTGCTCGCCCGCCTGCACGCCGATCCCGTTGATGTCATAGCCGAAAGCGGAGGTGTCGTTGGTTCCGGAACCGCCCTCGCAGAGCAGATAGAAGAAGTGGTTCTGCACGCCGCAGTTGTAATGCACCCCGCCGTTGTCGCCAAACCCCGTGTACCAGTAGGTGCCCTGATAGAGTTTCGGCAATTCATTGCCCGCGCCGACCGTGTCGGGGTTGGACGGGTCGCGCAGGTCGCGCAGGGCCGTGGCCTCGAGCCAACTGTCCTCGCCCATCAGCCAGTCGGCATGCCCCGGAGTCGCGCCGGGGTAATCCGCACGGCCGTCCGGCTGATTGGCGAACTCGATGCAGACGCCGAAGATGTCGGAGAAGGACTCGTTCAGCGCGCCGGACTCGCCCTGATACACAAGATCGCAGGTGTGCTCGGTCACGGCATGCATGTACTCGTGGGCGAAAATGTCGAGCACCGC
>JAVEYH010000110.1:10224-11658 GCA_034003585.1 Kiritimatiellia bacterium
GCCGTTGACCCGCTGGGTGAGCCGCACATGCGACATCCCGAGCCGGTCCGGCGGCCGGAGGGTGCGGACCGTGAACTCCGCCGCCGCGTCCGCGATGCCGAAAAGCGCCGCGGCGTCATCCAGCGCGGCGATCGCATCCGCCGCATACGCCTTCTGCCCCTGGGGCCTCAGGCCCCGGCCGCCGCCCAGAGCCTGCGCGCGCCCGAGATCCGCGCCGCGGACCGAGACCGGCACACCTTCGGCGTCGTTCCACACCACCTCGACACCCGCGCGTTCGGCACGGGCCTGCGCCGTCCGTTGCGCCGCCGTGCGCGCGCCCGCGCGGTCGGCGCGCCGCTCACGCAGCGCGGGCGACCGCAGCAGGTTCTGCCCCTCCTCGGCCCGGAACGCGTGTGCCGTCCCCGTGGCGAAGGCCACGGCAAACGCTGCCGCCACCGCGCGCGCCCAGACCGGGCCCGCCGACTGGCGGACCTGGCTTGAGGCCGGTGCCCCACGCTTCTGACGCTGTCCGTTTCTTACCACGTGCGAAACTCCGCGCATACTCTGCCGTTCCCGTTACTCCGCCAGACGGACACGGAAGAAGCCCTGTGTCGGCGCGGCCTGCAAGGCCTGCTGCACTCGGCTGATGCTTGCGCTCACGCCGCCTTCGCTTTCCGACAGCGTGGCCGTGCCCGTGGCCACCACCTGCCAGTCGGCCGCATCCAGCGAGGGCTTGAAGAGCACCTCGTAGGTTGCCGTTCCGGTTGTCCCGGACAGACTCTTGGTCAGTGTGCGGTTCACCCCTTCGGCCTCATCCACCACCAGCTTCCAGGTGACCGCCGCCTCGCCGTCCGTGAGTTCCAGCCCGGTCAGCTCGAGCGCCAGCGTGTCGGCCGGCGAGAGCCCCAGATCGACCTTCAGCCCGTCGGAGACCCCGTCGCCGGAAGACGAGACCGTCTGCCCGTCCGAACCGAGGATCAACTCCGCCAGATCGCCCAGGCCGTCGCCGTCGGTATCCGTGCTGCCCAACATCAGGGCCGAGAAGAGCGTGGTGATCCCGGTCGTGGCCGTCAGGTTCGGATTGATCTCGAAGTCGGGATCGTCGTCACTGCCCGCTCCCGGTCCGGAAAGCGCCAGGAAGTTGGCCTGGGCCGGATTCGCCTCATACTCGTAGATGTCCGGGAACCAGTCCTGGTCCGTGTCGGCATCCTCGATCAGGATCGTCACCGTGGGGCTTTCCGCCAGCGGCACGAATTGGACCGTGACCGGACGCGGGTCAAAGGGCTTGTCGCTGACACCGTAGTAGTTGGCATACCCCCACGATTCCCAGACGTCCCGCGCGTTGTTGCCGTTGCTGTCGATGTAGGCGCGCAGGTAGTAATCCCCGGCCTCGGCGCTGGGCGCCAGACCGCAGACCACGGCGTTGGTGACCGTATTCGCCTCGTTGGTCACGGC
>JAVEYH010000111.1:0-8162 GCA_034003585.1 Kiritimatiellia bacterium
CTCCTTGGGTACGGGTCCAACTTCGGATTGGTTTCCGGGACGGTTTCGGCTAAACTGGCGCTGTTTTTCAGAAAGGACCCCCATGAGAATTCTGGTTACCGGCGGCGCCGGGTTCATCGGCAGCCACACCTCGGTCGAGTTGCTGCAGGCCGGGCACGAAATCGTGATTGTCGACAACCTCTGCAACAGCAGCGAGGAGAGCGTGCGGCGCGTTGCGGAGATCACCGGTGCGCGGCCGGTTTTCCGCAAGGTTGATTTGCTGGACCGGGAGGCGCTCGACGCAGTCTTTGCGGAGGACGGGCCGTTTGATGCGGTGATCCATTTTGCGGCCCTCAAGGCGGTCGGCGAATCCGTGGGCATTCCTCTCGCCTACTACCGCAACAACCTCTCGGGGACGATCACGCTCTGCGAGGTGATGGCGGCGCGCGGCTGCCGCAACATGGTTTTCAGCTCCTCCGCGACCGTCTACGGTGATCCCGCCTCCGTGCCGATCCGCGAAGAGTTCCCCACGCCCGGCGCCACCAACCCGTACGGCTGGACCAAACTGATGATGGAGCAGATTTTCCGCGACCTGCATCGGGCCGACCCGGCGTGGAACATCATCCTGCTGCGCTACTTCAACCCGATCGGCGCGCACGCGAGCGGCCGGATCGGCGAGGATCCCGCGGGTATCCCCAACAACCTGTTGCCCTATGTTGCCCAAGTGGCCGTAGGCCGCCTTTCCTCTCTGTCGGTTTTCGGTAATGATTACCCGACGCACGACGGCACGGGCGTGCGGGACTACATTCACGTGGTGGATCTGGCGGTCGGCCATCTGAAGGCGCTGGAATTCCTCCGTACCGGGCCGGGTCTGGAGGTGTTCAATCTGGGGACCGGCAAGGGAAACAGCGTGTTGGATGTGGTGCGGGCCTTCGAGCAGGCCTCGGGCCGTGCTGTGCCGTACCGGATCATGCCGCGCCGCCCCGGTGACGTGGCCGCCTGTTGGGCCGATCCCGCCAAGGCGGAGCGCGTGCTCGGCTGGAAAGCCGCGCGCGATCTGCGTGTCATGTGCGAAGACGCCTGGCGGTGGCAGTCTGCCAATCCCAACGGATACGCGGGAGGCTGACCGTGTCGGAGTGGGCCGACATTCTGGACGGTCTCACCGACCAGATCACGCTCCTCAAAGAATTGGGGCTGCGCACCGTGGAACTCGATCCCGCTGTGGTGCGGGCACTGGAACGGCGTGCCGCCGCGCCGGCCGCCGCGCCGCGTCCCGCAGCGGGGCGCAGGCAGCCGGCGGTCCCGCCCCCCATCGCGCCCGAGCCTTTCACGGCACCCCGCATCGGCCCGGTCGAGGAGACGCAGGCCCTCTCTCCTGAGGCCCGGCGCGCCGCACTTGACGAACTTGCGGCCCGCATCGCCTCCTGCACCTCCTGCCCGCTGCACCAGAACCGTAGCCGGACCGTTCCGGGCCAGGGGAATTTCAATTGCCCGGACATTCTGTTCATCGGCGAGGCGCCCGGCGCGGAGGAGGACCAGCAGGGCGTGCCGTTCGTCGGCGCCGCGGGCCAGTTGCTGACGCGCATGATCGCTGCCATGGGCTATACCCGCGACGAGGTGTTCATCGCCAACATCTGCAAATGCCGTCCGCCCCGTAACCGGCAGCCGACACCGGACGAGGCCGCGACCTGCCTGGCCTATCTGCGGCAGCAGATCCGCCTCATCCGGCCGAAAACCATTGTGCTTCTGGGCGGCACGGCCATCAAGACGCTGCTGGACACCCAGATCGGCGTCAACCGGATCCAGGGCGAGTGGACCCAGTATGAGGGCATCCCCGTCATGCCGACCTTCCACCCCTCCTATCTGCTGCGCTTCGAACCCGCCAAACGCGATGCCTGGCGCGCGCTCAAACGGGTGCTCGCGCATCTCGGCAAACCGGTACCCTCCCCCGCGCGGTGAGGCCGGGGGGAACGCCGAACGCCAAACGCAGAAGTTTGGTCCCGTTCGGCATGGAGTGCCCCCCTGTAAAACAAAGCATTCCTTAAGATTTCGTCGGCGTCGGGGTGCTATAGGGATCAGGATCGAAACCGATGAAATGCGACGGAATTCGATAGCGATCCCGATAGCGATAGCGATTTCGACTGTGCCTCTTTGCAAAAATGGAATTGTTTCCCGGGAGTCTCGTCTCGTTGACACGTATCTGCGCGCCTTGTATCATGGCCGGCAGAAAAAACATGAGGCGGACGTAAGCAAGGACAGACCATGACAGCAGAGAGACAATCGATGGAAGCCGATATCGTGTGTGTGGGGTTCGGGCCGGCCACGGCCGGATTTCTGACCACGCTGACCCGGGCCATGATGAAGCCTGACGGCACGCCCGCTTTCGAGAGCAAGGTGATGCCGGGCATGCCGCTGCAGGTGATGTGCTACGAACGCGCCGACGACATCGGGTTCGGCGTCTCCGGCATCGTCACCAAGGGTCGCCACATCCGCGCCTCGTTCCCCGATCTCGATCTGGCGAAGGAGATTCCCAACGCGGCGGAAGTCAGCCACGAGGCGGTCGCCTACCTTTTCGACACCGTGGGTGCCAGCCGCCGCAGCGCGGGCACGAAATTCATGGACGGGGTCTTCCGATACGGCCGGTTCGCCATGCGCAAGGCCCCTTCGGCCGCAGAGCTGCCGTGGATCCCACCCTTCCTGCGCAAAGACCCGGGGCTGGTGATGTCGATGGGCTCGTTCCTGTCGTGGTGCGGCGCGCGGCTCATGGGGTCCGGCCTGGTGCAGATCTGGCCGGGAACACCGGTCAGCGCCCCGCTGCTGGAGGGTGATGCGGTGGTCGGCGTGCGCCTGACAGACCAGGGCGTGGACAAGAAGGGCAACCCCGAGGCCGCCTACATGCCGGGAATGGACATCCGCGCGCGCCTGACCGTGGTCGGCGACGGACCGGTCGGCGCGGTCGGCCGCAAGCTGGACCGCCAATTCGGGCTCCCCGAAGGCCACCACCAGCACGACTGGGCCGTGGGCATGAAGGCCGTGGTCGAGCTGCCCGCCTCGTGTGACCTCAAACCCGGAACGGTTCTCCACACGCTGGGTTTCCCCGAGCCCGAGATTTTCGGGTTCCTGTACGTCTATCCCGACCGCACCGCCTCGCTCGGCATCTTCGTGCCCTCGTGGATGGACAGTCCGATCCGCACCACGTACCGTTATCTGCAGCACTGGATGCAACACCCGTACCTGTGGCGTCACCTCCAGGGCGGTACGCTGCGCTCGTGGGGCGCGAAGTCGCTGCAGGAGTCCGGCGCGCGCGGCGAACCCTATCTGGTCGGCGACGGCTTCGCCCGCATCGGCGAGGGCTCCGGCACCACCAACGTGCTCACCAACTCCGGCGTGGACGAGGCGTGGCGCAGCGGTGTGCTGCTGGCCGAAGGCGTAATCGACCTGCTCTCTCGCGACCAGCCCTTCACCAAGGCCGCGCTGACCGGCGCGTACGTGCGCCGCCGCCGTCAGGATCCGCTCGACGCCGAGCTGCAGGCCGCCAAGAAGGCGCGCGACGGTTTCGGCAAAGGGTTCATGCCCGGAATGCTGGGCACCGGCATGACCGGCATGACCCGCGGGATGCTCAATCTTTCGGTCGAGTCGGTCCCCCCCTCGCAGCGCATCCCGACGCTGGAAAGCGTCTATGGCGGGCGCATCGCGCCGGAAGCGCTCAGCGAGGCGGTCACACAGTGCGCCAAAGCCAGGCAGCCCCTGCACGATACGGTCATGACGCTGGCCGGCTGGCCCGAGATTTCCTTTGACGGCACGCTGCTGATGTCACACCAGGACGCGCTCTTCAAGGGCGGGAAGGTGCAGGCCGCGGGCGGCTTCGCCGATCATGTGACCTTCGCGGATTCCGCGCTCTGCGCCGCCTGCACCGAACGCACCTGCATCGAGATCTGCTCGGCCCAGGCCCTGATGCCCGGCGGGGAGGGCGGCACGCCCGAGTTCGACCGCGAGAAGTGCGTCCACTGCGGCGCCTGCATCTGGAGCTGTTCCAAGGCCCTGCCGCAAGACCCCGAGCGCGCCAACATCGAGTTCGGCGCCGGTTCCGGCGGTCTGCACTCGAACGAGAACTGACCGCAAAAAGAAACGCGGCGCGCGGAATCGGTTCGTGACAGGGGAGGGGCGAAGGTCATGCGCTTCTGGTGAGAAGCGCGGACAGGCGAGTCGGGAGCGCGGGCGTCCCCGCCCGCCACAGCGTTTCGGCCAAAGCCCCCTTGCAAGCCGGTCACCCCTGTGATACCGTAAACACCCGACAGTACCGTGTCGGATGAGATCCGGACACGGGTAGTTTCTGAATGCGTAATTCGTTTGTGTATAAGGATTTGCAAAGTTTACGGAAAGGGATTTCCGCATACTTTGCGGGGACGGAGTCTTTCTCAGGCCCGTCCGGAAAAGGGACGCCGCGGGAAGTTTTTCTTCCCGTACCCTATCTTAAAGGATAACACCCATGAGCAAGATGATGACGCGCCACGTGTACACCTCCGAATCGGTTTCGGAAGGCCATCCGGATAAGGTGTGCGACCAGATCTCCGACGCGATCCTGGACGCCTGTCTGGTGAACGATCCCGCGGCGCACGTGGCATGCGAGACGGCGGTAGGCTCCAACCTTGTCGTCAACGTCGGCGAGATCACCTGCAAGAATTGGGATCAAATCAATCCCGAGAAAATCGCGCGTGAGGTGGTGCGGGACATCGGATACGACACACCGTCGGAAGGCTTCAGCTTCGACACCTTCAACTATGTCTGCGCGCTGCACGGACAGTCGGTCGATATCGCGCGCGGCGTGAACAAGGTGAAGCCCGAGGATCAGGGCGCGGGCGACCAGGGCATGATGTTCGGCTATGCCTCGAACGCCACGCGGCAGCTCATGCCGGCGCCGATCATCTTCTCGCACTCGCTGCTGCAGTTCTTCACGACGCTGCGCAAGAACGGCGAGATCGCCTATCTGCGTCCCGACTCGAAGGCCCAGGTCAGCGTGCTGCATGAGGACGGCGCCGCCAAAGAGATCACCGCCGTCGTGATTTCGCACCAGACCCGCGAAGTGCCGATCACGCGTATCCGCAAGGAGTTGGAGGAAGCCGCGCGCGCCTTTCTCAAAGACACCGGCATGCTGACCAACAAAACCAAGTTCTACATCAATCCCACCGGACGCTTCGTGGTCGGCGGTCCCTGCGGCGATTCCGGCGTGACCGGCCGCAAGATCATCGTCGACACCTACGGCGGCGTCGGCTCGCACGGCGGCGGCGCCTTCTCCGGCAAGGACCCCTCGAAGGTCGACCGCTCGGCCGCCTACTATTGCCGCTACGCCGCGAAAAATATCGTGGCCGCGGGCCTCGCCGCCAAATGCGAGATCCAGGTCGCCTACGCCATCGGCGTGGCCAAGCCGCTCAGCATCAATGTCAGCACCTACGGCACCGGCCGGATTGCCGATGAGAAAATCGCCAAGATCCTGATGGCGAATGAGATCTTCGATTTCCGCCCCGGCATGCTGATCCGGGACCTCGGCCTCACCAAACCGAAGGGCTGGTCCTACCGCAAGACCTCCAACTACGGGCACTTCGGCCGTGACGGCTTCCCGTGGGAAAAGACCGACCGCCTCACCGCCCTCCGTTCCGCCGCCGGGCTGAGGTAATCGTATTCTTCGCAAAGGCCGCAAAAAAAATCGAAAAAGCGTGGATACCTCGCTCACGAATACGTGAACGGCATACCATCTTTTTCGATGCGAAAAGGTGGTTGAGCACGCAGAGGTGGTGAAAGGCCGAAGATGCACCCTCTTTATGCACAGGCAAACATTTTGACGGCTGATGTGATAGGAGCCGCAATCGAAGTTTTCCGGCATTTTGGCCCAAGCCTGTTGGAATCCATCTACACGCGAAGTCTTGCTCGATAACTGATGTTGCACGGACATCGTGTACAGACGGAAAAACGTATAAACATTGAGTATAAAGGCTTTGTTTTTGAAGAGACTTTGCGATTTGACTTGATGGTCAATGAGTGCCTGTTGATTGAATCTAAAGTCTCTGAAATTGGCATCCGGCCTGAGAATAGACACCAGCTCTTGAGTTACCAGAAATTAATGGATATTCCTTTGGGGTTGATCTTTAATTTTGGTGATGCCCGGTTTGGTGATCGCGGTATTCAACGGGTAATACTCAAGGGCGCAGACAATGAAGTTCCTGCAGCGCGTTCACCTGTATGACGTCCGCGTATTCGCGGGCGAGTCATCAGAGTGAACGCGCCCTTTGCGTGGTTTGCGAAAAATGAACAAGAAGGTCTAAGTTTATGAACTACAAGATTAAAGACATCGGCTTGGCCGAATGGGGCCGCAGGGCCATCGAGATCGCTGAAAAAGAGATGCCGGGCCTGATGGCCACGCGCGCCAAGTACGGCCCGCAGAAGCCGCTCAAGGGCGCGCGGATCATGGGTAGCCTGCACATGACGGTCGAAACCGCCGTGCTCATCGAAACGCTGGCGGAGCTAGGCGCGGACGTGCGCTGGGCCTCCTGCAACATCTTCTCCACCCAGGACCACGCCGCCGCGGCCATCGCCGCGCGCGGGATTCCCGTCTTCGCCTGGAAGGGCGAGACCCTCGAGGAGTACTGGTGGTGCACCAAACAGGCCATGACCTGGCCGGACGGCTCGGGGCCCCAGTTGATCGTTGATGACGGCGGCGACGCGACGCTGCTGCTCCACCGCGGCGCCGATGCCGAGCGCGACCCCGCCTTCCTGGACGCACCCACCGAGGTTGAGGAACTGCAGATCATCAATGCGCTGATCCAACGCATCCTCAAAGAGGAACCCGGCTGGTTCGGACGTGCTGTCAAGGCTTGGAAGGGCGTATCCGAAGAGACCACCACCGGTGTCCACCGCCTCTACCAGCTCGCCGCCGAAAAGAAACTGCTCGTGCCCGCGATCAACGTCAACGACTCGGTCACCAAGTCCAAGTTCGACAACATCTACGGCTGCCGGGAATCGCTGGTTGACGGCATCAAACGCGCGATGGACGTGATGATCGCCGGCAAGGTCGCGTTTGTCTGCGGCTACGGCGACGTTGGCAAGGGCTCCGCCGAATCGCTTAAAGAGCACAAGGCCCAGGTGTGGGTTTCCGAGGTGGATCCGATCTGCGCACTGCAGGCTTGCATGGCCGGCTTCAAGGTCACGACCGTCGAGGACGCGCTGCCGGTGGCCAACCTTTTTGTGACCACCACCGGCAATTGCGATGTCATCACGGCCGAACACATGAGCCGGATGCGCGATCAGGCGATCGTCTGCAATATCGGCCATTTCGACAACGAGATCCAGGTGGCCAAGCTCAAGGCCTGGCCGGGGATCCGCCACGTCAACATCAAGCCCCAGGTCGACAAATACGTTTTCCCCGACGGCCACTGCATCTACCTGCTGGCCGAGGGACGCCTCGTGAATCTCGGCTGCGCCACGGGCCACCCGAGTTTCGTGATGTCCAACAGCTTCACGAACCAGACCCTCGCCCAGATCAAGCTCTGGAACGAGAAACTGGCGATCGACGTCTACCGTCTGCCCAAAGAGCTGGACGAAGAGGTCGCCCGCCTGCATCTCGGACAGCTCGGAGCGAAGCTGACCATGCTTACGCAGGCCCAGGCCGACTACATCGGCGTGCCGGTCGAGGGTCCGTACAAGCCCGAGCATTACCGGTATTAAGGTTCAAGCGCGGCTGACGCCGCTGGTTCCAACGGCCTGCGGCCGGGTTCCAGGGTTCGATCGCGGCTGACGCCGCTGGTTCCAACGGTTTAAAATGGCCACAATAAAACGGTTTGAGGATATCGAGGCGTGGCAGCTATCCCGAGAAGTGGTTCAGGATCTCTACAAAATATGCAGGGAGGAAAAGTTCGATAAGGATTTTGGATTGCAGGACCAAATCCGGCGTGCTGCGGTTTCAATTATGAGTAATATTGCGGAAGGATTTGAACGCGGGGGAAACAAGGAGTTTGTCAACTTTTTGAGTATCGCAAAAGGGTCGTGCAAAGAAGTACGGTCTCAACTTTACGTGGCCTTCGATCAATGCTACATCGATGCAATCCTGTTTGAACGAATCGCGTAAAAGTGTGTGCGCCTCTCCGTGATGCTTCAGGCTTTTATCACGGCTCTCCGTAATTCCGAGTACA
>JAVEYH010000111.1:8262-11564 GCA_034003585.1 Kiritimatiellia bacterium
GCCGTAGGCTGATTGAACCCTGAAACCAGCGCCGTCAGGCGCGATGGAACCTTAAAACCCTGAAACTTCTCCTCACAGGCGGGAAAGGCATGCTGGGGCGAACGCTCCAGCGCCATCTCTCGCGGCATGAGTTGTTCATCGCCGACCTGCCGGAGGTGGACATCACGGACGGGCACGGTGTGGAGCGGGCGGTTTCCGCCTTCAAACCCGATGTCGTGATCCACGCCGCGGCCATGACGCAGGTTGACGCCTGCGAGTCCGATCCCGATGCGGCGTTCCGCGTTAACGCCCTGGGCAGCGCACGGGTCGCCCGCGCCGCGGCGCGCCAAGGCGCGCGCTTGATCGCCATTTCAACGGATTACGTTTTCGACGGTACGCTCGACCGTCCTTATCACGAATTCGACACGCCCGCGCCGCGGACGGTCTACGGCGCGAGTAAACTCGCGGGGGAGCGGGCGGTGCGCGCGCACTGCCCCGACCACACGATCGTGCGTGTCGCGTGGCTCTACGGCGAAGGCGGCCCCAGCTTTTTGCACACGATGCTCGCGCTCGGCGCGAAGGCGGGCGCACCGCTCAAGGTCGTGGATGATCAGCTCGGCAACCCCACCTCAACCGAGGCGGTCGCCGGATTGATCGCGCGTCTACTGGAAACACCGATCCCCGGCGTGGTGCACGGCACATGCGAAGGCGAGGCCACGTGGTATGGCTTCGCGCGCGAAGTGTTTCGGTGCGCCGGTCTTGCCCGCGGCCTGCAGCCCTGCACGACCGCCGCGTTCCCCCGGCCCGCGCCGCGCCCCGCCAATTCGCGCCTGGAAAAGCGTGTGCTGCGCCTCGCCGGCCTGCCCCCCATGCCCCATTGGGAGGCGGAGGCGGGGAAGTTCGTCAGTGCATTCGTTCGTTAGTGCATTAGTTGGAAAACGGAAAATGACGAACGCCGAGTTCAAGAAAGAGTTGGAGCAAAGGACAAAGCGGTTTGCGGTCCTCTCGATCTCGTTAAACATTTGCGCACGAATACACTTTCCCGCGCTCGAGCGATTTACGTTATTCTGTGGCTGAGGTTCGATTGTCGGTAGGGACGGTTCCCCGAACCGTCCGCGGACGCCTCGGGGAGGCGTCCCTACCCGGAACGGCTACACCGTTTGCGAAAACGCGCTAGCGATGGTTTTCCACATTTGTAATGAACGAGTTTCCATCTGAACTAATGAACTAATGCACTAATGAACTTCTTCATCCGTAACCTCCTTCTTCTCCACGCCTTGGCCCTGGTTGTGGCGTTCAGTTGGATCCATGGCGGCACGCGTCCGGACCTGCTTCTGCCGGTGATCCCCTGGCTGAGCCTCTTCGCCTTGGAATTCCTGCTGATTTTTCCCCAGGCGAAAAGCACCGAGACCCTCGCCGAAGCGCGCCTCCGCGTCTGGCGCGCACTGGCCCGCGATCCGCTGCTCTATCTACTTATCCTGCTGACTGCGCTGTTGGTGATCCCGCTTTTTAATGTGGCGGGCGCCCCGCAGCTCGATCCCCAAACCAATCAATGGCGGAACGCGGCCCCGCCCTGGCCCGGGTTGCCTTTCTGCGTTCGCGCCGACGAGCACGCCGCACTGCTGCTCTGGTTTCCTCCGGCGCTCATCGCGGCCTTGGCGGTCCGGCACGGGCTGCTGAAAAAAGGCAAACGCCTGCTGCTGGAACTTTTATGCTGGAATGGCGCGGCCCTTGCCCTGTTCGGCTTCGCCCAACTGGCTACCGGCGCCAAAAGTATTTTTTGGGGGAAGGAACCCTTTTCGCATTTCTTCTCCACCTTCGGCTATCCCAATCTGGCCGGGGCGTTCTTCACGTTGCTGTTCGCCCTCTCGTTCGGGCTCTGGTTCAGCCGCGTGAATGACAAATGGATCGGGCCGTCCTCGGCTTTCGCGACGGCCGCGAAGGACGACACGCCGTTTTATGAGCGGCACTATCTCTTGCTTGCGGTGGCGCTCAACGCGGGCGCGGCGATCGCTTCGCTGAGCCGCGCCGCGATCCTGCTGTGCGGACTTGTGTTTCTGGTGCTGGCGCTGTATATGGCGATCGGCGCCTGGCAGAGGACCGGCAGCGCGGGGCATATGGTCATCGTCTCGCTGTTTCTCGGCATGGTCTTCCTCAGTGGGTTGGGGCTGACGGTCTTCGCCCCGAAAGCGTTGAAACAGGAGGTGGGCACCATCACTCCGGCTGCGGTGGTGGACCGTGTCACCGGCCGCTCCTACTACCATGCGCGGATCGCCAAAGAGATCTTCCGGGATTATCCGGTTTTCGGCGTCGGCGGGTGGGGTTATCCGCACTATCTCATGCAGTACATCACACCCGAAGAGACGAAACACCTGCAGATTCAGGGCGGTGCCAATGTGCACAACGATTCGCTGCAGTTCCTGGCGGAACAAGGGGTGGTCGGATACGGTTTGCTCCTGTTGTGCGTTGCGGCTCTACTCCTGCCGATCTTGTGGCAGGCTTTCCGGTTATGCCGGGAACTGGCGAAGAATACCGTTCCGTCCGAGTCCATCGCCAGACCGGCCTGGCTCTACCGGCTGCCGCCGGAGTTCGTCGCCGTGCTGGTCGGTACCGCGGCCACGGTCTGCCATTCGCTCGGTGACCTGCCTTTCCGTTCGCCCGCCGTGCTGACCGTCTGGGTCCTGGCCTTCGTGTGCGCCGCCGGATTTTTGCCCGCGGTCCGCAGGAAGTGATGCGGAGCGGGGAGGTGTTTTAACGCAGAGCCGCTAAGGCGCAGGGACGCAAAGGGATAATATGGAGGATGGGATGACAGAGAATGAGATCAGCGCGATCATTCTTGATGCCGCAATCACCGTCCACAAAGAATTAGGCGGACCTGGATTGCTGGAATCTGTGTATGAAGAGGCTCTCGCGTTTGAATTGCAGGAAAGGGGTGTTTTGGTTGAGCGGCAAGTGGTCGTTCCTCTTGTATACAAGGGACATCGTTTAGCGACACCGTTGAGGCTGGACCTGTTGGTTGAAGGGAAGGTGGTTGTAGAGTGTAAGGCTGTTGAACTCTACAACACGATTTTCAACATTCAGGTGTTGACGTATCTCCGCTTAAAACATCTTAGATTGGGGCTTGTGATCAATTTCGGTGCAGCGACAATCAAAGAGGGCACTCATCGTGTTGTAAACGGACTTTGATCCCCCTGCGTCTTTGCGTTAAAACTCTCTCTCTCTCTCTACCTCTCCTCCTCTGCGTCCCTGCGTCTTTGTGTTAAAATTCTCTCTTCCACCCCACCTACCTTATGAAAACTATCGCGATCATCGGCCTCGGCTAC
>JAVEYH010000112.1:0-1631 GCA_034003585.1 Kiritimatiellia bacterium
CGGAAACGTCACATTTTCAATTTTCTTTTGGAAAGAGGAGGGTTATAAGGGCTTATCTCCTTTATAACAGACCTGTTCCGCCAGCATAGCTCAGTTGGTAGAGCACTTGATTTGTAATCATGAGGTCATCGGTTCGAACCCGATTGCTGGCTCCACTCAAAACTCCTTGAAATATGCGTTTTTAAAGGGTTTTTTAAGATATTTGTATTGCATCAGGTTTTTACGACGATTTTCGTTTCCCCCTGTTTCTCACTGTTTCAACCGCAAATTTGGTAACAGTTTGGTAACACCCCCCCTAAATGTAAACTTTCCCCTACCGAAATTCTACAACACAAAAGCCTAAAAAAGACCGCCGGGGCAGATAGGCACACTCCCGGCGGCACAAAAATTAAATCACCGACGTTTTGTTTTGCTTCTGACGGAACTGGACAAACGCCTGACATCGGCTAGTGTGCTATCATTGAAACGAATTTACAATACGACGAAATTTTGCCATCCTTACGCGCATGGGAAGACCAGTAATGCAAATTATGTTGGATGACGAGGTGCGCGCCGAGTTGATTCGCCGGGAGCGAGCGAGCAGCACGTCGAAGCGCGACAGCCTGCGGGCCTCGATTGTGTTGCGCAAGGCGGCGGGTGCGCGACAAGCGGACATCGCTGCGGAGTTGAACGTAAGCCGGGTGGCGGTCACGAAGTGGACGAGCCGTTTCGCGCAACGCGGTCTGGCGGGCCTGTGCGATCAGGCGGGCCGGGGACGTAAGCCCTCGCTTCCGGTGGAGAAGGTTGAGGCTGTGATCACACGGGTTGCGCAACCGCCGCCGGGCCGGGTTCGCTGGTCCGTGCGCTCGATGGCGCGGGCGGTGGGCGTGTCGCGTCACGCCGTGCATGAGATTTGGCGGCGCAACGAGCTGAAGCCGCACCTCATCAAGACATTCAAGCTGTCGAAAGACCCTCTGTTTGAGGCCAAGTCCTGGGACGTCATCGGCCTGTATCTGGACCCGCCGGAGCACGCGCTGGTCCTGTGCTGCGACGAGAAGAGTCAATGCCAGGCGCTGGAGCGTTCGCAACCCGGACTGCCCTTGGGCGTCGGCCACATCCGCACGCAGACCCACGATTACATCCGGCACGGCACAATCACACTGTTCGCGGCACTCAACTACCTGGACGGGAAGATCATCTCCCGCACGGAAGAGCAGCACACGCACGTTCATTGGCTGCGGTTTCTCAAGCAGATCGACCGCCAAACGCCAGATGGCCTCGAACTGCACCTGATCGCAGACAACTACGGAACCCACAAACACGAGCGGGTCCGTGCCTGGCTGGCGAAACACCCCCGTTTTCACATGCACTTCACTCCGACCGGGAGTTCCTGGCTGAATCTGGTCGAGCGCTTTTTCCGCGATCTGTCGCAGGATGCCATCCGCGACGGCAGCTTCGCGCACGTGCGTGATCTCGCTGCGGCCATCGAGGCCTATTTGGCGCAGCACAATCTTGCGCCGCGCCCATACAGGTGGCACAAGGATGGCCACGTCATCCTTGAACGAATCCGACGCGCCAAGGAGGCCGCAGCGAAAGCTGGAGTTGTGTAAGTGCATTTAAGGGACAGCACACTAGCATACCTCGCACTGGCG
>JAVEYH010000112.1:1731-7656 GCA_034003585.1 Kiritimatiellia bacterium
TGTTGACAACCCCTGAACAGCGTCCGCGTTCATGCGAAGCCGTCACAAATCCCCCCACAAACCCGGAAGCACCAAAAAACACCACCACAAATGAGATTATTGCCGACGCATCGGAAATTATATCCGACCTTCGTCATCACACTTATTCGTGTATGTGAACGTGTACCGCTTTCGCTGTGAATGGGTACGGGCTTCTGTCATTCGGCACGTGCCTCGTCGGTGAAAGGGGATTACGGAACCTGGAACCCGAAGCCGCAACGGTTCGTGAAAACGGGGATACGCCCTGTTTTGTCAGCGACCCCAACACGGAGATTGCCCTGTCCGCCTGTTATGGTAAAATGCGCTTCATGAAAACATGGAATGCGGCCTCCGTCACCGCCACCAAGGGTGTGACCCGGCTGGCCTGTGTCACGGCATACGACTATGCCAGCGCGCGTCTTGCCGATGCCGCCGGCCTCCCTCTGCTGCTGGTCGGCGACTCGCTGGGCATGACGGTCCTCGGGTACGATTCCACCCTGCCCGTCACCTTGGATCAGATGCTCCATCACACCGCGGCCGTGGCGCGGGCCGCGCGCGACGCGATGGTGGTGGCGGACATGCCTTTCCTCTCCTATCAGGTATGCGAGGCCGAGGCGATCCGCAATGCCGGCCGTTTTCTGCAGGAGGCCGGCGCGGACGCCGTCAAACTCGAGGGCGGCGCGTTCCGCGCCGGGCTGGTCGGTGCGCTGACGCGGAACGGGATCCCCGTGCTCGGGCACATCGGTCTCACCCCGCAGTCGGTCAACCAGCTCGGCGGCTACAAAGTCCAGGGCAAGTCGCGTGAGGCGGGCGAGCGGCTGGTGGCGGACGCCCGGGCCCTGGCGGAGGCGGGCGCCTTCGCCATCGTGCTCGAGTGCACCCCGCCCGACATCGCGGCCACCATCACCGCGTCCGTTCCCGTTCCCGTCATCGGGGTCGGGGCGGGACCGGTCTGCGACGGGCAGATGCTGGTGATGCACGACCTGCTCGGCCTGTCCGAAGGCCGGCCGCCCCGGTTCGTCAAGGCCTACGCCGCTTTGGCGGAGACCATGAGCCTGGCTTTCCGCACTTACGCCGAGGAGGTCCGTGACGGGGTCTTTCCGGCGCGCGAACACTGTTACGCGCCCCGGACGCCCGGACCGGCCTGACCGCCGTGCCCTTGCCTATGTCCCCATCCCGCACATCACGCGAAGATATCGTCATCACCGGCATGGCGTGCCGGTTCGCCGACTCGCCGTCACTTGCCGCGTTCTGGCGCAACCTGCTCCAGCGCCAGTCGCTGCTGACCCCCCTGCCCGTCCCGTCCCTCACCGAACCCGTGCCGCCCCGCCACCCTCTGTTTGACCGTCCCTACCCCGCACTCTGCGGCCAATTGGGTGACCTGTATGCCTGCACGGCAGCGGACCAGTACTTTCCCCGCAAAATGAACGCGGGCGAGAATCAGGACGTGTTTTTCACCGTCCAGCTCGCGATCGACGCTCTGCGCGACAGCGGCAGCACCCTCAACAATCTGCCCACAGACCGGGTCTCGCTGCACCTCGGGTACGCCCCGCCCTTCAATGCCGCCTCCGTCAACTGGCTGCAGCACACCTTCTTCATCGACCAGACCCTCGGGATCGTGCAGAATTTCTTCCCGGGCGTCGGTACGGAACAGATCGAGGAAGTGCGCAAACAGTTGACCGCCTCGCTGCCCGAACCCAACCCCCACGCCTTTCTTTCGGCCCTCGGCTGCGTCATCGCCTCCTGGACCGCCCACTGCCTCGGATTCGCCGGTCCGGCCTTTCTGGTGGATGCGGGCGCCGTTTCGGGTCACCAGACCTTACAGGGCGCCATGGACGACCTGCTCGCGCGGCGTTCGGACATCGCGCTCGCGGGTGCCGTGCAGCCGCCGTTCAGCGACGCCGCGCTTCAGGGGTTCGCGGGCGCGATCCCGTTCTCCCGCGGCAAAACGCTCCAACCGTTCAGCCGCGAAGCCGACGGCACCCTGCCCGGCGAGGGCGGCGCGATGTTTGTCCTCAAGCGCCTCAAGGACGCCCTGCGCCAGAATGACCGCATCTACGCCATCATCCGTTCCACCGGAATCGCGGCCGCCGCCATGGACCAGCACCATCGCGTCCCCACGCCGGAACGGCTCACGCGCGCCATCAGCCGCGCCCTGCATGCCGCGGACATCACTCCGGAATCGGTCCAACTGATCGAAGCCCACGGCTCCGCGATCCCGCACTCGGACCAGACTGAACTCAAGGTGCTGCACGACCTTTACGGCGAGCGGCGGCGCGGACAGGCCCTGACCGGCGTGGGGTCCGTCAAAGGCAACATCGGGCACACCTTGTGGGCCTCCGGCGCGGCGGGCATCCTCAAGACCGCCCTGTCCATCGCGCACCGCACCCTGGCGCCGACCGTGCCCGTCGACAAACCCCACCTCCTCCTCGCGTCCGCCAAATCCCCCCTCTATCTGCTGTCCGACGCGCGCCCGTGGCTGCGGGGCAACCGCAAGAACCCGCGCCGCGCCTGCGTCTCGGCGGTCGACTTCACCGGCACGTGCGCGGCCGCGATCCTCGAAGAGTACCCGGAGGCCCCATGAGCAGCGCCCCTCACCTGCACGACGCCTTCGACAGCGAACTGATTCTGATCGGCGCGCCCAACGACGACGAGCTCGCGCCGACCGTCCGGCATGTGCTCGAGTTTCTGGAGCACGCACCGGACGTGCCGCTGCAGGATGTCGCCTACACCTGCGCCGGTTCGGCCCGCCACATGCCCTCCATTCTGGCGGTGGTCGCCTCCGCCGTGCCCGATCTGCGCGACCGCCTCGCCCTGGCCCTGCGGAAACTGGAGGAGCGCGCCAGCCGGATCCGCGACAAGAGCGGCACCTATTTCTTCCGCGAACGTCTGCGCCCCAGCGGCCGGATCGCCTTTCTTTTTCCCGGCGCGGTCTCGTTCTATCCGGACATGCTGCGCGATCTCTGCCTCGCGTTCGACGCCTGCCGGAATGCCTTTGACGAGCTGCAGGAGGCCCTGCAGACCCAAGATCCCGAACGCATCACCCCCGCCGACTACCTGTTCCCGCCAACGGCCTGTTACCGGAACGACACCGGCGTCTTCCAGACCAACGGATTCTCGGAGTCCTTCATCGCCGCGCACGCCGCGAACACCGCCTTTTACCGTCTCATCGATAGCATGGGCGTCTCGCCCGACGGCCTGGCGGGGTTCAGCGGCGGCGATTTCGCGGCCCTGGATGTGGCCGGCGTCTACGGCAACCTCTCGCGCAACAAGCGCATCGTCTTCCTTCGGGAAGGGTACCAGATGCTGAACCGGCTGGCGGAGCGCGAAGATCTGCCGGCCTGCATCATGCTCTCTGTGTTGGACGCCTCGCGCGAGCGGATTGACGAACTGATCGCCGCACACCCCGGCCGGATGGCGCTGGCCTGCTTCCACAGCCCGCGCCAGCAGACCGTGGCCCTCTCGCCCGAAATCCTCAAAGAGGTCACCGCCGCGCTGCACGAGTCAGGCGCGAAGACCATGCCCATCCCGATGAACCGGCCGTTCAACACGCCGTGGTGCTCCAAAGTCCTCCCGCCCATCAAACAGTTCCTCTCGCATTGGGTGCGGCACACGCCGCGCATCCCGGTTTATTCGTGCGCCACCGCCGAGCGTCTGCCCGCCCAACCGCGGGGCATCCTGAAACTCACCGCCGATCAGTGGACCTCCCCGATCCTGTTTGACGACACCATCCGGCAGATGTATCAGGACGGGTTCCGCCTGTTCATCGAACTCGGCGCGCGCGGGAACATGACCACCGCCGTCGACGAGACGCTGAAGAACCTTCCCCATCAGGCCGTCGCCGTCAACCGCATCCACCGTTCGGGGCTGGCCCAGCTTCACCACGCCCTCGGGCAACTCGCCGCCCAAGGGGTTCAGCTCGACCTCACCGTGCTTCACCGCCACCGCCGGCGGCACCGGCTGGATTTCGACAGGCCACTCGCCCTCACCGTCACCACCGAGCACGCGATGCGTCTCTCCGCGCAGTTGCCGCGCCTGACCGTTTTCGCCCCGCGCGGCGACCTTCTCACCACAGCCGCCCCCCCGGCCGGCACCGCGCGCAGACCCCGCGCGCCGCGCGAAACCGGACGTCATCTCGATTTCGGTGCCGACTTCCCGATGCTGACCAATGCCGAGATCCTCGACGAGCAGGCGGGCACCCTCGAACTGGCGAAAGTCCTGACCCTCGACGACTATCCGTTCCTGCGGGATTATGCGCTCGGCACCTCGCAACTCTCCTACGCGAACCCGGATCTGAAGGGACTCACCCTGCTGTCCATGATCTCGGGCCTGGAGATGATGACCGAAGCCGCGCGCAAACTCGTGCCGCGCCGGCGCGTCGCGCAGATCGATAATTTGCGCGCGACGCGCTGGGTCGGCTTCGAGCGCGGCGCCGTCCGGATCATTCTCCGCGCCGAGCGGATCGCCTGGCCCGACCCGCAGTTTGCCGCCGTCCGGGTCCAGTTGCGCGACGACGCGCCCAACAGCGCCTTCACCTGGCCGATCATCGAGGCGACCGTGCTGCTGACCGCCGCAGTCGCGGTCATGCCGCCCATCCAACCCCCGCCCCTCACCCGGCCGCGCCCGGTGAACTGGTCCGGTCACGACATCTACCCCGACCGCCTCTTCCACGGTGAAGGGTTGCGCATCATCCGCCACGTCGACCTCTGGAGCGAGGAAGGCATTGATTTCGAGATCGAGGTGCCGGAACGCAGCCAGGCGGTGCGCGCCACCCGCATCCCGCTCTTCTCCGTCTGGCCCATGCTGCTGGACGGAATCGTCTCGAGCTTCTCGCTCTGGCGCTCGCACGAAAAATTCGCCGGCGCGATCTCGCTGCCGTTCCGCGCCCGCCGTATCCTCTTCCATGCCCCCGGTTTCACGGAGGGCGCGCGCCTGCGCGGGTACCTGCGGCTGATTTCGGTCACCCCGCGCTCGCATGTGGCGGACATTCAGATCTCCGACGGCAACGGCAACCTGCTGATCCATTTCCGCGGCTGGGAGGAGTTGTGCGAGCGGGTCCCGCCCGAGTACCAGCAGTTCATCCTGCGCCCCTCGGAACAGTTCCTCACGCGGCCGCTGCCGTTGGACCTGCTGGGCAATCCGGCCACGCCGGTCGCCGGGGCGGTCGTGACCGAAATCCCCTTCAGCCTGTTCGAGCACAACCAGGAACTCTGGCTCAAAACCCTGGCGTATGTGCTGCTGGCGCCCACGGAACGCGAGGAGTGGCTGGAAATGCAGGGCGCCACCAGCAGGCGGGTCGAGTGGCTCTTCGGCCGCGCCGCCGCCAAAGAGTCGGCGCGCCGCTTCCTGCGGCAATTTCACCAGGCGCGCTGGACCGCGGCGGACATCCCGATTTGGGCCGACGACTCCGGCAAGCCGCACCCGCTCGGCCCTTGGCGCGAGCATACGGCCGCCACCCTCGACCTCTCCATCGCCCACACCTCCAAACTCATTGTGGCGGCCGTGGCCGCCAACGCGCGGCTGGGCATCGACATTGAGGCCCTCGGACGGGATCTGAGCGAGGATTTCACCAAAGGCGTGTTCACCAGCGAGGAACTGGAACGGGCCGCCCAGACCGGCGAGGCGCCGACCGCCATCCTGCGCTTCTGGTGCGCGAAAGAGGCCCTCTCCAAAGCGCTCGGGACCGGCATCCGCTACAGTCCGCGGGACCTGCTGATCCGCGCCATCGACCCCGTCACCGGCCAGATCGAGATCGAACTTCTCGGGCAATGGCTGGAACCGTTCAAACAGTTGAAAGGCCGCAGGAATCTCGTCAGCACATCCCTTTACGAGGGGCATGTGTTCGCTTCCTGCCTGCTGCCCGCCTCGCTGTTCTGAACCGCATCCTGTCCCCGGTGACGATGTCGG
>JAVEYH010000112.1:7756-11560 GCA_034003585.1 Kiritimatiellia bacterium
TCCGCCCCCGCGGCCAGCTTGTGAACGCCCATCATGCTTTTGTCCCGCAGGCCCGGGCTCACGTATCGCCAGACCAGGCGCCGGTCGCGGCCGATCTCGAACATGCCGGTGCCGGCCCCGGTTTTGTCGTAGGCCGAATAACAGCCGATCACCAGATTCCCGTCCGGCAACACCTGGAACCCCGTCATGTTCCGGATCGCCGCGTCCGGCAAGTCCGCTGCCCTGAACTCCCAGACCTCGTTACCGTCCCGGTCATATTCGGTGATCTGGTTGAGCGACGAGATGACCGTGTTTCCTGACGCGAGACGCACGGCCGCAAAGGCCAGGGCCTTGGCCTTCCGCTCCCACGCCACGGTGCCGTCCGGCCGGTACTCGCGCACGAGGTTCGCGCCGGAGTGGCAGACCAGATAGTTGCCGTTCTTCAGTTTCCGCACCATGCGCAGGTTGTGGTGCCCTCCGACCTTGACCGGCTGCGTCTGCAACGTGAAAACGACCCGCCCGTCCCGGTCCACCTCGACCACACGTCCCGCGGCGTTCTCGCCCACCACCGTGTTGCCGTTCGCGAGGCGCTGGCAGGAAAAGGCCCCGCCGCCCCGCTGCTCCTCCGGCGCGTAATGGAACACCGTCCGGTGATCCGGCGTCACCTCCGTCACCTTGCCGTCCGCAAAGAGCACGTTTCCGTTCGCCAGCCGCCACGCGTCGTGGATGTTGCCGGCCTTGTGTTCCCACAGCACCTCTCCCGCGGGCGAGAGCAGCAGCACGCGCCCGCCGCCCGTTGCCAGCACCTGCGCGTCCAGCCGCCCCTCGACCCCGGCACCGGATGTCCACACCCCGGCCAGCGCCGCGCAAGCCAGCACGTATCCCTTACCCCAGACGTTCATCATCCCCCCTTTTTTCATCCTCCAACGTTTCGGATTTCACTTTACCACAGTCGCCGCATACCGTAAAGCCGCCCTCACTACAGTGCGCCAAAAGTGACCGCCCTGAAACGAAATGCGCCACAATGACCCTCCCCGTCCGGTTCCCTTTCAGCCTATGCGTTGCGCGTTGCGCGCTGAACGCGCGCCTTGACCGCCGTCCGTTTCCCTGCCGCTCCTCTGGCATGGCCTGTGCTTTACTCTATTCAGGCGGCATCCGACCACGCCGCAGGAGGGTAACCCCATGACCGATTTGAACAAATGGACGCAAAAGGCGCAAGAGGCGCTAAACAACGCCCGAACCCTGGCGGTGCGGCACGCGCACCAGCAACTGGACACCGAGCATCTGTTGGCCTCCCTGTTGGATCTGACCGACGGGTTGGCGGTGTCGCTGCTGCGGCGCGCGGGCGTTTCGGTGGAAACCCTGCGCGCCCGGGTCGGGGAGGAACTGGAGCGCAAGCCCCGGGTCACGGGTGACGTCGAAGAGGGGAAGATCTACGTGACCCACGCCCTGAATGATCTGCTGGTGAGGGCCGGCGACCAGGCCAAACGCCTGAAGGACGAATATCTCTCGGTGGAGCATCTGCTGCTCGCCATGACCGAATCCGGCAAGCGGGAGACGTGCGGGCGCCTGTTGCTCGATTGCGGTGTCGACACCCGCCGCCTGCTGGAACTTCTCAAGGAGGTGCGCGGGAACCAGCGAGTCACCACCGACAATCCGGAGGGCCAGTACGAGGCGCTCAAAAAATACGGGAGCGATCTGGTCGAACTCGCGCGTTCCGGCAAACTCGACCCGGTGATCGGGAGGGACACCGAGATCCGCCACGTGATCCGCATCCTCTCGCGCAAGACCAAAAACAACCCTGTGCTCATCGGCGAGCCCGGCGTGGGCAAGACCGCGATCGTCGAAGGCCTCGCGCAGCGGATCGTGCGCGGGGATGTGCCGGAGGGGCTCAAAGACCGCACCGTCTTCTCGCTCGACCTGACCTCGCTGATGGCCGGCGCCAAATACCGGGGCGAGTTCGAGGAGCGGCTCAAGGCGGTGCTCAATGAGATCAAGGCGGCGGAAGGACGGATCGTACTGTTCATCGACGAGATCCACATGATCGTGGGCGCGGGCCGCACCGAAGGGTCGAGCGATGCGGGCAACATGCTCAAGCCGATGCTCGCGCGCGGCGAGCTGCACTGCATCGGCGCGACCACGCTGGACGAGTACCGCAAACATATGGAAAAGGACGCGGCTTTGGAGCGGCGTTTCCAACCGGTGCAGGTGGACCCCCCCTCCGTCGAGGACACGCTCTCGATTCTGCGCGGCATCAAGGAGCGTTTCGAGCGCCATCACAATGTCCATATCCAGGATGCGGCCCTGGTCTCGGCCGCGGTCCTTTCGGACCGGTACGTGCAGGACCGGTTTCTGCCGGACAAGGCCATCGATCTGCTGGACGAGGCCTGCGCCTCGATCCGGACCGAAATGGATTCCATGCCCGCCGAACTGGATGAGATCACCCGCCGCGTGTCACGCCTCCAGATCGAGGAGACCGCCCTGAAGAAAGAGAAGGACAGTGCCTCGAAAGCCCGTCTCGTCGAGTTGCGCAAAGAACTGGCGGATGCCAAATCCAAAGCGGACGCGATGACCGCGCGCTGGCAGGCGGAAAAGAACATCTTGGACGAGACGCGCCGCCTGCGCGAGCGGCTTGAGGAGGCCCGCACCCGGTATGAGCAGGCCGAACGCGCCTACGACAACAACCTGGCAGCGGAACTCAAATACGGGACCATCCCGTCCCTTGAGAAGCAACTCCGGGCTGCCCAGGAAAAGCTGCAGACGCATGAGGGCCCCGTTTTGTTGCGTGAAGAGGTGACCTCCGAAGAGATCGCGGAAGCGGTTTCGCGCTGGGCCGGAATCCCGGTCACGCGGCTGCTCGAAGGCGAACGGGAAAAACTCCTGCACCTGCCGGACGTGTTGCACCGCCGTGTGGTCGGTCAGGATGAGGCGGTCGAAGCCGTCGCGGACGCGGTGTTGCGTTCGCGTGCGGGCATCAAAAACCGCCAGCGTCCGGTAGGTGCTTTCCTGTTTCTCGGTCCCACGGGCGTGGGCAAGACCGAACTCGCCAAAACCCTCGCGGCCGAGCTGTTCGACGCCGAAAGCGCGATGGTCCGAATCGACATGTCGGAGTACATGGAAAAACACACGGTCTCGCGCCTGGTGGGCGCGCCGCCCGGTTATGTGGGATACGAAGAGGGCGGACAGCTCACCGAGGCCGTGCGGCGCAAGCCCTACAGCGTGGTGCTGCTGGACGAGATCGAGAAGGCCCATCCCGATGTCTTCAATATCCTGCTGCAGGTCCTGGATGACGGGCGCCTGACGGACAGCCATGGCCGGACCGTCAGTTTCCGCAATGCGGTGATCATCCTGACCAGCAACACCGGTTCGGAGTATCTGGCGGCAGAGCGGTCTGACGAATCTGACCCGTCCGACCTTTCCCCGGAAGTCCGCAAACAGGTGCTCGACCTGCTGAAGCGCCAATTCCGTCCGGAATTTCTGAACCGCCTCGACGAAGTGGTGCTCTTCAAACCGCTCGGCCGCGCGCAAATCGAGGCCATCGTGCGCCTGCAGTTGGAAGACCTGCGCGCACGGCTGGCGGAACAGGAACTCACGCTCGAACCCGACAGCGCGGCCATCGCCTGGCTCGCCGAAAAAGGGTTCGACCCGGTTTACGGCGCGCGGCCGGTCAAACGCGTGATCCAGCGCGAGCTGGAAACGCCGGTGGCCCGCAAACTGGTGGCGGGAGCCTACGCGCCCGGCGCCACCGTGCGCGTCGGCGTTTCGGGCGGCGCGCTCACGCTCGCGTGAGGCGCGCCGCTTCCCGGCCTGCGGCGGCGGCGGACG
>JAVEYH010000113.1:0-11552 GCA_034003585.1 Kiritimatiellia bacterium
GGGATGTCAGCTCGGTGATCGCGAGGCCGAAGAGCTGCCGCTTGAAGATGTGGTTCATCCGCTTCTGCCGGTCGGGGATCTGCGCCTCCAGCCCCTTATCGAGGCGCTTGGCGATCTCCCGCAGGAACACACCCGACTTGCAACCGGGATCGAGAAAGGTCGCGTTCTTGTCGCGCCACAGTTCCGCCGGGAGCTGGTCCAGCATCCGGTTCACCAGAGACGGCGGCGTGAAGACCTCGTCGCTGCTCAGGTTCGCGATGCAGGAAAGCACATCGGGGTTGTAACTATCGCTGGACATGGGCGATCTCCAAGAAATGGACGGGGGCATAATCGTCTCTCACCGGCTCGTTCAGATCTGCCACGTTTCCCTCGTCGCTAAAGAGCAACATTTGGTGCTGCTTTTCCAACATAAACGACAACATATAATCGCGCCGCTTGATCAGGCTGCCGTTGACCGGCGACCACTCCGAGAAAACAATCGGCCGGCGAGGTGTGTCGCGAGTTTTGAAGTCAAGAGCATCGCCCCACACGATATTATGCCCGAGCATAAAACGAACAGCCTCGCGGCATTTGTCGTTCGTTTTGTTCGAGAACAAGCGCAGATAGCAAAGGTCAAAGATCCCGAAAAGTCTCTGCCGGCAATGCGTTACGTTGTCCTCCAAAATGTCGATCCCGTATAGGCTAGAGACCGCCAGAACCGCGTTCCGCTCGAACTCCAATTGCGACTTGCCGTAGCGCTTTTCAACGACGGCGAGTTTACGCTCGAGAATGGCGGCCAGGAAATTCCCGTTGCCGCAGGCGGGTTCGAGAAAACGGGACTCGATGCGCTCCGTTTCCTGCTTCACAAGATCGAGCATGGCGTCGACCTCCCGCTTGGCGGTCAGCACCTCGCCGTGATCCGCGACCCGCTTCTTCGATATGACCTGTTCTTCCATCGTGTGTGGTTCTGCTCTCCGGCCTGAGCCGAGTTTTGAGGCTGGGTGCGGGCTCCGTGATGCTGGCCATCCGCGTCTAGTTTTACATATTTGAAGTTTAGCACTTGATTCGAGGGAAGGGCGAGGGAAAAACGATTTCTCTACTTCGCCTTCTCCACGGCCGCCCGCAGCTCGGCGATGCGTTCAGCGTGGTCGTAGCGGGCCGCAGTGGTGTCCTCGGTCCAGCCGCCCGACCGCTTAGCCAGACCGTCCGGCACTACACAAAAACAAAAAACCGGCGGTTTTGTTAAACCGCCGGCGTTTAAGAGATTCTCACGATTGGCACCCCCTAGGGGAGTCGAACCCCTCTTTCCAGGATGAGAACCTGATGTCCTAGCCGATAGACGAAGGGGGCAGTGCCGGAGACAAAGATCGGAATGGTGCACCCGGAGGGACTTGAACCCCCACGTCTCGCGACATAAGAACCTGAATCTTACGTGTCTGCCAATTCCACCACGGGTGCAAAAGTGAAAAGAAGTATCGCATATTCCCCGCGTTCCCGTCAACTCCCCAAAAAACTTTTTGCCAGAAAGGCGCGGGCCGTGCCATACTGACGGGCAACGGGAGCCGGTGGGCCGGTATCCCGCCCTGACCGCGCCTGCGCCATGATTGCCGACACCAATCCGTTCCATCTGTTCGCCACGCCCTGGTTCTGGTCCTCCTTCATCGGATGGACCGTGGCCCAGATCTGCAAAATGACGGTCGGGTTCATCCGCACCGGGGCGATCGATTTCCGTTATCTGCTCAGCACCGGCGGCATGCCCAGCGCCCATTCGGCGATGGTGTGCGGGTTGTGCGCCTCGATCGGGCTCACGGAGGGGTTCGATTCGCCGATCGCGATGCTGGCCGCGGGGTTTGCCGCGATCACGATGTTCGACGCCGCGGTTGTGCGCCGCGCGGCGGGGCATCAGGCGAAGATCCTGAACCAGATGATCGAGGAGCTGTTCAAGCAGCATAAGCTGCGGCAGACCCATCTCCGGGAACTGCTCGGCCACACCCGTAAAGAGGTGTTCGCGGGCATGCTGGTGGGCATCGGCGTGGCGGTCGCGGTGGTGCGGCTCTGGCCGCCACATTGAAGAGGGAAAAAGGGGGAGGGAGGAAGGAAGAGGGGAGGGGGGAGAAACGTTCAACGCTGAAGTGCGCGGAATCTGATTGCGGGCGGGGACGCCCGCGCTCCCGACTGGCCTGTCCCCGCACTAATGAACTTCCCCTGTCCGCCCCGCGTTGAGAGTTGGGCGTTGAACGTTAAACGTTCTCTCCCTCGCCGGCTGGTGCGGGCGGAGTCCGCACGGCGCGGTCCTCGTACAGCTTGTACTCCACGCTGTCGAGCAGCGCCTGCCACGAGGCCTCGATGATGTTCTCCGACACGCCGACCGTGCCCCACTGGCGCGTGCCGTCCCCGGATTCGATCAGCACGCGCGTGACGGCCCGCGTGGCCTCCTGCGGGTCCAGGATGCGGACGCGGTAGTCGGTGAGGGTGATCTGGTCGATCTCGGGGTAGAAACGGGTCAGGGCCTGGCGCAGCGCGGCGTTCAGCGCGTCCACGGGGCCCGAGCCCTCGCCGGCCGTGAGTTCGGTCTCGCCCCGGACCTTGACTTTGACCGTGGCTTCGGAAAGGCAGGGCTCGCCGCTGCCGCGTTTTTCGATGATCACGCGGAACCCCTCCAGTTCGAAGAAGGGCTTGTGGGTGTTGAGCACCTTCTGCAGCAGGATTTTGAACGAGCCGTCCGCGGATTCGTAGGAGTAGCCCTTGTTCTCGTGGCCTTTGATCTCGTTCAGGATCTCGCGCACCTGGCTTTTGTCCAAGGCGGTGAGGTCGATGCCCAGCTCGGCCGCCTTGATCTGGACGTTGGCCACGCCGGAGAGTTCCGAGACCAGCACGTGGCGGCTGTTGCCGACCGCCTCGGGCGTGATGTGCTCGAAGGTCCGCGGGTTTTTCTGGATCGCGTTCACGTGCGCGCCGGCCTTGTGGCTGAAGGCCGAGCGGCCGACGTACGGCTGTTTGGGGTCGGGCCGCTGGTTGGCCAGATCGTCGGTGATCCGCGAGACGTCGCAGAGTTTCTGCATCCGCTCGGGGCCGACGCAGGCGTATCCCAGCTTCAGTTCCAGCGCGGGCAGGATGCTGATGAGATTGGCGTTGCCCGCGCGCTCGCCGTACCCGTTGACGGAGCCCTGCACCTGGCGCGCGCCGCCGCGGACGCCTTCGAGGGCGGCCGCGACCGCGAGGCCGCTGTCGTTGTGGGTGTGGATGCCGATCTCGACGCCGGGGAAGGCCGCGCAGACCGCGCCGGTGATCGTGAAGATCTCGTGCGGCAGCGTGCCGCCGTTGGTGTCGCACAGCACGATCGCCGCGGCGCCCTCGCGCGCCGCCGCGCCGAGCGCCTGCAGGGCGTAGGCGGGGTCATCCTTGTACCCGTCGAAGAAATGTTCCGCGTCGAAAAAGACGTGGCGCCCGCATTGCCGCAGGTGGCCGACGGTATCGGCGATCATCTGCAGGTTCTGGGGGCCGGTGGTGCGCAGGACATCCCGCACGTGCAGCAGCCAGGCCTTGCCGTAGATGGTGACCCACTCCGTATCGGCCGCGAGCAGTCCGGCGAGCTGCGGGTCGCGGGCCGCGTCGAGGTTCACGCGGCGCGTGCTGCCGAAAGCCGTGACGCGCGCGTGGCCGAGGCGTTCCCGCCGGATGTCCTCGAAAAACTTGCGGTCGCGCGGGTTGGAACCGGCGAACCCGCCCTCGATGTAATCGATGCCGAACTCATCCAGCAGCCGCGCGAAACGCACTTTGGCCGTGTCCGAGAAGGAGATCCCCTCGCCTTGGGCGCCGTCGCGCAGGGTGGTGTCGTAGAGGAAGACTTTCTGGGGTTTCGCGCTCATGGCCGCGCTCCTTTCCGGCGCCTTGCCTAAAAGAAAGCGTTGTACAGGGCCTTCACCGCCTTGGCGCGCTGTTCGGCCTTGACGCCGAACATCATGCTGATTTCGGATGAGCCCTGGTTCATCATCTCGATGTTGACGCCCGCGTCCGCGAGCGCCCGGGTGGCTTTGGCGGCCATTCCCACCGTGTAGTAGAGCCCTTCGCCCACCACCATGATCAGCGCGTAGCCGCGTTCCACGAGCACCGCGTCGGGGTTGAGGTCGCGCCGGATGCGGTCGAGCACGCGCCGTTCGCAGGCGGGGTCGAAGTTCCGGTCGCGGATCACCACCGAGACGTTGTCGATGCCCGAGGGCATGTGTTCGTAGGAGACCCCCTCCCACTCGAGAATCTGGAGCAGGTGGCGGCCGAAGCCGATCTCGCGGTTCATCATGTACTTGTCCACGAAAATGTTGCAGAAGCCGTCATCACTCGCGATGCCGACCACGCCGCCGGCGAGCACGCGGCGTGACTGCACGATCAGGGTTCCGGGCTCCTCGGGGCGGTTGGTGTTGCGCACGTGGATCGGCACGCCGGCTTTGACCGCGGGGATCACCGCCTCGTCATGGAACACGCCGAACCCGGCGTACGAGAGTTCGCGCATCTCGCGGTAGGTCATGACCGGGATGCCGGCCTTCACCTCCGGCACCAGCCGCGGGTCCACGGGATAGACGGAATCGACGTCGGTGAAGTTCTCGTAGACCTCCGCCTTGACCGCCGCGGCCAGGATGGAGCCGGTGATGTCCGACCCGCCGCGCGGGAAGGTCGCCACCTTCCCCTCCTGGGTGTAGCCGAAGAACCCCGGGAAGACCACGAGCTCCTCGCGGTCCCGCAGGGTCCGGGCCAGATGCTGGTACGACTCGTCGAGCAGTTGCGCATTGCCGTAATCGTTGGTCAGGAGCAGTCCCGCCTGCTGGGGGTTGACGTACACGGCCCGGACGCCGCGCGCCTGCAGGGCCTGGGCCACGATCTTGGCGCTGTTGTCCTCCCCCGCCGCCTTCATGCAGTCGAGGAAGATGCCGCGGTGGGAACGGTCGCTGGCCAGGCGGAAGCGCAGATCCTTCTCGATCTCCGCGGTGATGCCGGCGGGCAGCTTCAGATCGCGCTGGATTTCGGCATACCGCTCCACGACCGCCGCGAGCGCCGTCTCGTACTCTTTTTCCGACAGGGCCAGCTCCGCGCAGGCGATCAGCATGTCGGTCACCTTGGCATCCCCTTTGTCACGCTTGCCGGGGGCGGAGACCACGATGATCCGCCGCTCGGGATCCGCCAACACGATTTCCGCGATTTTGTTGATTTGCTCCGCATTGGCGACGGATGACCCGCCGAATTTACATACTTTCATCACGCTCTCCCGGGGTCAGATTCTTTTTCCTGCTGCGGGCGGCTTCCCGAGCCGTCCGCGGCGCGTTCGGGGAACGCGCCCTGCCCGCCCTTGCCGTTACAGCATCCTCAGTTTCACTGGCTCTTCGTTCAGCACGCCCGCCGCGCGGATCTCGCGCAACGCCTCTTCGATGTCCGCGCCCCGCGCCGCATGCGTCAGGATCACCACCGGCACATATCCGGCATCCTGCGACCCCGACAGCGCCTTCTGCGTCGCCGCCAGGATGCTTACGCCGTGCCGGCCCAGCAGCGTCGTGATGACGCCCAGCGAACCGGCCCGGTCGCACACCATCAGCCGCACGTAATAGCGGCTTGAGATGTCGCCGGCCGGACGCATCCGCAGGCGGCCGTCGTCCTCGGCGAGGCAGACGCCGCGCCGGTACCGCGACTTGCCCGCCATCAGGTTGCGCACGATGTCCCCGATGTCGCCGATCACGGTGCTGGCGGTGGGCTCGCGGCCGGCGCCGCGGCCGTAATAGAGCGTGTCGCCGCTCAGGTCGCCGCGCACCATGGCCGCGTTGAAGACATGGCTGACCGACGCCAGCATGTGATCCAAGGGCACCAGGGCGGGGTGGACGCGCACCTCGACCTCGTCCCCGTCGCGCCGCACCACGGCCAGCAGTTTGATGCGGTATCCGAACTCGGCCGCGTACCGCACGTCCATGCCGGCGAGGTTGCGGATGCCCTCGACGAGCACCTGCGCCATCGGCACATGGAATCCGTAGGCCAGCGAGGCGAGGATCATGGCCTTGTGGGCCGTGTCGAACCCGTCGATGTCCAGGCTCGGGTCCGCTTCGGCGTAGCCCTCTTGCTGCGCGTCCCGCAGCACCGCGTCAAACGGAAGCCCCTCCTGTTCCATGCGGGTGAGGATGTAGTTGCACGTGCCGTTGAGGATGCCGTGGATACTCTGGATCTCGTTGCCCGCCAGGCCTTCGCGCAATACGCGGATGATCGGGATCCCGCCGCCTACGCTGGCGCCGAAGTAGATGTCCACGCCTTTGCGTTCGGCGGTGCCGAAGATCTCCTCCCCGTGTTCGGCCAGCAGTTTCTTGTTGGCGGTGACCACCGGTTTCCCCGCGTTGAGCGCCTCCAGCACCAAGGCCTTGGCCACACCCGTGCCGCCGATCAGCTCCACAATGATCCGGATCTCCGGATCGTGGATCACCGACAGGGCGTCGGTGGTCAGGATCGCGGGATCAATGGCCACACCGCGGTCGGTCGCGGTGTCAAGATCCGCGATCCGTTTCAGCGCCACGTCGGCCCCCAACCGCCGGGCCATGACCCGGCGGTTGCGCTGCAAGCCGTCGGCCACGCCCGCGCCCACGGTCCCGAAACCCAAAAGGCCCACACCGATCTGCTTCATACACGCTCTGCTTTCCTGCGTTCCCGTTCAAAAAGGAGTCATTTACTATAATAAAAAGAGCGGCCCGCTTACAAGTCCGCAAAAACCGGGCCACGAATCGGCTGGCGAAAGGCAGGGAAAGAAGGACGCGCCCGATTACCGGGCCGTGCGGCCGGCCCTTTACGCCTCATAGAGCGGTTCGGCGTCCGCGTCCGGGGCGCCGCCCCCCAGGATCTCCCGCACGGCGCCTTGGGGTTGGGCCGGCGCGGGGTCGGTTGGGGCGGGGAGAGCGGCCTCTTTTCCGGCGGCGGGCGTCTTTTCCGGTGCCTCCTCCGGTTTCCGTTCCCGGCGGTGCAGGGCCTTGCGCTCAGAGGGTTTGGAGCGTTGCAGCGTGGGGTCGAGTTCGTTCAGCTCTTTCAGGCTGCCGAGCCCGAAATGGTCGAGGAACGAGGCGGTCGTGCCGTACAGGAAGGGGCGTCCCGGCAGTTCGCTGCGGCCCACAATGCGGATCAGGTGCAGTTCCATCAGGGCTTTGACGATGTGGTCCACCGCCACGCCGCGGACCGATTCGATCTCGGATTTGGCGATCGGCTGGCGGTAGGCGATGATCGCCAGCGTCTCCAGCGCCGGCCGCGAGAGCCGGTTGGGGCGCTCGGCCTTGAGCAGGTTGCGCACCCAGCGGCCGCAGCACGCCTGGGTTTGGAAGCGGAAGGCCCCGCTGACGGACGTGACCTCGATGCCCAGGCCGAGGCGCGCCAGCTCCTTGGCGATCCCCCCGGCCGCGTCCCCGACCTCGCGCGGCGAGGCTTCGGCAAAGAGCGACAGGGCCGCCTTCTCCTCTTCGGGCGCGTTTTCCGCCACACTTTTCAGGCAGGCGCGGATCTCCTCCACCGTCAGCGGGTGGTCGGCGCCGAACAGCAACGACCCGACCACCTGCTGCAGGCTTGCGGGCAACGGGACTCTCACCTCGTCAGGCTTGGACATGTTCGCCTCCTCCGATCACGGGAACGGGCAACAATCCGCCACCCGTCTCCTCCGCCGGGAGGATCAGGATCTCGTGGAACGCCTCGTTCTGCCACAACGTGATCTGCCGGAGCCGCAACAGCTCCAGCAGCGCCAAAAACGTCACGATCACCTCGCCCCGGTGCGATTCGGGGTTGAACAGCGCGGAGAACGCCACGCGATTCCCGCCGCGCGTGAGGGTCAGGATGGCCTCCATCTTGTCCGGCACCGACCAGCGGATCGGCTCGATGTGGCCCAGCGGCTCCATCGGCGCGCGCGCCAGAACCTCCTGGAAGGCGGTCAGCAGGTCGAACAGGCCGATGTCTCCCAGAGCCTGGCCCGCGTCCGGCGGCCCGCGTTCGAGAACCGGTTGCTCGCCGCCGAACGTGAAGACCTCGCCCTGCAGGGTCTCCCACTCCAGCAGCCGGTTCGCCGCGTCCTTGAACTTCTTGTACTCGATCAGTTGCCGCACCAGGTCCAGCCGGGGGTCCACCCAGGTCTCGTCGCTCTCCTCCTCGGCGGCGCGCGCTTCCACGGGCAGCAGCATCCGGCTCTTGATCATCATCAGCGTGGCGGCCATCACCAGGAATTCGCCCGCGATGTTCAGGTCGAGCATGCGCATCACATCGAGGTATGCCAGGTACTGCGCCGTGATCCGCTCGATCGGGATGTCATAAATATCGACCTCTTCGCGCCGGATCAGATACAGCAGCAGATCCAGAGGCCCCTCGAAGACTTCCAGATCCACCTTGTACTCATCCGGCAACAGCGCCTCGATCGACATGTCTGCCCCAATTCTTAGGGGGTGCGGCCTGCCGCGCCCCCTCTACTGCATCTACGCCAAGCCAGCCGCGCGCCGCGCGCGGTCCACCGTCTTGGACGACTCCGCGCGCGCCCGCTCCGCGCCTTTCCGCAGGACCTCTTCCACGTAGTCCATGTTCGCCTGCAGCTCGGCGCGCCGCGCGCGCAGCGGCGCGAACGTTTCCTCGAAGAGCGCCGCCAGCGCCTTTTTGGCGTGGCCGTACCCGTAGTTGCCGCCGCGGTAGTTGGCCTCCATCGCCGCCCGCTGCGCCTCGTCCGCGAACAGCTTGTAGAGCGCGAAGATGTTGCAGGCGGCGGGATCTTTGGGCTCCTCCAGCCCCTTGCTGTCGGTCACGATCCGCATGATGCGCGCCTTGGTCTCTTTCAGGTCGCCGAACAGCTCGATGGTGTTGCCGTAACTCTTGGACATCTTCTGGCCGTCCAGCCCGGGCACCACCGCCACCTCCTCGGGAATGAAGGGCTCCGGGATCGTGAAGACCTCGCCGAACTCGTTGTTGAACTTGATCGCGATGTCGCGCGTCACCTCCACGTGCTGCTTCTGGTCGCGGCCGACCGGCACGATGTTGGACTGGTAGATCAGGATATCCGCCGCCATCAGCACCGGATAGGCGAAGAGCCCGTGCGTCGGCGCGATCCCCTTGGCGATCTTGTCCTTGTACGAGTGGCAGCGCTCCAAGAGACCCATGGGCGTGACGACCGACAGCAGCCACGCCAGCTCGTGCACCTCCGGCACGTCGCTCTGGCGGAAGAACACCGTCCGCTCGGGGTCCAGGCCGCACGCCAGAAAGTCCAGCGCCACATCGACCGTGTCCTGGCGCAGCCGCTCGGGGTCGTGAACGGAGGTCAGGGCGTGGTAATTGGCGATGAAGAGATAGGCCTCGCCCTTTTCCTGCAGCTGAAGGGCCGGCCGCATCATCCCGAAATAGTTGCCGAGGTGGAGTTTGCCCGAGGGCTGGATGCCGGATAAGATTCTCATGCCGTGCCGAACTTTCATCGTTTGCCGAAAGGAAAAGCCGTCATCTTACCGGCCCGTAACGGATTAGACAAGTCCCGACGGCACAAAAATAGGCTCGCCCGCGGCTTCGCGGTCATGGTACCCTGAAAAGACGAGGTGACAGCCGGAGGATTCGAAGGGGAGCCGGTGTCGCGGAAAAAGGGGCGCAGCCCCCAAAAACAGGGAGGAAAAAGATGAAGCGACGTGATTTTCTGAAATCGGCGGTGGCGACCGGTGCGGGGCTGATCCTGCCGCAGGGCGGGCTGCGCGGCGCGACGGCCGCGGGCAACAAGCTGAACATCGCGCTGATCGGCACCTGGGGCCGCGGTCTGGCGCATTTCGATTCGATCGCGGATGAAAATGTCGTGGCGCTGTGCGACTGCTGGGAGCGCAACCTGGCGGATGCGGCCAAACGCTTCCCCAAGGCGAAAACCTATACCGACTGGCGCAAATGCCTGGATCAGAAAGACATCGACGCGGTGGTCATCTGCACGACCGATTTCACGCATGCGTTCGTCGCCAACTGGGCGCTGAACCGTGACAAGCACGTCTATCTCGAAAAACCGCTGGGGATCACGGTCGAGGAGGCGCGCGTGGTGCGCGCCAACTGGCTGCCCAGGCGGAACAAGCTCGCGACGCAGGTCGGCATGCAGCGTCATTCGCACGAAAATTTCAACCGCGTGCGCGAGATGCTCCGCGACGGCGCGATCGGCGAGGTGAAGAGCGCCTATGCCTGGGGCAACCGCAAGATCCCCAAACTCGGGTATCTCCCGGCTGCGGGCGCACCGCCCGCGGGCTTGCACTATGACCTGTGGCTGGGTCCGGTGAAAACCGACCATCCCTACAACCCCGAGTATTTTGCGGGCGGCCCGGGAGCGAACTGCCTGAAGTGGAACATGTACTGGGATTTCGGCATCGGCCAGATCGGCGATATGGGCAGCCACACCATGGACATCCTCTGGAACGCGGTGGACTGCGGCCTGCCGACCACCGCCGAGGGCAAGGGCGAGGCGTTCAATCCCGACGTGACGCCGGTCAACGCCGAATTGCGCTTCGAGCATCCGGCCAACGACTGGCGCGGGCCGATCGGCGTCTCGTGGTATCAGGGCGGCGCGATGCCCAATCCGCCCAGCTCGTACGTGGACATCAATAAAATCGGCCACGGCGCGATGTTCAAGGGCAGCGAGGGCATTCTGGTGGCCGACTTCACCTCGCGCGCGCTGATCCCGCTCGGCAAGGACGGGAGCCTCTCTTACTACAAGCCGCGGAAGAAGGAGGAGCTGCTGCCGCCGGTCGGGCACTTCCAGAAGCAGTGGATCCACGCCTGCAAGAACCCCTCCCTCAAGACCGCGTGCGACTTCGAGTACAGCGCGAACATGATCGAGCAGATGTGCCTCGGTCTGGTGGCCTACCGCGTGGGCAAGAAGCTCCAGTACGACGGCAAGGCCGGACGGGTGACGAACAGCGGCGAGGCCGACGCGCTGCTGAAGCGCGAATACCGCGCGGGCTGGACCCTGAACGGGTAAAACCCGCTGCGGGGCGCGTGGAAAAACGGGCGGGCGGCGGGTGACCCTTGCCGCCCGCCTGGTTTCCGGAACGCGTCCGGTCACTCGACGGCGATCACGGTCCCGATGGGTTTGAGCGTCAGGAGAACATCCTTGAAGATCCCGCAGTCCTGTCCGTAATCGTACGTGGCGTTGTCCAGCACCGCAAAGGTGAGGTAGCGGTCGGAAGGGTCGAGGCGGATCGTGAAGGCGTCCGACGGGTCGGCCCGTTTCTTGGCCGCGCTGAGGAATTTCTGCGCCCCGTCCACCCAGACGCCGCCGCGCGAGGTGTAGGCGGCGTTCTGCACCTCTCCCGCCATGCCGTAGCTTCCGGTGATCACCAGGGGCAGTTGCGAGTTCCCCAGCAGATAGGCGCGGATCCGGTGCGTGTCGAAGGTGATGAACTGGTTGGCGTGGCAGCCGAAGCCGCGGCTCGCCAGCCCCAGGTCCCGCAGGGTCCAGAAATCCGTGCCGCGCGCGGGTTTGGTCTGCCCATCGCCTTCGATCCAGAGGGGGCTGTACCGCGAGACCCCCCCGGCATCCGGATTCGCATACCCCAGAAGACCGGAGCCGATGGAGCTCT
>JAVEYH010000114.1:0-11413 GCA_034003585.1 Kiritimatiellia bacterium
GGGAGAACACCTGGTTCGCCTTCACCCTCTGGGGTTTTGTCGTGATGCCGTGGCTCTGGGCCTTTGCGACGGTGCCGGATCTGGCGGGCGTCTGCGCCGCCGCGTCGTGGAAAACGCTGGCGGTGACCGCGTGCTGCGGGTTCGCATGGGGGGTCGGCACGCTCTGCTTCGGACTCGGGGTCAGTCTGGTCGGGATGGCGTTGGGGTTCTCGCTGATGAACGGCATGACCGGCGCGCTGGGCACACTGGTTCCCATGCTGGTGCTGCAGCCGGAGGCGTTCCGCACAACCGCCGGACAAACCATTCTGGCCGGGGTCGTTCTGTTATTCGCCGGGGTCGGTCTCTGCGCCCTGGCCGGTCATGAGCGCGACCGGGCAGGCAGGCGGACAGGGGATACGGGCAAAGGGGCGATGCGAGCCGGTCTGTTCGCGCGCGGTCTGCTGGTCTGCCTCGTCTGCGGTATCACCTCGCCGATGCTGAACTTCGCGTTTGTTTTCGGGCAGGAACTGGTTCAGCGCGCGGAGGCGGCCGGGGCCGCGCCCGCGCATGCCGGGAATCCGGTCTGGTGCCTGACCATGAGCGCGGCCTTCGTCACAACCCTGTCCGTCTGTCTGGTCAAAATGATCCGCGACCGGGGCTGGCGCCGGTTTGTCGGCAATGGGGCCGGACGGTGCTGGGCGTTGACCGGCGTGATGGGTGCGCTGTGGGCGGGCGGCATCGCGCTGTACGGCGCGGGGTTGTCGCGCTTGGGGCCGTTGGCCGCGTCAATCGGCTGGCCGCTCCTGATGATCGCGACCATCATGACCGGTGTCTGCTGCGGTTTCGTAACCGGCGAGTGGAGCGGGACGGGCCTCAGGCCGCGCGCGACGCTGGCGGCCGGGCTGGTGACGCTGGCGGCGGCGGTTGTGTTGATCGGTGCGGGGAATGCGCGGTAGCTCCGCGGGATCGGCGGAAAAATGATGGCGAGGATGAGGACACACGGAATCAGCCTGGCGTTGGCGGGCCTGACTGCGTTTGCGGCTGCGGAGGGTGTGCGGGATTACGTGCTGGTGAAAGACGGCAGGAGTGATGCGGTGATTCAGATGAACCCGTGTCCCACCGCACCGGAGTACCGCGCGGCCGTCGAGCTGCAGGAGTACGTGAGGCGGATCTCGGGCGCGGAACTGAAACGCTCCACGTATCCCGCGGTCCACGCCCGCGTGGGGGGGAATGCCGGGTTCATCGAAATTCTGCCCGTATCCCTGACGTACGCGCGTCTGCTGGCACCCGAAGCCGTGCGGGAGCGGCTCGCCCGTTCCCCCTGCGCGGACGCCTTTTACATCAAGACGGATGGGGATCGCATCTTCATTGTCGGCAAGAATCCGATCGGCGCCTTGTACGGCACCTACACGTTCATCGAAAAGTATCTCGGCGTGCGCTGGCTGCACCCCGGCGCGGACGGCGAGTGCTGCCCCGAGGCGAAAACGATTACGCTTGCGGGCATCGATGACTTTCAGGAGCCTGCGGTGGCCCGGCGGTATCTGAACTGCTACGAGAAGTCGGTCGAGCCGTGGACGATGGAGGAGGTCCGGACATGGCAGATGCGGCGCAAAATGAATTTCACCTCGCGGTATCACTATCCCAACCGGAGCCGCGAGCATCTGGATTTCTACGCCTGCGGCAATGATCCGGTCTTCGGCGGCGGGCATCTGACCTTTGAGGCGGCGGTGCCGCGGAAAGCGTTCGCCCTTCATCCCGAATATTTTCCATGGCGGGATGGTAAACGGGTGTGTGAGGAGCGTTCCCAACGCTGCCTCGCGAATCCCGAGGTGCAGCGGCGGGTCATCGCCTTCGTCACGGAGATGACCGCGTATGGCGCGCGCTTTTCCGTCAGTTTCCACGACTCCGGGTTCGAGCATTGGTGCCAGTGTCCCGCCTGCATGGAGTTGGGCACGCACAACGGCACGTTCACGGTCGCCAACCTGGCGCACCGGTTCACCCGCCTGGTGACCGATGCGGTGCTGGCGAAAAATCCGGAGGCCGCCCTGGATGTGGACATGTACAACGTGTTCCGCGACCTGCCGACCGATCCCGCGATCCGTTACGACAGCCGCGTCCGCGGACTCTACTGTCCGCATCAGCGCTGCTATGTCCACCGGCTCGAAGATCCGGACAGCGGATGCAATGCCCCCTTCCTCCGGCAGATCCTCGAATGGCGCAGGCGGATTCCGAAGATCGGGATTTACGATTACTATTCGGTGGCGCATTCGCCCTATGCGCCCATGGAGTTTGTTCTGGCCCAAGACATCCGTTTCTACAAGCGGATCGGGCTTGAGAACTGGAATGAGGACGCCTGCAACGCGAGCCCGATGATGGCGAGCAACTGGCAACTGTATTATGTGGCGGCGGTGATGTTGTGGGATGCCGCAGCGGATGTGGACGCGCTGATGGCGGAGGCCTACGACGCCTATTACGGTCCGGCCCGGGAGCCCATGAAGCGATATCACGCCTACCGCAGGGAACTCTGGGAGGGTGCCCCCGGGCATGTCGCGTACGGCGGTCCCGACCGGATCAACCACTGTCTGACCGTGGACGGGGCCGAGAAGCGGCTGATCGGATATCTCGATGCGGCCGCGCGGCTGGCGGGCAACGATGCCGCGCTGAAACGGCGGATCGCCGCGGACCGCGATTATCTGACGCGCTTTTGGATCGCGGGGGCCGCGAAACTCAAAAAAATAAAATCCGCGCAGAATGACGTTCCCGTCAGGCGTTTCGCGGGGACGCTGGCCCTCGATGGCGCACTTGACGAAGAGGCGTGGCGGCAGGCCCAGCCGGTGACCGGATTCCTGACCCCGGAAGGGGCCGAACCGACCGAGCAGACGCGGGTCCGGGTGCTGTACGATGACCGGCATTGGTATGTGGGGATCGAAGCGATGACCGAAAAGGCGTGGTCGGCGCTCACGTGCGACGCCTGGCTCCGTGACGCGGCGGAAATCTGTCATGACGACTCGGTTGAGATTCTGCTGGCACCGCCGGAATCCGAGTATTATCACTGGATCGTCAACAGCGCCGGCGTGTTTTATGACGCCAAGCGCCGCGACCCCGCATTCGATTCCCGCGCGGAGATCCGGACCCGCGTGCTGCGGGACCGGTATGTGATCGAGGCGCGCATCCCGGCGGAACCCATGGGTGTCAAGATTCGGGACGGACAGGTTTGGCGCATCCATTTCTGGCGCACCTGCACCAATCTGCAACCGCCCAAAACACATGAAAGCAGTGCGCCGGACGGAACGGGGCCCCACAATGCGGTGCTCTTCCGGCAGGCTGTGGTCGGCACTCCCGTGCTTTCGAACGGGTCCTTTGCCGAATGCTCCGACACGCCGCCGGAGGCGCTGGCGAAAGGCAGCCTCAGCGGCGCGCGGTTCCCTGTCGGGTGGGGCGGAACCGGCGCCCGGCTGATCCGGGGGCCGCACAACCGGAATCAGGTGGAGCTCCGCGGCGGGGTGCTGTACGGTTTCCTTCAGGTCCCGCTGAGCGGGAAAGCGGGAAGGATCGCCGGAACCGTAACCGCTTCGGGAAGCGGTAAACTCAATGTCTGGCTCAGTTCCTGCATCCGTAAACCCGGCGACGGCAAACGCGGCTTCGGCCACGAGATCCGGCATGACGCGGGGAGTAGGGAACTTTCGGAAACGCGCGGCGCGCTGACCTTCACGGTGGATCTCGCTCCGTATGAGACGGGATATCTTTACTTGGGCGCCAGCGACAGGGCGGTGATCGACTCGGTGGCGGTCACGCATACGGTGAGGTGAGCAGCAAGCATGACCCGTCAAAACACACACGGATGGCGGACACGCGCCGCAGGATGGATCATCGGGTGCGGGGTGGCGCTTGGCGCCGCCGGTTGGGCCGCCGCAGGAACGGAGCTTCTTTCCAACGGGGGCTTTGAGATTGTGGCGCCGGTGCGGCAGGCACAGGAACGCTGGACGTTTCCCGGCGGCTCGATCCCCGACGGTTGGGAGCCGGAATACACCTATGGGGATGCCGAGGCCGAGGTGATCCCCGCGGGCGCGGGCAACCGCGCGCTCCGGTTGAAGCGCGGCGCGTTGCGGCAGCGGGTCGATATCGCACCCGCGGCGGAAGAGCGTGTCCTGACGATTTGCCTTGAGGCCGCCGGAAAGAAGGCCTCCTGTCTGATCCGGGTGAACGGGCGCGACTGCTTTTCCGTGACCCACCCGTTGACGAATGCGCTGCGTAGGTTTCAGGGGCAGTTCCTCATCCGACCGGGCGAACGAATCTCCCGGTTCGCGATCTGGTCGTACACGGACCAGGGCGGGGAGATCCTCGTGGACAATGTCTCCGCCGTGCTGGACGAGGCCTCCGCGGCCGGCCCGGTGACGGTCCGCGAGGTGGCGGTGCCGGAGGGTGCCGCCGTCATGACGGCTTGGGTGCGGACCGGAAGGCAGGGGGTGACCGTGTCGGCGGAAGGGCGGACAGGGACGGTCGCGCGGCTTGCCTTTTATCCGTTCAGTCTTCCGGTCACCGACAACACGGAACGCGATGGCGTCACCCGGATCACGCGCGTGTTGCGTGATGCGGGCGTCGCGGTCTCGGGATTGCCGCAGGAGGTGCGGCGTTATGTGCGCCCGCATGTCATGGGCTACAAGCCCGAACAGAGCAAGACGCTTATGGCGAAGTGGGACGGTCTGCCCTCCGCGCGTGAAGCGCGTCTGCCGCTGACGCTGCGCTGGGGGGACGGTCGCGTCACCTGTCTGCTGGACGGACAGCACATCGGCGACATGCGGGCGGAGGGCGGATTGCGGCGGCTGACCTTCGCGGCCTCGCGGGAGGACGGCGAAATCAGCGAACCCGAATTTTCGGATCAAACGGAAGACCCCTGTTTCGAGATGCTGTCTCCCCTCGCGTTCCGGCGGGGGACATCCGGACAGGCGGCGGAGCCGGAACAGTATGCGGTTCCCGGCGCGCCGGGCGGAAGCGTGCCTGTGCTGCGCCTGATGCCGGAGGGGGTCGATCTGGGCGTCACGGCGCGGCACCGCGCAAGCTACGATCACCGGTACACGTCGCGAAGCCCCTTTGACGCGCATCCGGAGTCGGTGATGATGGCGGTGCCCGCGGAACAGTACACCCGCGCTTGGGTGCTGTGCGCCCTGGATCCCGATCCGGAGAAGGATCCGTCAATCACCGCGCGGCTCACCCGGTTCGTTTCCGGCGGCGCGTTCAGCGGCCGGGGCCGCGAGAGCCTGGCCGACACGACCGTGCGGTTGCCGCGCGGCGACGGGCCGGCTCCCGAAGGGCTGACGCGTGTCGGCGCGGTGACCGTCGGGAACCGGAGCGTGCCGCTCTGGCTGGCGGAGATCCCGCTGCGCTCCGGCGAAATCCAGGATCTCGTTTTCGACGACGCGGGACCGAAGCTGCAGAGGGAGCCGTTGCGTCCGGGGCTTGATTTCGAATTGCTCGGCCCGCTCATGGCTGAGGCGCATCCCCGCACCGACACGCGGCACTGGCCGCTGGAGAAGCCGGTGAGCGGTGTGCGCGTTTACGGGGTCACCCTGGAAAAACCGGCGGTGGAAATGGAGGTGCGGCCGGTCCAGCCGGGAAATGTCTTCCATAACGCGGAGAAGCCGGAACTGCGTGTGGCGCTCCGCCCGCAGCGCAACGGGACGTATATGTTGAGCTGGACGATCCGGAATGCCGAAGGGGAGCGGGTCGCTTCGGTCAGCCGGACGCTGTCGCTGAAGACCGGCGGAGGCGAACGTGTGGTCGCGATTGATCTGGCGCAGCGGCGGACGGGGTGGTATGCGATCGACATGCGTCTCGCGCGGGGGCGCCGCCTGCTGTTGAACCACACCGCGTCCTTCGCCCTGTTGGGAGAGGATACGCGACAGGCCGGCCCGGGGGATTCGCCTTTCGGAACCTGGTGGTACACGCATCACTACTGTCCCAAGGATCCCGCACTCGGTGCGGGACCGCTTTCGCTGAAGGCCGGTCTGCGCCGCAATGCCGGCGCGATGTCCGACGAGACGGCGCTCGCCGCATGGAAAACGACCGCGGGCACGATCGGTTGGCCCGGTCCGTTGCTGGCCCGCAACGCGCCGGAGGAGGAGATCCGGCGAGAGATCGATTCGAAACGCGCCGCCTTTCCCGGCTGCCGCAACATCATGATCTTTCACGAGCATGCCGGGTGGCCGTACCGTGTGGCACCCGAACTGATCGGCAGGCAGCCGTTGCCGGAGGATGAGTTCCCGAACGCCGACGCGCTCTTCGGGCAGGCGATGCGCCTGGCCCGGATTGTCCGGACGCACTACCCCGATCTGGAGATTCTGCTGGGCAACAGCCTGGGGTGTTCGGAACTGATCGCCGAGATGCTGCGGCGCGGGTTTCCCGAGGCCTACGCGGATTTTCTCGGTCTGGAAATCGTGGGGCGCACGGGTCAGCCGGAAAAACTCTGGGCCGGAGGACAGCAGACCGCCTGGCTGATGCGGGAGGTCGCCCGCTTGCACGGGTATCACCGCTGGCGCGTGACCAGTTGCGTGGAGAGCAACTACCGTCACGACCGCCTTCTGGGAGAGCAGCTCCAGGCCGAGTGGTATGCGCGCGACGCGCTGCTGCTGATGGCGTACCGCGCCCCGCACATTTCGGTGGGCGTGCTGACCGACACGGGTAACAACTACAACTCGGGATTCTGGGGGGGCACCGGACTCTGCCGCCGCTATCCGTTCCAGTACCCCAAAAAAGCCTATGTGGCCATGGCGGCGCTGACCAAAACGCTGGACTGCGCCGAACTGACGCGTGAGGTGCCTACCGGATCGTTCTCTGTGTATGCGCTGGAGTTCCGGCGTCCCGACAAGCGCTGGGTCTATGCGCTCTGGACCGGGCGCGGCACGGCCGAACTGACGTTGCGGTTTCCGGAGAACAGCCGGTACGAACTGACGGATCTGTACGGCCGGACGCGCGCGGGGTCTACGTTCTGGCACCGGCGGCGGCTCGCTCTGCGCGCCGGGACCGCGGTTCAGTATCTGACGGCCTCCGTGCCGGTCGGATCCGTGACCTGCGGGGAACGGGCTTATCCCGGGGAGCCGGCGCCGGAAGGATGGCGCGTCGTCGCGGCGATGGATGCGTGCGACGAGTGGGAACAGGCGCCGGGGCGTGATCCGCTGCTGGAGGAGACCGCCCGCACGGAATTGCCGTACCGCACGGCCGGTACGTTCGGGATCCGGCGGGTGTGTGATGCGGAGAAGGGGCCTTGCCTCGAGGTCGAACTGCTGGCGAACACAAACCTCCCCGCACTGATGAACGAGTATACGGTGTTCAGGCTGAAGCGTCCCGTGGCGCTGGAGGGGGAACCCACGACGCTGGGCCTTTGGGTCAAAGGCAATTCGGGCTGGGGCGAGGTGTATTGGGAGATCGAGGACGCCAACGGGGTGCGCCGCCTCTCGTGCGGCACGACGGCGCACGGCACATCCTGCTTTGATTACGATGCGCATTTGGCGACAATCAATTTCGACGGCTGGAATCTTCTGCGCATGCCGGTGACGGAGCGTTCGCCGATCCGCGACCTCTCGACCGGCAGCGTGGCGAATCTCTGGCAGGCCGAACGGCCGGGGCCCGTGGCGTATCCGATCCGGCTGACGGGGGTGGCGGTCTCGCTGCCGCCGCGCGCGCTTTACCTGACGGAGATGGAACCGCTCCGCCAGGTGCTCAGGATGAAAGAGGTGTGTGTGCTTGACGCGCCGGGTGCGCGGGAAGCGGGCGGGCTGCCCCGCGGCGGTTCCGGGGATGAAACAAAAGAAAGGGACAGGAGATGAAGGCAACGAAACGTGCGGAACGGGTGTGTCGGTCTGTCGGAAAGTTCTTGCCCGCAATGATTCTGGCCCTCGGCGAGGGGCGGGCGGAGACGCTGACCTGGGTGGGCGGAACGAACGATTGGCAGGGTGCCGCGAATTGGACCAACTGGGTGTCGCCGGCGGCGTCCCGTGTGCCTGCGGATGGCGACACGGCGGTCGTGACGCAGGCCCGGGCCCGTGTGGATCTCTCTCAGACCTCGGCCCGCCTTGCCTCCCTCGTGATCAGTAACGCCACGGTCTCGTGCGCGGGGTGGGACACGGTTTTGTACGCCACCCATCTGACGGTTTGGAAGGACGGTGTCTTGACGTGTGAAGGTCCCTTCACCCATGCGGCGATGTCCAACCGCGTGAATGTGGTCTGCGAGAACCTGCGGGTCGAGAACGGCGGCGCGATCCAGACGGACGGCAAAGGATACGCGGGCGGCAGCGGCGTCGCGTACGCCGCCGGACAGGGGCCGGGCGGCGGCGGGCCGGGCAGCGGGCCGTCATTGGGCGGCGGGGTCTTCTTCGGCGGGAGTCACGGCGGATCGGGGCGCAACGGGGCGAACCTGACCGCATTGTCCATCGGTGTGACCGGTTACCCCTACCTGGCGACCAACACCTACGGGACGGCCGAGGCGCCTCTTCTCCCGGGCAGCGGGGGCGTGGGGCCCAGTTCGGTTGCGGCAGGCTACATGGGCGGGTCGGGCGGAGGCGCGATCCGGATCGAGGCGCGATCCGTCATGGTCAACGGCCGGATTTGTGCCAACGGATCCGCCCCTGTCGGGTATTCGCACGCTTCGGCCGGCTCGGGCGGATCCGTTTACATCACGTGCGTCACGCTGGACGGCACGAACGGGACGGTCTCCGCGGATGCCGGCCCCTCCGGCGGCGGCTTGGGGGGCGGTGCCGGCGGCGGACGCATCGCGGTGGCGTATGCGCCCGCGGAGCAAAGCCTTCTGCCCGTGCCGACGGTTGCCTTTTCCGCCGCGCCCAGCCTGTCGGGCGGAAGCAATACCACGCTTCCGGGCGATATCGGAACCCTCTGGTTCCCCGACGGGCGCTTCTTTTCGCCGTCCCGTCTGTTCACCGGACAGTGGATGGCCCCGGAACCGGCCGAACTGACGTTGTCCGATTGGACCGTCAGCAACGTGTGGGTCCGTTTGCCAGTGACGAACCTGACGGTCGCGCAGGCGCTGAAGGTCGTCGGCACGGATTCGGGGAAGCACAAACTGGAGTTCGCCCGTCCGGTTACCGTGCAGTGCGGTCAGACGGAAATCAGCGGTGCCGCGCTTTGTGTCGGCAACGTGCCGTTGGAACGTACCCCGACGGGACGGAATCCGCATCCGCGGGACGCCGAAGGATCGTCTCTCTTGTGCGCGGGCGATCTGGCGCTGACGAATGCCGCGCGTCTGTACGTCTATGCCGGACTCTTCCGGTCCGGCCAGCCGGAGTGGTGCGGCGCGCAGGTCGGTGTGGCTGGCGATCTCGCGGTCGGCACCAACTGCTGGATCTTCCCGGTGGCCCATCCGACCAACGGCGCGGCGCCGGTCTTCAGCATGCGGAATCTGAGGGTTGCGGCGGGCGGCGGATTCAATGCCGACGCGCTGGGGTACTCGGGCGGCACGGGGGTGTACAACAAAGCCACCGCTTTTGGTCCCGGCAGGGCCACCGGCGGAACCCATGGCGCAGGGTATGGCGGCGCGGGGACGCCCGGTTATCTGACCGGTTCTCCGGGACCCGGCGGGGTCTACGGTTCCGCTGAAGCGCCCACCGCGCCCGGCAGCGGGGCGAGGGCCGCGACCAGCGGTTTCGGCGCCGACTTCGGCCCGTATGGCGGCGGCAGTGTGCAGATCCGCGCGGAACGGGCGGTCGCGCTGAACGGCGTGATCTCCGCGAACGGCGGCAGCGGGATCGCGAACTATGGCGCGGGCGCGTCAGGGGGCGGCATCTACATCACCTGCGGCTCTTTCGCGGGGGCGGCGTCCGCTCTCTTGCGGGCCAACGGCGGCAACGGCACCTATCCGCACAACCTGTACGGCGGCGGAGCGGGCGGCGGCGGACGCATCGCCGTCTGGCGCAAGCGGGACCTTTCGGCGTCCGCCGCATCCAATTCGGTGAGCGGCGGGATCGGGTGGCTGCCGAACTCGGCGACAACCAACGCGGCGCCGGGATCGGTCATCTACGGCTGGATCCCCCTGGACGGTACGCTGATCGAGGTCCGCTGAGCGTCCGCACACGAACTTGGCCCCATCCCTCTAGAATCGGGGAGGTGTCCACGGCTATTTCTTTTAGGGTTCTCTGCGGTCGTTTCGGGGAAACGACCCTACCTAAACATGCCGGGATTTAAGCGCTTGCCTTCGTTTCCGGTAGCAACGGTTCCCCGAACCGTCCGTTTATAGACAACATTGTCTAAAAGAAAAAGCCGTGGGGAGGTGTCTCGAAATCGAATTCACGGGTTGATTTTCCGATTCGCTTGCCCCATACTTTAAACAGTTTGTGGGAAGGGACGGTTCCGCAGGGCCTGCCGAAGGATCAAGGCGGGTGCGGCCGGACGGATTCCGTCTGGAGGGTTTCGTTGAGGCGTTGAATCGTGAAAGGGCAAGCGATGAAGACAAGGATGCGGGGCAGAGGGCTGGGACAGGCGTTGGCGCTTTGCGCTGTGCTGGCAAGCGGACGGGGTTGGGGTCAGGTGACGACGTGAACGAACCCGTCCGGCGGCGTTTGGCATGACGCGGGGAACTGGAACAACGGGGTGCCGGACAACAACGCGGCGGGGCTGACTCTGAATACCGCGTCGTATGTTGTGGACCTCGACAGCGCGCCGGTTCCCGCAATCACGAACCTGACGGTGCAGAATTACGACTGGTACTCGACACGTCTCAATGTGAACACCGGCACGCTGGATATCTCCCAGGGCGCGATTCTCATCCAGGGGAAGAAATCGGAGGTCTGCGTTAAAAGTAACGCCTGCCTGGGTTTCACGGGCGGCGCGACAACAGACGCTCAGGGCTTTTTCAAAACCCGGGCTGGCGGCAGTTTGCGGGTGGACGGGGGCTCCGTGTGTTTCACAGGACTGACGTCCGGGGCGAGAGGCGCGATCATCGGGTTTGCCGGGTCCGGTTCCGTTGTCGTCACCTCGGGCGTCTTCCAGTTGACCGGCAGCGGGAATCCGGCGCTGCAGATCGCGCGCGGCGAATTCGCGAACGGGTATTTCGAGGCGGCGGGATCGAGCCGGGTCGATGTGGCCCAATTGATCGTCGGCATGTACGGCAAACAGAACCAGCCCGCCATGGGCAGGCTGGAGGTGAAGGACGATTCCACCTTTACGGTGGGGAACACGACGGCTTACGTGCCCCATTACCAGGCCGGAAGCGGCATCAACAACACCGGGATCGTGGCGGTGAGCGGCAACGCGCTGCTCGCGTATCAGGGCAGCGAGTTCAATCTCGCGCCCGCCACCGGCCCGACAACGAACTTGGGTGTGCTGCGCATTACGGGCTCCGGGCGGTTCGCGGCCCCCAACGCCATCCTGCGCTGCGGCAACACCGATGCGGGGTCCGCGCTTTTCGAGATCGGGGAGAACGGCGTGT